>NZ_JBIWNZ010000002.1:0-323299 GCF_044767505.1 Kitasatospora sp. NPDC101235
GGACCCTGTGGGAGAGTAGGACGCCGCCGAACAATTCTTCAGAAGAACCCCCATCCGGGACCCGGATGGGGGTTCTTCGCATTTCCGGGCCGGCAGCGGGCCGGGCGTGGCGGGCAGGTGACTGTCCCCAGTCCCCGGACGCGTCGGAGGTTCTTGACGCGTCGGAAATTTCCGACGCATACTGGTGTCATGCCAACGGACGTGTTCGGCGCGCTGGCCAACCCAGTGCGTCGCAGACTGCTCGAAAGTCTGCGAGAAGGCCCTCGCTCCACAGGGGAACTGGCCGGGATGTTCGAGCTCGGGAGGCCCGCGGTCTCCGAGCACCTGGCGGTGCTCCGTGCCGTCGGGCTGGTGCGCGAGGAGCCACGTGGCCGACACCGCTTCCACCACCTCGAACCGGCACGGTTGGCCGAGGTGAGCGAGTGGCTGCATCCGTTCGAGCACTACTGGAAGCAGCGCCTGGACGCGCTGTCCGACCTTCTGGACGAAGACAACGGGACATGACCGAGAACAACACCATCACCTGCGAGAAGTTCCTGCCCCACCCGCCGGCGGCGGTGTGGAAGGCCCTGACCGACCCTGACCTCCACGCCCGCTGGTGGGCCGCCGGCGACATCAAGCCCGTCGTCGGGCACCGCTTCACCCTCGACATGGGCAACTTCGGCAGCCAGCCCTGCGAGGTGACCGAGGTGGACGACCAGCGGCTGCTGGCCTATCGGTTCGCCGAGGGCTCGCTCGACACCACCATCACCTGGACGCTGCACCCGGAGGGTGGGGGCACCCGCCTCGTCCTCGTCCACGCGGGCTTCGACCTCGACTCCCCGATGGGCCGACAGGCGTACGACGGCATGGGCAAGGGCTGGCCCCACGTCCTGAACCGTCTCGACTCCGTCCTGGGCGGGACCGCCTGAGGAGATCACGGGAGGGCCGGCCGGGCCGTCGCGGCCCGGCCGGGCCCGAGAGCGATGGGACAGCACCGGCACCGCCCTGAAGCGAAAGTGATCGATCTCGTGATCTCGACTCAGAACGCGCCCGAGCCCGACCGCACGGGCGAGTTCACGACCCGCCTCGACAGCACCTGGGAGTGGTGGCACGCCGCCATCGAGGAGGCCCAGGACGGCCGTTGGATCCGCAGCCCCGTCGAGCGCCAGGTGATGGACGACCTCGCCGCCGCGACCGTCGGACTCGGCTACCTGGATCCGTCCGTCGAACTGCCCCTGCGCAACCGGCTCTGCCGCATCGCCACCTGGGCGGGCGTGCTCCGGCTCGCCGCCCGGGCCGGCGGCTGGGAACTCGTCCCCGTCACCGGGGTGACCCCGCCGCGGCCCGCGGGGATGGCCGAACTGCTCTCCGCCGTCCATGCGGTGGGGGAGCAGGGTGAGACCTGGCTGCGGCGGCTCGGCGCTGACGGGCCGCCACCGCCCCGTGCGGTCGCCGGTTTCGAGGCCTTCCTGTTCGGCCCGGGCTCGGTCGAGGACCTCCGCCAGTTCTTCTACGACTAGTGCCGCACCGGTCGACGTTCGCCCCGGTGTTCCCCGGCGGAGGAGCTCCGACGGTTTGGCAAAGAGCTGGATCCCTTGTGGATCCCGTTCGGCAAAGACGTTGGATCGTCAGGTGCGCCCCGCCTTACGGTGACGTCGTGAGCAATGATGCGCAAGCGCCTGTCGTGCCCGTCGAGGCCTATGAACCCCCCTACTACGCGGCTGTCTTCACTGCGGTGCGAACCCAGGACCAGAGCGGCTACAGCGAGACCAACGAACGCATGGAAGACCTGGTGAAGGGCATCCCTGGGTACCTGGGGATGGACTACGCGCAGACTCCTGGCGGGCTGGCCATCACCGTCGCGTACTTCCGTGACGCCGACGCCCTCACGGAGTGGCGGACCAATGCCGAGCACCGCGCGGCGCAGCGGCGCGGGCAGGCCGAGTGGTACCAGCGCTACACGCTGCACGTGGCGAAGGTGGAGCGGAGCCACGGGTTCGTGCGGGGGTGACTTCCGCAAGCCCGACAGCAGTTGCCGAGTCCAGGTCAGTCGGGCAGGGCCCGTAACCTGCTGGTGTGACGACTCCCTGGCCCGACGAGGCCACGTTTGCCCGCGGCGAGCGGGTGGCGCTGACCACCCCGGACCCGCCGCGCCCCGAACTCGGCCACCTGGGCGAGACGATCGTGGGCACCCGGGGCGTGGTCCTTGAATGCGTCATCGTGGCCGACGACCGGGACGGCGGCCACGTCGGGCCCGTGTACCACGTCGAGACGGAGGACGGCAGCCCTTGGCGGCTGCGGCCGGAGTTCCTCGACTCCCTCGACCGCTAGCACGGAAGTCGGCCCGTCCGGCTTCCTGCTGCCGCACGCCTCATTCCTTCGGCGCGAGCGGCGTCAGCGGCAGGGCGACCCGGCTCTCCCAGGCCTGCTCCAGCGCCCGGGTGAACGTTTCCGCGGGCTGGGCGCCGGAGACGCCCAGCCGCCGGTCCAGGACGAAGAACGGCACGCCCGTCGCCCCCATGGCGGTTGCCGTGGTCTCGTCCTCGCGCACCGCCTCCGCGTGGGCCTCCGGGTCGGCCAGGACGGCCGCGGCCGCCTCGCCGTCCAGCCCGGCCTCGACGGCCAGCTCGACCAGGCGGCCCGCCTCGAAGGCCGAGCGCTCCTCGGCGAAGTTCGCCCGGTACAGCGCGTCCAGCAGCTGCCCCTGGCGGCCGTGCTCCTTGGCGAAGTGCAGCAGGCGGTGCATGTCGAAGGAGTTCGCGGCGTCGCGCCCCTCGCGCAGGTACGGCAGGCCCTCGGCGTGCGCGTTCTCGGCGATCCGGGCCTCCGCCGCCTCGGCCTGTTCCAGGCTCATCCCGTACTTGGCGGCGAGCAGCGGCACGACCGGACGCGCCTCGTGCGGCGCCCGCGGGTCCAGCTCGAAGGAGCGGTGGACGACCTCCACCTCCTCGCGGTGCGGGAAGGCCGCCAGCGCCTGCTCGAACCGGGCCTTGCCGACGTAGCACCACGGACAGTTGACGTCGCTCCAGATCTCCACGCGCACGGCGCCGCACTCCTTCCAGCCTCGCGCGGACCTCCCGCGCCGACGCCTGGCGCAACGCCTCCGAGCACCTGGATATTTCTCTCACTGAAATATCCGGGCCGGCCGGTCGGCGGCCTCCTGTCTCAGCGCCGCTCCCAGGCCTCGCGCTGGGCGGGCACCGTGGGGATGGCGGCGACGGCCTCGGCGTAGCGGCCGTGCCTGCTCAGGATCTCGGCAACCGCTCGGTGGGCCCCGTGCTCGGTGGACGACCGGAGCAGGTCGAGGGCCTCGTCCGTCCGGCCGTCCAGATCCAGCAGCCAGGCCAGCGTGGTGTCCCACTGGCCGGGCTCCCGCTCGCTCAGGGCCCGCGCCTCCGCGATGCCCTCGGCGTAGCGCCCGGCCTTCGCGAGCAGGCGCAGCCGGGTGTGGCGCAGTACATCGCAATGCGCGTCGACGTACGCGGCGCCGAGGCCGTCCACGAGCTCCAGCGCCCGCTCCGGGCGGCCCGCCCTGATCAGCAGTTCGATCGCCTCGTGGAGGAGGAGGTTCCCTTCGGCGTGCTCGTACGTGGGCCGTCCGACGTCGACGGCCTCGTCGAGGCGTCCCTGGCGGGCCAGGAAGGTCATGAGGCGCCAACGGGCGTGCCGGCCGTCCGCTTCGAGGGCCTCGCGCAGGACGGCTTCGGCCTCCCGGACCCGCCCCTGCTCCTCCAGCACCTCCGCGTACCGGTTCCGGGCGAGCTGCGCGTGCTCGCCGGCGGCCAGCTCGTGGAGCCGGTCGATCCGGCCCTGGCCGGCGAGGAGGTCGGCGTACAGCCAGGCGACGTGCGGGACGACGGGCAGGACCTGGCCCAGCATCCGGATCGCCTCGTCCGCCCGGCCCATGCGCTCCAGGACCCGGGCGTACAGCGGCGGGCCGCGGCGGCGGCGAAGGCGGGTGGCGGGCACCTGCGGGAGGGGGAGTGCGAGGCGGTCGCCGTACCGGCCGCCGCCGACCGCCCGCTGGCGGTGCGGGCCACCACCGAACCGTCGGTGTTCGACGAGGAGCCGACCGTCGCGACCCTGGAGATCGAGCTCGGCCTGCCATGGCCCGAGGGCGTGGACGGTCCGGTGCTGCTCGGGGACCTGCCGGTCGACCGGTCCGGCATGGTGGTCGGCGACGCCGTGGGGCTGGACGCGTGGACGGGGCTGGAGGACGAGCCGGCCGACGGGCTCGCCGACCTCTCCTACTGGGGCCGGTACGAGGACGACGCCCACGCGCGGTTCGGTGGCGAGCGGATCCCCCAGCACGGCGGCGTCCAGGGACCGTACGGGTGGCTCGACCTTCCGGTGGCGGAGGCGGTCGCGCTGGAGGCCGAGCTCAGCACCTGGCGGGGCGGCCTGTGGCGCAGGGGGGTGGCCGTCATGGTGGAGAAGCACGTCGACTACCTCCGCTTCCGGCGGGCGGGCGTGCACCACCCGCTGAAGGCCGGCGTGATCGAGGTGGGTGGCTGCCGGGTGCTCGGGATCGACTGGTGCCAGGGAGACCACTCGCTCCGGCACCACGGCGGGCGGGACTGGGGCCAGGCCTTTCCGGTCACCCTCGAAGCCGACGGCGCGGGCGGCACGGTGCTGCGCTGGACCATCCCGCCCTACGAGGAGGGCGAGGACGACTGACGGGGAGCGGGCGGCGGGTCCGCCGGCGAACCCGCCGTCGGGTCCCAGAGCCCGGCGGCCTCGCCGCGAGCCAGGTGGTCGGCGTAGACGGCGGCCTTCCAGGCGATCAGCGAGCGGCACTCCTCCAGTGCCCGGATCCGCTCGTCGACGCGCTGCTGGTGGACGTCCAGCAGCCGCAGCCGGTCGGCTTCGTTGCCCGGTCCCTGCCGTACCAGTTCGGCGAAGTGGCGGAGGTCGGCGAGCGGCATGCCGGACTCGCGCAGCTTGATGCAGATCTCCAGCCACTGCACGTCGAGCGCGGCATATCGCCGGCGCCCGCCCGCCGTGCGCCGCACCGGGCGGGCGTTCGCGCTCCATCCGGGCAAGATCATCACCGGGCTCCAGCGGGAGATGACCCGGCAGGAGCAGGTCGAGCGCGGCTGGGTGGACGCGCAGGGCAGGGTGATCGGCGCGGGCTTCAAGACTCCTTCCCAGGGTGCCGCGACCGGTCTGTGGGCGGCCACCTCGCCGCTGCTCGACGGCCGCGGCGGCCTCTACCTGGAGGACTGCGAGGTCGCCCGGCTCTGCGGCCCGGACACCCCGATGGACGACGGCGGCGTCCGTCCGTACGCCCTCGACCCCGACGAGGCCGCCCGCCTCTGGGAGCTTTCGCTGGCCGCGACCGGCGCCGCACCGGTGATCCGCTGAGCCTCGGGCCGCTACAGGCTCATCCAGCAGTACAGCTGCTCGCCGGCCGCCCGCGCCCGCCGGGCGAGGGATATCAACTCCTCGGCCAGCGGAAGCAGATCGGACTGGTCGGCGCCGTCCCACTCCTCCGCCTCGGCCCACCGTCCGACGACCTCCGGCACGCGCTCGTCGGGCACCCCCGCGAGTGCGTCCCGGGCGGCGGTGCCCAGCTCGGCGGCCCACGGGCCCGTCGCCCACGGGTCGTCCTCGTCCTCGGGCCCGGACGGGCCGGGCTTCGGCGTGGTCGGCCAGACCGCCGTCTCCGTCACCAGGTCGACCCGCCACGGCTCCCCGAGGGCGGCCGCCACCAGCTGGCCGAGCAGGACGTCCGGATCGACGCCCTTGGCCTCCACCCCGTCGAAGGCCCCGTCGAAGGCCTCGTCGGAGGAGCCGTCGCCGTCGAGCGGCGGCAGCCCGCCGTCCCTGAGCTCCAGCGCCCGGACGACCGTTGCCGCATCGGCCGCGCGGAAGTAGTCGGTCAGCACACCCATCGCGGCCACACCTTCGTTCGACGTAGGGCGCCAGTGAAGCAGCCGGCACTGACAGGGAGTGGGAAGTCGGCCCGGTCGACTTCCCACTCCGGGCCGAGGGCCCCGTCAGCAGGAGAGGCTGCCGCCTCCGACGTCCGTCTTCAGGGCGCCGACGAACTTCCTGAACAGGTTGATCCGGTCGTCGCGCTGGTCCGGGTTCTTGCCGTCGCACTCCAGGGCGCCGTTGATGGTGCGGATGGTCTCGCCGAAGCCCTTGTCGTTGACGACGGCGTCGTGCGAGGTCATCCGCCCGGCGCCGGTCTGGCTGTTCCAGAACCAGAGGGCGGTCTTCCAGGAGACGGCCGGGTCCTTCTCGGCCCTGTACGGGTCGTGCAGCAGGTCGATGTGCAGGGCGTCGCCGGCCGCCTTGTAGTTGAAGTTCCAGCTCAGCTGGAGCGGCCCGCGCCCGTAGTACGCGGACTGCCCGGCCGGACAGCCGTACGGCTGCGAAGCGTCGCAGTAGTGCGGGTAGTTGGCGGTGTTCTGCTCGACGACGTACCGCAGGCCGCCGGTCTCGTGGCTGACGTTGGCGAGGAAGGCCGCCGCCTCGCGCCTGCGGGTGGCGTCGTTGCCGGTGGTGGTGAACTCCGGGTAGGCGCTCAGGGCGTCGACCAGGCCCTTGTAGGTGTAGAAGCCGCTCCGGTCCGGGAACATCTGGTTGAACTGGGACTCGCTGACCACGAAGGAGCCGGCGGCGGAGGCCGGGGCGGTCTGGCCGGCGATGGCGAGGGTGCTCAGAAGGGCGGCGGAGGCCGCCAGTGGCAGGGTGCGCGAGAGCTTCATCGATGTCCTCGATTCCGGTGGCAGGGTTGGCACTTCGCCGGCGAAGAACCTCGGACATCGTGGTGGGCGCCGACCGCCGGCCGTGCCCCTCGGAGGTCTAAACCACCCGTACGAGTCGTATCCGATCCACGAGCTGGACGACGGCCGCCTCCGGGGTGATCATGAGGCTGTCGGTCGCGCCGGATAGCCTCGTGCGGAGCGGGACGGAACAGGGCGAGGCCACCGGGGGAGCAGGGGCGAATGAGCGGTCGAAGCGGCGACGATGGCGACGAGCGACTGGCGGCCGAGGGTGAGGTCGCGGTCGCCCGGCTGGCGATCCACTCCGGCGACCTGAGGCACGCCGCCGACCACCTCTGCGACGCGGTACTCGCCGATCCCCAGCTGCCCGAACTGCACGAGGCGCTGGCCGAGTTGTGCGCGGCGGCGGGCGGCCCGGCGGCGGCCCGCGAGCTGTTCCCGCTGGACGGCCGGGTGTACCTCGGCACGGTGGCCTGCCGGGCCCACGTGGAGGCCGCCGCCGGGGACTGGGACACCGCCGTCGGTCTGCTCGCCTCCGCCATCCAGTACGAGCCGGCCCGCCCCTGGGCGCACGCCGCCTGGCTCGCCCGCGAGGACCTGCCCGGCCTGGTCGACCCGGACGCCGTCGCCCAGGCGGTGGCCCGCGCGACCGGCGCGCTGCCCGACCCGCTCCCGGCCGAACCGGCCGACGCCGTACGGCCGTTCCACGACTTCGTGCAGGCCGTGCTGGCCCGCCACGGCGACCACGTGCCGCTGCTGGCGATGGCCTCCGGTCTGACCCGTCGGCTCGGCGACACCGCCCGCGCCGTCGAACTCGCCGAGCGGGCCCACCGGTTGACCCCCGGCTACCTGCCCGCGGTGATGCTCGGCAACGCCCTGCGCTCGGCCGGCCGCCCGGAGCGGGCGCTCGCCGTCTGGGAGGCCGAGCTGGCGAGGGTCGCACCCGACCGCGACGACTCCAGCAGCTACCTCGCCGTCGACGTCGCCGAGCTGTACGGCGCCCTCGGCCGCCCCGCCGAGGGCCTGCCCTGGCTGGACCGGGTGCTCGCCGCCGAGCCCGACCACCCCAAGGCCGGCCCGGCCCGGTACGGGCTGCGCCACGCCCTCGACGGCGACCCGGCCCACCTGCTCGGCCTGGCCGACCACCACCGCGCCCACCCCGAGCACGAGTACGCCCAGGAGCTGCTGGAGCGGCTGAGCCACCGGGAGCCCTGGCTCGGCCTGGTCTCCGGCGCCACCGAGGCCACCGTCAACGTGCTGCACCAGGTGCTCGCCGCCTCCGGCACCGACCGCGACACCGAGATCGACTGCACGGCCTCCACCGTGGAGCCGCCCAGCTCGGTGCTGGCCGTCCGGCTCGCGCTGCCGCGCTCCACCGTCGGCTACCAGGCCGTCGGCGAGCCCGACCCCCGGCTGCCGCTGACCGAGCCCACCATCCGGATCTGGGCCTGGGACGGCACCGACCCGCGCCCGGCCGTCGCCTCGCCCGCGCCGCAGAGCGCCGAACTCGTCCGCGCCACCGCCGAGATCTTCTGGCCGACCGTCCCCGCCGCCTACGACCACGCCGTCCGGCTGGCCGGGCTGCCGTTGGACGACCTGCTCGGCGTCCTGGTCCACCCGCCGATGCCGCGCGAGGACGAACTCGGCCGCGCCCTGCTCGCCCACCAGCCCGAGCTCTGGGTGCGGGCCGTCCAGGTCTTCGCCTGCCTCGGCATCGCCCACCACCGCACCGACCAGCCCTGGGAGGGCTCCGAGCGCCGCCGCGTGCTGCGCGACCTGCTGCTCGGCCCGGAGGACTGGGTGGTCGAGGCGGCCGGCTTCGCGCTGGTCGCGATCGGCTGGACCCAGCCGCGGACCCGGGCCGACGTCGCCGCCCTGCTCCAGCAGCGGCTGCACCACGGCGCCAGGGCCCGCCGCACCCGGGTGGTGACGATCCTCCGCTCGCTGTCCGCTCTGGTGCTTGCCGCGCCCTGGATGTCCGACGAGGACCGCGCGCTCGCCCGGCACCTGACGGCCCGGGAGGACGCCGCCGACGCCGGGGCGGAGACCGAACCGGAAACGGCGGACCGACCGGGGACGGCGGACCGACCGGGGACGGCGGACCGACCGGGGGCGACGGAGGAGCCGGAGCCTGCGGGCGAGCCCCGCCCCGGCCGCCTGCGCCGCCTCTTCGGCAGAGGCTGAGGGCGGTCGCCCCGGGCCGTCCTACCCCACCCCGGGCAGCGGCTCCTGGTCGACGTCGAACCGTGCGACCCGCTCCGCCGGGTCCCGGCACTCCGGGCCCAGCCGCAGCATCCGCGACTCCGGGTCGTGCAGCGGCCGGTGGCAGCGGCGGCAGGTCACCCGCGGGCGGAGGGTCCGGGCGGTGTCCGTCCCGGGGAGCGGTTCGGGGCCGGTCGGACCGGGCGGGTTGGTCGGGCTGGTCATGGGGAGACGGTAGCCGTCCGCTCCGTCAAGGCCCCCTGCCGGTGCGTGAAACGATGGGCCCATGGCCACCGACCGCAGCAGCGCAGGAGACCCGGCCCGCACCCTCGCCCTGCTCTGGGGGTTCACCGCCGAGGAGAAGCCCGGCCGGCGCGGGCCCCGGCAGGCGCGTTCGACCGGTGAGATCGCCGCCACCGCGATCGCCCTCGCCGATGCCGAGGGCGTGGACGCCGTCACCATGCGCCGGGTCGCGCAGGAGCTGGGGCTCTCCCCGATGGCGCTCTACACCTACGTGCCCGGCAAGGCCGAGCTGCTCGACCTGATGCTGGACACCGTCTACGCCACGATGCCCCGCAGCGCCCCCGCCGACCAGGGCTGGCGGGCCCGGGTCACCGCCGTCGCGGACGACAACCGCGCGCTGCACCGCGCCCACCCGTGGGTCGCCACCGTCTCCACCAGCCGCCCGCCGCTCGGGCCCGGCCTGATGGCCAAGTACGAGTACGAGCTGCGGGCCTTCGAGGGCACCGGGCTGTCCGACGTCGACCTGGACGCCGCGCTGGCCCACCTGCTCGGCTTCGTCCAGACCTGTGCCCGGATGGCCGTCGACGAGCGCGCCGCCCGGCAGGACAGCGCGATGACCGACGAGCAGTGGTGGGCCGCCAACGCCGGGCTGCTCGCCCGGGTCTTCGACCCCGAGCGCTACCCGGTCGCCGCGCGGGTCGGTGCCGCGGCCGGTGAGGCGCACGGCGGCGCGTACAGCCCGGACCACGCCTACGCCTTCGGCCTGGCCCGGGTCCTGGACGGGCTCGACGCCCTCATCGCAGGGCGGTAGCCCGCCCGTCGTACTCCTGGCGCGCCGCCTCGACCTCCGGCACCCGCCGCTCCGACCAGTGCGCCAGTGCCGCGACCAGCTCCGCCGCCTCCCGCCCCAGCGGGGTGAGGCTGTAGTCGACCCGCGGCGGGATCACCGGGTGCGCCTCGCGCAGCACGAAGCCGTCCCGCTCCAACGTCTGGAGGGTCTGGGCGAGCATCTTCTCGCTGACTCCGGTGACCTTGCGGCGCAGCTCGCTGAACCGGTAGCCGCGCTCGTTCAGCGCGCCCAGCACCAGCACGCCCCAACGGCTGGTGACGTGCTCCAGCACGCCCCGGGAGGGACACATCCGGTCGAAGACGTCGGCGGGAGGCAGCCCGCCGGGCTTCAGCTCGCTTACCTTCATGTCAGTACCCTACTTTGAAGTGCGTACTTTCGAAAGGTTAGTGCCATCTCTAGGGTGAGTTTCGAGGTCAGAACCGCTTCACCATCCCTGAGGAGCCCACCATGTACGTCGTCACCGGTGCCACCGGCCAGCTCGGCCGTCTCGTCGTCGAGGGCCTGCTGGCCGAGGTCCCCGCGAGCGAGGTGGCCGTCGCCGTCCGCTCCGCCGAGAAGGCCGCCGACCTGGCCGCACGCGGTGTGGCCGTCCGGGTGGTCGACTACGACAGGCCGGAGACCCTGGCCGGTGCCTTCGCCGGGGGCGACCGGGTGCTGCTGATCTCGGGCAGCGAGGTCGGCCGCCGGATCCCGCAGCACCGGGCCGTGGTGGAGGCCGCCAAGGCCGCCGGGGTCGCGCTGCTCGCCTACACCAGCGCGCCCGGCGCGGCCACCTTCCGGCTGGCCGACGAGCACAAGGCGACCGAGGAGCTGATCCTCGCCTCCGGTCTGCCGTACGCGTTCCTGCGCAACGGCTGGTACACCGAGAACTACCTGGGCGACGCGGCCGGCACGGTGGCGCGCGGCGTGGTGCTCGGCAGCGCCGGGGAGGGCCGGATCGCCACCGCCCCGCGCCGGGACTACGCGGACGCCGCGGTCGCGGTCCTGACCGCGAAGGACGACCGCGGGAACGCCGTGTACGAGCTGAGCGGAGACGCCGCCTGGAGCCTGCCCGAGCTGGCCGCCGAGCTGGCGCAGGCCTCCGGCAGGCCGGTCGAGCACCGGGACGTCACCCCGGCCGAGCACCTGGACGCCCTGGTCGGCGCGGGCCTGCCGCAGGGCTTCGCCGAGGTCCTGGTGGACGTGGACGCGGGCATCGCGCGCGGCGAGCTGGCCGGCACCCCGGGCGACCTGGCCCGGCTGATCGGCCGTCCGACCGTCCCGCTGGCCGAGTCCGTCCGTGCGGCCCTGAACGCCTGAGCCGCCGCGACCCCGAGACTCCTTGGCCGCCGCGACCCCGGGGCTCCTTGGCCGCCGCGCCCCCCGGACTCCTGAGCCGCCGCGCCCCCCGGACCCCTGAGCGGTCGCGTCCCCCGGACCCCTGAGCGGTCGCGGCCGTGGACTCCGGAACGTCGCAGCTCCGGGCCCCGGAGGCGCCGGACGTGTCCGGCACTCAAGCAATGTCATGACCAAAATCCGAAAACGGAGATGACAGTCGCCCCTCCCGCCCGCTACCGTCGCCTCGACACACGCGCGCGGGAGGACACTCGGCCATGGCGGACACAGACCAGCAGGACAACGGCCGGGGACTCTGGTACGGCGTCGCCGCCTACGGCATCTGGGGACTCTTCCCGCTGTTCTGGCCGCTGCTGGAACCGGGTGCCGCCGACGACATCCTGGCCAACCGGATGGTCTGGTCCCTGGTCGCGGTCGTCCTGCTGCTGATCGCCCAGCGGCACTGGGGCTGGATACGCCCGCTGCTGCGCCAGCCCCGCCGGCTCGCCATGCTGGCCGGGGCGGCCACCGTGATCTCGGTGAACTGGGGCGTCTACATCTGGGCCGTCAATGCCGGGCACGTGGTCGAGACCAGCCTCGGCTACTTCATCAACCCCCTGGTCACCATCGCCTTCGGCGTCCTGGTGCTCAAGGAGCGGCTGCGCAGCGCGCAGTGGACGGCGGTGGGCATCGGCGCGGCCGCCGTCGCCGTGCTGACCGTCGCGTACGGGCAGCTGCCCTGGATCGCGCTCACCCTGGCGCTCTCCTTCGCCACCTACGGACTGCTGAAGAAGCAGGTCGGGCTGAGCGGGCTGGAGAGCCTGGCGGCCGAGAGCGCCTTCATGTTCCCGTTCGCCCTCGGCTACCTGGTCTACCTGGAGGTCTCCGGGCGCGGCACCTTCGGGCACACCGTGGCCGGCTCGTACGGCTGGGGGCACTCCGGGCTGCTGATGCTCAGCGGGGTGATCACCGCGATCCCGCTGCTGTTCTTCGGCGCGGCCGCCGTCCGGGTGCCGCTGACCGTGCTCGGGCTGCTCCAGTACCTGGCGCCGGTGTTCCAGTTCCTGATCGGCGTCGCGGTGTTCCACGAGTCCATGCCGCCCGCCCGCTGGGCCGGCTTCGGCCTGGTCTGGGCCGCGCTCGCGGTGCTCACCTGGGACGCGCTGCGCCAGGTGCGGGCCGACCGCGCGGCGCGGGCCGCGGCACGGCCGCAGCCCGCACCCGCGGAGGCGGCCGCCCGCGAGGCCGTCACGCGCTGATGTCCCGGCTGGTGAAGCGGGACCAGGCCGCCGAGCCGAACACGGCGACGTAGGCGGCCTGGAGGCCGAGGTCCTTCAGCACGCCGTCCCAGTGCATCGGTGCCCGCAGCAGGTCCGCGAAGCTCGGCCAGTAGTGGGAGAACAGGAACGGGCTGATGGCGTGCAGCTGCGGGAAGGCGTCCATGATCTGGACGGTGATCACCAGCCCGACGGTGGCGGCCATCGCCGCGATGCCGCTGCCGGTGAGCGTGGAGACGAACAGCCCGATCGCCACCAGCCCGGCCAGCGAGGCCGCGACCACCAGGGCCACCAGCAGGGCGCGCAGCAGCGCGTCGCCGAGGCCGATGGTGTCCCCGGAGATCAGCGTGACCCGGCCGAGCGGGAAGAGCGCGGCGCCCGCGGCCAGTGCCGTCACCGCGACCGCCGCCGTGGCGGCCAGGCAGAACACCAGTCCGGCGGTGAACTTGGCGGCCAGCAGCCTGGTCCGCCCGGCCGGGGCGACCAGCAGGTAGCGCAGCGTCCCGGCGGCCGCCTCGCCCGCCACCGAGTCCCCGGCGACCACGCCCACCGTCATCGGCAGGAAGACCGGCAGGGCCACCGCGAGGGCGGTGAAGACCAGGAAGAGCCCGTTCTGCGTCGTCTGTGCGATGAAGCTCGGACCGCCGCCGCCCTCGTGCGGGCTGTCCGTGTTGAGCTTGATCACCACGCCGATCAGGATCGGCAGCGCCGCCAGGATGCCCAGCAGCACCTTGGTGCGCATCCGGCGGAAGGTCAGGTGCAGCTCGCTGCGGAACAGCGCCAGGAACCCGGCCGCCGTCTGCGGCCGCCGGCCGGTGCCGGTCGGCGGCGTCCCGGCCTGCGACGGCCTCTGCGCCTGCGACAGCGCCTCAGCCCGCGACATCGAAGCCCTCCCCGGTCAGCGCCACGAAGGCGTCCTCCAACGTGCCCCGCTCCAGCCCGAAGCCGTGCACCCGCACCCCGGCCTCGACCAGCGCCGCGCACAGCCTGGGCAGCGCCTCCTCATCCAGGACGCCCGGTTCGCCGTCCACCCGGTCCTCGCCGGGCACCAGGGCGGTGACCCGGTGGGCCGCCAGCACCTCCGCGGCCCGCGCCACGTCCGGGGTGCGGACCACCAGCCGGCCCTGCGCCCGGGCGGCCAGCTCGGCGACGGTGCCCTGCACCACCAGCCGGCCCCGGGACATCACCGCGGCGTGGGTGCAGACCTGCTCGATCTCGTCCAGCAGGTGCGAGGAGAGGAACACCGTGGTGCCCTCCGCCGCGACCTCCCGGACCAGCGCCCGGATCTCCCGCATGCCCTGCGGGTCCAGCCCGTTGGTCGGCTCGTCCAGCACCAGCAGCTCGCGCGGCTGGAGCAGGGCGGAGGCCAGGCCCAGGCGCTGCTTCATGCCCAGCGAGTACGCGCGGGCCTTCTTGCCCGCCGCGGCGCTCAGGCCGACCCGCTCCAGCGCCGTGTCGACCCGCTGCCGGCGGGTGCGGGGGTCGGCGGTCGGGTCGGCGGCGTCGAAGCGCACCAGGTTGTCCCGTCCGGAGAGGAAGCCGTACAGGGCCGGGCCCTCGATCAGCGCACCCACCCGGGGCAGCACGGTGGCGACGGACTGCGGCATCGACTCGCCGAGGACGGTGGCCACGCCCGAGGTGGGGGCGATCAGGCCCATCAGCATGCGGATGGTGGTGGTCTTGCCGGAGCCGTTGGGGCCCAGGAAGCCGAAGACGGAGCCGCGCGGCACGGCCAGGTCCAGGCCGTCCACGGCGAGTTGGCCGCTGCGGAAGCGCTTGGTCAGGCCGCGGGTCCGGATGACGTCGTCGGTGCCGGAACCGGGCGGGTCGGCGGCCTCACGAGGGGCGGCATCGGGAGAGGCGGCGTCGCGAGAGGCAGGGGAGGCGGGGGAGGCGGGTGGAACGGGCGCGGGGTACGGGCGCGGTTCCGCGCCCGTACCCCCGGCCGGCTCCGTAACGTCCCCCGTTACGGGAGCCTTGGTCATCCGTCAGTTCACCCCAGCGGCGTGCTGGAGGACCGGCAGGGTCACCGCGCCGGCCAGGACCCGGCCGTCGTCGGTCAGCAGGACGTTGAGCACCTTGGTGCTCACCAGGGTGCCGCCGTCGACCGGCTTGCCGAGCGACTTCACCATGGCCTGCGGGTTCAGCGACTGCGCCGCCTTGTCCCCGTGGCCGCCGTGCTTGCCGCCCTTGGCGTCGCCCTTCGGCGCCGCGTCCACCGCGCTGGGCAGCCGGGTGGAGACGACCGTCGTCCAGCCCTCGCCGATCACGTTGACGCCCCCGGGCGCCCCGGTGCCCCGGTGCTCCCGGGCCTCGCCCGGCGCGCCCTTGGCCGCGCCGTCCGCCTTCTGCTCCGTCACCTTGGCGCCCGCGGGGGCGGTGAAGTCGAAGGTCTTGTCGGCCGGCTTGGCGAAGGAGACCTGGGTGAAGCGGACGTTCAGCACGGTGCTGCCGTCGACGGACTTCACCGCCACCGACAGCGGCACCCCGTTGTCGGCGGCCACCGCGATCCGGACCTCGGCGAGGGTCGAACCGGACTGGGTGGGCTTCACGCTCAGCTGGTAGGCGTTCTGCCCCGCCACCTTGGCCGTCTCCGCGACGGTCACCGAGGTGGTGCCGGCGCTCTCGGCCAGGAACTGCTTGGCGGCCTCCTGCGGGGTGGTCGGCAGCTCGGACAGCGGCGCCTTGGCGTGCTGCTCGCCGGCGGCCCGCCCGGTCATGTGCACCGCGGTGTTGGACGAGCTGTCCCAGGCCCAGGCCTGGTCACCGTTGCGGACCAGGCTGTAGCCGGCCATCTTCTCCAGCACGTCCACCCGCTGGCGGTCCGGGCCGTCCACCGCGATCCGCAGCGTCTGGTCCCCACCGAGCAGGCCGAGCAGCTTGGACTTCGGGTCCGCGGCGGAGCCCTGGCTGTCGCCGCCGTGCCCGCCGACCGCCCCGCCGGCCGCGCCCAGCAGCTGGCCGGGCACACCGAGGTCGGTGCTGATCGAGACCGTCCCGGACAGCGCCTGCGTCTCGGAGCCGAGCACCTTGGCGACCAGTTGCTCCGCCGTCAGCGCCGGCAGGTCGGGCGCGCCGTCGGCAGCCAGCGCCGGGACCAGCCCCACCCCGGCGGCGATCACCGCGACCACCGCCACCGGCACCCCGGCGCGCATCAGGACGCGTCGCCGGGAGCGGTACGGCACGCCGCCGTCCAGATCGTCCCCCGCCGCCTTCTCATTGGTCATGGCGTCCTCAACTCCTCCGCGTCCGCGTGTGTTTGCTCCTGCTCCTCCATTAGAGGCCGCCGCGCCGCCGCCGTCATCGCCCTGTGGGGGCAGATCGGGGTGGCCTTCTTGGGTACACCGACCCTGAGACGGCCTCAGGGTTGGATCCACCCTGGGTCCCATCGCTGGCGTAGGGTCGCGCCATGGACGGAACCGCCACGGACGCCAGCACCCCGCCGACCGCGAACGCGATGCGCCGCGCCCTGCGCCGCGCCCGGGACGGCGTCGCCCTCGACGTGACCGAGGCCGCCGTGCTGCTCCAGGCCAGAGGCGAGGACCTGCTCGACCTCTGTTCCAGTGCCGCGCGGGTCCGGGACGCCGGCCTCGAAGCGGCCGGCCGCCCCGGCGTCATCACCTACTCCAAGAGCGTCTTCATCCCGCTCACCCGGCTCTGCCGCGACAAGTGCCACTACTGCACGTTCGCCACCGTCCCCGGCAGGCTCCGCCGGGCTCGGGCCACGGTGGGGGCACCTCCCGGGCGAAGCCTGGGGGCGTACATGTCCCCGGACGAGGTGCTGGAGGTGGCCCGCCGGGGCGCCGAACTCGGCTGCAAGGAAGCCCTGATCACGCTCGGCGACAAGCCCGAGGACCGTTGGCCCGAGGCCCGCGAGTGGCTGGACGCGCACGGCTACGACGACACCATCGCCTACGTGCGCGCCATGTCGATCCGCATCCTGGAGGAGACCGGCCTGCTGCCGCACCTCAACCCCGGGGTGCTGAGCTGGACGGACTTCCAGCGGCTCAAGCCGGTCTCCGCCTCCATGGGCATGATGCTGGAGACCACCGCCACCCGGCTGTGGAGCGAGCCCGGCGGGCCGCACTTCGGCTCCCCGGACAAGGAGCCCGCCGTCCGGCTGCGGGTGCTGGAGGACGCCGGGCGCAGCTCCGTCCCGTTCACCAGCGGCCTGCTGATCGGCATCGGCGAGACGTACCGGGAGCGCGCCGAGTCGCTGTTCGCGCTGCGCAAGGTCTCCCGCGCCTACCACGGCGTCCAGGAGCTGATCCTGCAGAACTTCCGGGCCAAGCCGGACACCGCGATGCGCGGCATGCCGGACGCCGAACTGGACGAGCTGGTGGCCACGGTGGCGGTGGCCCGGCACCTGATGGGCCCGGCCGCCTGCCTCCAGGCCCCGCCGAACCTGGTGGACGGCGAGTACGAGCGGCTGATCGCGGCCGGCATCGACGACTGGGGCGGGGTCTCCCCGCTCACCCCGGACCACGTCAACCCCGAGCGCCCGTGGCCGCAGATCGAGCAGCTGGCCGAGCGCTCGGCGGCGGCCGGCTTCGCACTGCGCGAGCGCCTCGCGGTCTACCCCGAGTACGTGCGCCGCGGCGAGCCCTGGCTGGACCCGCGGGTGCTGCCGCACGTGCGCGCCCTGGCCGACCCGGCCACCGGCCTGGCCGACCCGGACGCGGTCGTCCGCGGCCTGCCCTGGCAGGAGCCCGAGGACCTGCCGGAGTCGTACGGGCGCACCGACCTGCACGCCACCATCGACACCGAGGGCCGCACCGGCGACCGCCGGGCCGACTTCGAGGACGTGTACGGCGACTGGGAGGTGCTGCGCGAGCAGGTGCTCGCGAAGGGCGCCCCCGAGCGGCTGGCCGGGGACCTCCGGGAGGCCCTGGCGGTGGCCGCGGACGACCCGACGAGGCTGACCGACGACCAGGCGCTGGCCCTGTTCCACGCGGACGGTCCGGCCCTGGACGCGCTGTGCCGGATCGCCGACTCGGTGCGCCGGGACGCCGTCGGGGACGACGTCACCTACTGCGTCACCCGGAACATCAACTTCACCAACGTCTGCTACACCGGCTGCCGCTTCTGCGCCTTCGCCCAGCGCCGCACCGACGCGGACGCCTACACCCTCTCCCTGGAGCAGGTCGCCGACCGGGCCGCGCAGGCCTGGGAGGTGGGCGCCACCGAGGTCTGCATGCAGGGCGGCATCCACCCGGACCTGCCCGGCACCGCCTACTTCGACATCGCCCGCGCGGTGAAGGAGCGGGTGCCCGGCATCCACGTGCACGCCTTCTCGCCGATGGAGGTGGTCAACGGCGCGACCCGCACCGGGCTGTCGGTCCGGGACTGGCTGCAGCGGGCCAAGGAGTCCGGCCTGGACACCATCCCGGGCACGGCCGCCGAGATCCTGGACGACGAGGTCCGCTGGGTGCTCACCAAGGGCAAGCTGCCGGCCGCCACCTGGGTCGAGGTGGTCACCACCGCGCACGAGCTGGGCATCCGCTCCTCGTCCACGATGATGTACGGGCACGTGGACACCCCGGAGCACTGGCTGGGCCACCTGCGGCTGCTCGCGGAGATCCAGCAGCGGACGGGCGGTTTCACCGAGTTCGTGACCCTGCCGTTCATCCACACCAACGCCCCGGTCTACCTGGCCGGCATCGCCAGGCCCGGCCCGAGCGCCCGGGACAACCGCGCGGTGGTCGCGATGGCCCGGCTGCTGCTGCACCCGCACATCCCCAACATCCAGACCAGCTGGGTCAAGCTGGGCGCCGAGGGCGCGGCCGAGATGCTCCGCTCGGGGGCCAACGACCTCGGCGGCACGCTGATGGAGGAGACCATCTCGCGGATGGCGGGCTCGGCGTACGGGAGTCACAAGTCGGTGCGCGACCTCCAGGCGATCGCCGGGGCGGCGGGGCGCCCGCACCGCCAGCGCACCACCACGTACGGCGAGGTGCCGGCCGAGCGGCAGGCCGCGGCGCTGGCCTCGGACGGGCACCTGCCGGAGCTGCTGCCGGTGCTGGACTGATCCCGGGCGGCTTCCCGGCCGCCGCCCGTACGGCGGCCGGGACGGGGCACCGAAGTCGGAGGGACGACGTCGATTCGATCGGCTCTTCGAATACAGTGCGAGGGCGCGCGCCCGGCCGAGCGTCGCGCGGACCCCCACACCCGAGGAAAGGCGCCCCGTCGTGATGCCACTGTGGTCACGCGCCCAGCAGCAGGACTACCGCAGCCGGGTGCGGGGCTGTCTGCTCGGCGGTGCCATCGGCGACGCGCTCGGTGCCGGCGTCGAGTTCGAGTCGCTGGAGAAGATCCGGGCCCAGCACGGCCCGCAGGGCGTCACCGGCTACGTCCCCGCCTACGGGCGCACCGGCGCCGTCACCGACGACACCCAGCTCAGCCTCTTCACCGTCGACGGGCTGATCCGCGCGCACATCCGGCGCGACAGCGGTAGCTGGCACCCGCCCACCGACCTGCACCTGGCCTACCTGCGCTGGGCCGCCACCCAGCGCGACTGGGGCCCGGACGAGCGCCGCCCCGACCTCGGCTGGCTCGGCCGCGAGGAGTGGCTGTACGCCCAGCGCGCCCCCGGCCAGGGCTGCCTGTCCGGCCTCAGCGGGGCCGACGCCGGGCGGCTCGGCACCCTGGAGGCCCCCAAGAACCCGCACTCCAAGGGCTGCGGCACCGTGGTGCGGGCAGCGCCCTTCGGGCTGCTCACCACCTGGGAGCCGGGCCTGGTGTTCCAGCTCGCGGTGGAGTGCTCGGTGCTCACCCACGGCCACCCCACCGGCTACCTCGCGGCGGGCGCGCTCGCGGTGATCGTCCAGTCCGTCGCCCGCGGCGGCACCCTGGAGGAGGGCGTCCACCTCGCGCTCGCCCTGCTCTCCGAACGGCAGGCGCACGAGGAGACCACCGCCGCGCTGCGGGCGGCCCTGGACGCGGTGCGGGCCGGCGAGCCGTCCGCAGACCGGGTCGAGGCGCTGGGGGAGGGCTGGGTGGCCGAGGAGGCGCTGGCGATCGCGGTCTACAGCGCCCTGGTCGCGCACGACGTGCGCTCGGGCCTGCTGCTCGCGGTCAACCACTCCGGTGACAGCGACTCCACCGGCGCGATCTGCGGCAACCTGCTCGGGGCCCTGCACGGGGACACCGCGCTGCCGCCGGGCCTGCTGGCCGGGCTCGAAGGGCGCGGGGCGATCCTCGAACTCGCCGACGACTTCGTGCTGGAGCTGGTGCACGGTGCCGAACTGCACGACCGGCAGACCCCGGAGGGCGCCAACTGGACCGCCCGCTACCCGGTGGTGAGCTGAGACCGGGGGCCTGACACGGAAGTTGCCCGTAGCGCCGACCGCCGCCGACGGGCGACGGCACCGCTACGGGCAACTGGTCCGAGTGCGGAACCGCGTGGGGTGGGTCAGCCGGGGAGCTCGCCGAAGGCGCCGCCCGCCGCCGCCGAGGCGAAGGCGTTCCAGGCCTCGGCCGAGAAGCGCAGTTGCGGGCCCCGGGGGTCCTTGGAGTCCCGGACGGCCACCTCCCCCGCGCCTGGGACGGCGATCTCCACGCAGGCGCCTTGGCCCCCGCTGTGACTGCTCTTGCGCCAACGGGTTCCGTACTCGGACGGGGTGATCATTCGTGGAATTCCTTCTCGATGTCGGCTATCAGCGACCGGCTCTCCGCGACACCGAGTGCGGCCGCTCTCAGGTAGTCGTACAGACCGGTATAGCGGCGCACGTCCGCCTCCTTCTCCAGGTACAGATCGCTCGTCACACCTTCGAAGTAGACAACCGTGGAATCGGCTGACTCGGGGAACTCCAGCAGCGAGAATGTCCCGGTCATGCCGGGATGGGCGCCGTGCGAGAACGGGATCACCTGGATGGTGATGTTCGGGCGCTGGCTGAGCTCCATCATCTGCTGCAGCTGCTGGGCCATCACCGCCTTGCTGCCGACCTCGCGGCGCAGCACCGCCTCGTCTATGACGGTCCACAGGCTGCCCAGCCGGTTCTCGCCGTGGACACGCTCCTGGCGCTTCATCCGGACCTGGACCCGGCGCTGCACGGCGACCGCGTCGGTGTCCGGCTGGGTGCCCTCGACCACGGCCTGGGCGTAGTGCTCGGTCTGCAGCAGGCCGGGGACGAAGGAGGACTCGTACGCGCGGATCGAGGAGGCCTCGGCCTCCAGCCCGATGTAGACGCTGTACGGGGTCGGCATGTCGTTGAAGTCGTGCCACCAGCCGCGCTGGCGCGACTCCTTGGCCATCTCCATCAGGCTGGCGCGCAACTTGTCGTCGGGCACGTTGTACACGTCGCAGAGGTCGCGTACGTCGCGCTGGCTGATGCTGCGGCGGCCGTTCTCCAGCCGGCTGATCTTCGACTGGGAGACCATCAGCCGGCCGGCGACCTCCTCGGCCGTCATACCCAGGCCCTCGCGGAGCTTGCGCAGCTCCGAACCGAGGCGCCGGCGGCGCACGGTGGGATTGACGTTGGCGGACACTTCGACCTCCGGCCGGACCTCTGGTGCTCGTTGGAACGGCAGTCCTCGGAACACTTCGGACATTGGGACCAACCCCCCTGACTTGGAGCAGCATGTCACCTTGGGCCAGGTCGGCGCCGGGGAATCACAGCAGCGCGGTAGAACAGATCATCGGAAAAGCACTTCCGCGAGACAGCGAAAGCCCCCAGGTGGTAATGCGGCTCGGCGACTCGGACAGGTGCTGCGGCGGCCGTCCCCGGACCGGCCCGCACGTGCCCCCGGCACCTGCGGGGCGGGCCGCTGCCGGGTGTCCGGGGACGGCAGAGGGGCGGTCGCCGGGCGACTCGCGTCGCGGGGCGACCGCCCCTCGGTACTGCTGGTGGTGCCGGTGCTGCTGATGGTGCGTCCGGCGCATCCGGTGCTCGTCGTGCTTCCTGGTGCCGGTGGCACCGGCCGTGCGTCGGGTCGCTCGGCGCCGTCGGGCAGCGTGAGCGGGGCGGCGTGCGCCGTCGGTGGCGCGGCCGGTGGCGTCGGGCGCCGTGGTGGCTGCCCGCCCGGCCGTGCGGACCGTTCAGGCCCCGGCGGTCCTCCGGGCTTCCCCGGCCGTCCTGGCCTCCCCGGTCAGCGGACGCCGACCCGGGAGGCGGGGACCCGTCCGCCCGAACCCCGGCCCGCCGTACGGGCGCCGGGACGGCCGGCAGCGGCCCCGGAACCCTGGGAAGAACGGTTCTGCTGCGCCGGCAGGCCGTTCTGCACGTCCATCACGGCGTGCGCGACCATCCCGCCCAGCGGGTCGTACCGGATCAGGTCGCGCAGCCGCGACCGCGAGGAGCGGCCCTCGTTGCCCGGGTACAGGTGCTTGCCCAGCCCGACCGAGTGGGCGAGCGCCGCCAGCGCGGCCGTCCGCGGGTCCGGTGGAACACCGGTGCGGATCGCGGTGTCCAGCCGTTGCTTGATCGCGGCGTTGGTGCAGTCGTCGGACGCCTGGTACCGGGTCGTCGGCAGCACCCCGCACATCTGGCCCGGCACGGCCGTGACCATGCCGCAGCGCTCCAGGTGCGCCAGATAGGTCTGCCGCAGCCCCAGCCGGGGCCCGCCGATCCAGTGCGCCGCGCGGACCGGACTGCCGCGACGGCGCAGCAGTTCCAGTGCGTGGTCAAGGGTCGGGTCGCCGGTCGGCCGTGCGAGCACGACGGCGATCCGGTCTCCCTCCGGTACGATCCGTCCGGCCAGGGACAGCTCGACGAGCTGCGCCCCGGCGAGTCCGAGGTCGAGGGTCTGCGGCTGCGCCGTGGTACCCGTGGTCGGGTCCAAAGCGAGCAGCAAGAGTTCCTCGGGAACAGTTCTGCGGCTCTTGCCCATCCAAGCCTCCCCGCGTGGATGAGAGACAGGGTGACGCCTCTCACACGGGCTTGTCGAGTACGCCTCCGAATCGTGACCTTGCGGTGAAGGCACGGAACCGGTGGCGGCAGGCCTTGCGTCTGACCGGTGAACAGACCGCGGTGTGGCCGGGCGACGACAATAAGCGCCGGTCGGGCGGGGTGTGCGCGGTCGGAACGGCCGCCGGTGGCGGAGACTGTACAGGTACACGGGGCGGGGCGTCGGCTTCCCGAAATCGGGTTCGCCGGTGCCCCGCCGGGCGTTGAGGAGGCTGGGATACGTGGGCGAGTCCCCCGACAGGGTGCTGAGGGACGGCGAGGGGCGGCAGCGGGACCGCGAACGCGAACGGACCGGTCCGGCGGCCGGCGGTGCCGAGCCGGCCGAGGGCGGCTCCGGGCCGACGGCCGACGGGGCGTCAGCCGTCGCCGAGGCGACCGCCGAGGCCTCCTCCGGCACCTCGCCTGACACCTCGTCCGACACCTCCTCGGGCAGCCCCGAGGAGCCCTCCGGCGAGGCGGCCCCGGAGGCGTCCGCCGACGCTCCGGCGGCAGCGCCCAAGGGCGGCTCGACCGTGCAGCTCCGCGTCCGGGATGTGGACAGCAGGACGACGATGCTGCGGCTGCCGGTGGACAACAAGACCACCGCGCTGCGGCTGCCCGAGGAGCTGGTGAAGGCTGCCGACACCGGGAGTTCCGGAGGTGAGGGCGAGAAGAAGGAGTCCTCGCCGGAAACCGCAGAGGTGGCCGGGCCCGCCGGGCGTCCGGTCGCCGCCGACCCGCGTCTCGCCATGCGGACGGGCGTCGCGGTGGCGGCGAAGGCCGGGGAGAAGGCGGGGGAGAAGGCCGCCGGACCGGCCGGGGAGACCGGCTCCGAGGGCGGCTCCGAGTCGGCGGCCGCACCGGCCGGGAAGGCGACCGACGCAGCGGCTGATGAGGCCGACCAGGCCGACGAGGCCGATGGGACGGAGCAGGCCGAGAAGGTCGAGAAGGCCGAGGCCGGGAAGGCCGGGAAGGCCGGGAAGGCCGGGAAGGCCGAAGACGCCGGGACCGGGGACGACCCGGAGGCCAACGGCGACGCCGGGGACACCGGCGCCGAGGACGCTCCCGCCAACGGCGACGTGACCCTCGCGCTGACCAAGACCGGGCAGCCTGGTCAGCAGTCGGGTCAGGCCGAGAGGCTGGAGAAGCCCGCGTCGCTGCGCGCCCCCGTGGCCGGCACCGTTCCCCCGGCTGGCACCGTGCCGGAGCCGAAGCCCGAGCCGCGTCCGGAGCCCAGGCCCGTCCCCGAGCCCGAGCCGACCCCCGGTCCGGCGCCGCTGCCGAAGCCGACTCCGGTGCCCGCCCCCGTGCCGCCCCCGAAGCCGCTGCCGGAGCCCGACCCGCAGCCGGTGCCGCCGGTGCCGCCGCTGCCCGCGCCGGAGCCGCTGCCGTCGCCGGAGAACACCGCCGAGGCGATGGAGGTCCTGGCCTCCCTCAACGCCCGCCCGGTCTCGCCGCTGCGGCGCGCCCTCAAGCGGGTGACCATCTGGACGGTCTTCCTCGCCGTGGTGCTCGGCGTGCTCGTGGTGGCCCAGCTGCTGCGCCCGCTGCCGGACCCCAAGCTGAGGACGACCGCCGCGAGCGGCTACAGCTTCTCCGGTGACGCGCTCGACCTCGCCTGGCCGGCCAAGGGCCAGTCCGCCGCCGAAGTGGTCGGCGTCGGCAGCCTGGGCAGTTCGGGCCCGGAGACGCCGGCCTCGATCGCCAGCGTCACCAAGGTGATGAACGCCTACCTGATCCTCCAGAAGTACCCGCTGAAGAAGGGGGAGAGCGGCCCGAAGATCACCGTCGACAAGCAGGCCGCGCAGGAGTCCGGCAACGTCGACGAGTCCAAGGTGACGCTCACCGAGGGCCAGGTGCTCACCGAGTACCAGGCGCTGGAACTGCTGATGCTGCCGTCGGCCAACAACGTGGCCCGGCTGCTCGCCCGCTTCCACTCCGGCTCCGAGGCCGAATTCGTCAAGGCGATGAACGACACCGCGGCCAAGTTCGGCATGGCCAACACCATCTACGCCGACCCGGCGGGCTACAACCCGGACACCAAGTCCACCGCCAAGGACCAGCTGAAGCTGGCCGAGCAGGTCATGCAGGACGAGATCTTCCGGCAGATC
Source organism: Kitasatospora sp. NPDC101235 (assembly GCF_044767505.1). Taxonomy (NCBI): domain Bacteria; kingdom Bacillati; phylum Actinomycetota; class Actinomycetes; order Kitasatosporales; family Streptomycetaceae; genus Kitasatospora; species Kitasatospora sp. NPDC101235. Next base: position 24,598 of record NZ_JBIWNZ010000002.1, read on the forward strand.
GTCTCCACCCCGGAGACCAACTTCAACAACGCGAAGATCCTCAACACCAACAACCTGATCAACCCGAAGACCGGCGTCATCGGCGTCAAGACCGGCTCCAGCACCCCGGCCGGCGGCTGCCTGATGTGGGCCGCGTACAAGGAGATCGGCGGCGTGCGGCGGCTGATCCTCGGCGTCACCCTGGGCCAGCCGCCCACCTCGTCCAACCCCGGCGACGGCATCCTGCCGACCGTGCTGAAGGTCAGCGGCAAGCAGATCCAGGCCGCGCAGAACGGCCTGACCAGCCAGACCGTGGTGAAGAAGGGCGACGTCGTCGGCTCGGTGGACGACGGGCTCGGCGGCAAGGTCACGGTCGTCGCGACCAAGGACCTGGTGGTGGCGGGCTTCCCCGGCATCTCCGGCACGGTCACCCTGGACACGTCGAAGATCGGCCACACGGAGCAGGCCGGCAAGGAGGTCGGCGTGCTGCGGGTGGGCACGGGTGAGGACAAGGTGGAGGTCCCGGTCGCCCTCCAGTCGGACCTGAACCCGCCGTCCATCCAGTCCCGGCTGCTGCGCACGCTGTGAGCCGCTGAGCCGCTGAGCCGCTGAGCCGCTGAGCACGCCGAGGCGTCGAACGCAGGAAGAAGGGGAGCCGGTCCGCACCGGCTCCCCTTCTTCTTTCCGGCATGTCCGTCTTCCCCCGGCCGGGTCCGTGTCCCCCGGCCCTAGGCGTTCGGGTCGAGCAGCGCGAGCGTGAGCCCGCCGAGCGGCGTCACCCGGTCCGGTTCGCCGTACTGGCTGCGGAGCACCTGCGCCTGGTCCGTCGGCATCGAGCCCAGCGGGTCCTCGGTGTCGCCGAGGACCACCAGCCAGATCCGGGACACCCCGCCCAGGCAGTCCTCCGGCCGCGGGCAGGGCGTCGGCGAGAGCTCCTCGGCGTCGTCGGCGCTCTGCGCGACGAAGACCGGACGGGGGCGCACGTCCGAGGGCAGGTAGTAGCTGACGCCCGGCCAGGCCATCGCCCAGGACTGGTCGCCCAGCGGGGCCGCCATCCCGTCCCCGGAGCGGTAGCCGGCCGAGATCTCCCGGGCCGCCGCCTTGAACGGCTCCTCCGAGCCGTTGTGCGAACCCACGTACCGCAGCGCGGGCTGCTCCGGCAGCGTCGCCACGGCCGGTACCGCGAGCAGCCCGACCGTCAGCAGCCCGGCCACCGCGACGGTCCCCCGGGGCGCCCGGCCGCGCCGTCGGGCCAGGGCCGTCACCGTGCCGTACACCGCCCCGGCGCCGCCGCCGGCCAGCACCGCCCAGGCGGGCACCGTGAACAGCAGGTACCGGTCGAGGAAGTACGAGGTGTCGCTCAGACGGGACACCAGCCAGACGCTCACCACCGGCAGCTCCGCGAGCAGCAGCACCTGCCAGGCCTGGATCCGCCGGCCGGGCAGCGCCAGTGCCGACAGCACCAGCGGGACGAAGGCGTAGAACACGAGGTCCGAGCCGAACAGGTGCTCGCCGAAGGAGGCGAGGCCGCGCGTGGAGGGGACTGCGATCCAGCCCAGCTGCCGATCCGACTGCCGGCTGCCCAGCAGCACCACCGGCAGCACCGGCAGCGCCGCCACCACGACCGCCAGCGGGTACTGCCACAGCAGCCGCCGGTCCGTCTCCGCACGGGTGCGCCACAGGTGCAGCGCCAGGAGCCCCACCTGCCCGGCGACCGTGCTGAAGGAGATCAGGTGCCCGGCGCCGGCCAGTGCCATGGCCACGCAGTACGGCGCCCAGCGCCGCCAGGTCGGCCGCTCCAGCGCCCTCAGCAGGAAGTACGAGGCCGCCGCGATCGCGCAGGTCACCAGCGCGTAGGAGCGCGCCTCCTGGGCGTACCGGGAGATCTCCGGGGGCACCGCGAGCAGCAGGCCGGCGGCGACCGCCGCCACCCGGCTGCCGAACAGCCGCTCGGCGGTGAGCGCCACGAGCGCCGCCGCCCCGGCCATCGCCAGCACGGAGGGTATGCGCAGGGAGACCGTCGAGTCGCCGAACACCGCCGTCCAGCCGTGCATCAGCAGGTAGTACGCGCCGTTGCTGGCGTCGATGTGCTGGAGCAGCCGCAGCAGGTCGCCCAGCGAGCGGGTGGCGACCGTCCAGGTCGCGATCTCGTCCCGCCACAGGTCCGGAGTCCCCAGCCGGTATCCACCCACCGCCAGCATGGCCACCGCGGGCCACACCCACACCTGCCCCAACAGCCGGCCCACCGGGTGCACAGCAGGTCTCATCAGGTCCTTCGCCTCCTCAGCGCGACGTGCCGGGACGAATCCCACCCTGCCCGGCAGGCTACTGGACCCGCCTGATGCCCAGTCGGCCGCCCACGGCCCCTCCGTCGCCGTGAGACGCGCCCCGCGGACCCAGCCGTGCCCGCGACATCGGCGCCCTTGATCCGGCAGGATCCACAGGACGCGCCCCCGAGCCCCACCCCTGATCCGGTACGCTGTGAACGGCCTGGTAGCACCCGGGCCGCGCCTCAGTAGCTCAGGGGATAGAGCACGGCTCTCCTAAAGCCGGTGTCGCAGGTTCGATTCCTGTCTGGGGCACGACGAACACGCAGGTCGCAGGCCCTCCGCCCACTCGGGCCGGAGGGCCTGCGGCATTCCCGGGGCCGCCCGCTGCCCTCCCGTGGGACCGGGGTCAGGGGCGGCGTACCTCTCCGGGAGGAGGAGGCGGAGGGCGGCCGTCCACCTGCGGAGTGATCATGAAACAGACCTCGTGCTGACGGGGCGTGGTCACTCCGCTCCTAGGCTCGATGAGACCCCTGCCGGAGCACCGTTCCCGGTCAGGGCGGGACGAGCCGGGGAACCATGACGACGTACCGATACACCGTGGCCGAGCTGCGCGGCCAGCTGCGCCAACTGCTCCTGAGCGGCGCCGCCATCGCGCTGGGGGTGGCCTTCCTGATCGCCTCCGTCAGCGGCAGCGGGGCGCTGGTGGACTCCTACAGCCAGACCGCGGCCGCCGAGGTCGGCCCCGGCGACATCCAGGTGACCAGGAAGGCCGCGGCCGGCGGGCTGGACGCGGCTGCCGCGGAGCGGGTGCGGCAGACCGCCGGGGTGGCCGCGGTGGCTCCACGGCTGACCGGCAAGGGCGGCGTGCTGACCGCCGACGGGCGTCCGCTCGACCGGACCGCCGCGGTCAGCGCCGTCGCCGAGGACCCGGCGCTGCGCTGGCAGCTGCTCAAGGACGGCCGCTGGCCCGCCGGCCCCGGCGAGGTGCTGCTCGACACCGGGACCGCGCACCGGCTGGACGCCACCGTGGGCGCCGAGGTGCACCTGACCCGGGCCGACGGCACCGCCGCCACCGCCCGGCTGGTGGGCACCCTGGACGAGCGGGGCGCACCGAGCCTCGCCGGAGTCCCGATCATCGGCGTCCCGGCGAGTGCGGTCGCCGGCTACGCGACCGGCGTCACCACCGACCGGCTCGACGTCAGGGTCGCCCCCGACGCCTCCCGGACCCGGACCGTCGAGGACCTGCGCGCCGCCCTCGGCACCGACACCGAGGTGCACACCCGCGAGGCCTCCGTCACCGAGGTGACCCGGCAGAGCGGCACCATGTACGGCGTGGTGCTGATCGCCGCACTCTCCTTCGTCCTGATCGCGCTCGCGGTGGCGCGGATGGTGGTCGGCAACACCTTCACCGTGGTGCTCGCCCAGCGGACCCGCCAGCTCGCCCTGCTGCGCTGCGTGGGCGCCGACCGGCAGCAGCTGCGCCAACTGATCCGCCGCCAGGGGCTGCTGCTCGGGGTGGGCGCCTCGGCGGCGGGCGTGCTGCTGGGCGTCGCCCTCGGCGCGCTCGGCACCGCCGTGGTCGGCGGGCTCGACCTCGGGCCGGTGCACCTGTCGCTGATGCCGTCCCCGCTGACCTGCCTGCTGGCCGGGCTGTTCGGCGTGCTGCTGACCCTGCTGGCCGTCCGCGGCCCGGCCAAGGCCGCCGCGGCCGTGCCGCCGATCGCCGCGCTCGGCGGCACCCCCGCGCCGGCCGGCGGGGCGGCCAGGGTGCGGGCCGCGGTGTGGACCGGCGGGCTGCTGCTCGCGGGCACGGCGCTGCTGGTGGCCGGTGCGCTGACCCCGCCGCCGCTGTCGCTGCTCGCCGTCACCGTCGGTGCCATCGCCAACTTCTTCGGGGTGCTGCGGCTCTCCCACCGGGTGCTGCCCGCGGTCGTCGCCGTGCTGGGCCGGCCCGCCCGCAAGCTCGGCGGTACGGCCGGGCGGCTCGCCACCCAGCAGCTGCGGCTCAACCCGGGCCGCACCGGGGCCACCGGCTCGGCGCTGTTGCTCGGCGTGACCGTGATGGTCGGCGCGGTCACCGCGCTGGACATCACCTCACAGTCGCTGGTGCCCGTGGTCTCCGCGCGCCAGCCGGGGGTCTTCTCGGCGACCGTCACCGGCGGCGGCGCCCTGCCCACCGGTGCGCTGGGTGCGCTCGGCGCCGAGCACGGGCTGACCGTCACCCCGGTCCGCTCGGCCACCGTCGACCTCGACGGCCGGCCCACGGTGGTCGCCGCCGTGGACCCCACCCGGCTCAACTCCTCGGCGGACGACGTGGACCGGGCCCGCGCGCTCACCGAGGGTGCCGCACTGAGCATGCTCGGCGAGACCGGGGTGCGGCGGGCCGGCGGCGTCGAGCTGCGGCTCCAACCCGGCCGCAGCAGCCTGCCGTTCACCCTGCAGAGCGGCGCCACCGTGCTGGTGACGCCCGCGACCCTGGACCGCCTCGCCCCCGGTGCGCCCGTCACCACGGCCTGGATCAGCCCGGCCGCGGGCGACGACCGGCCGACCGCCCGTCGCGCCCTGGACCGGGCCCTCGCCGACCACCCGCAGGTGACCGTCGCCGACACGGCCGCCCAGGCGGACACCCTGCGCTCCCTGCTGGACCGGCTGAAGACCGTCAGCATGGCTCTGCTGTCCTTCTCCGTCGCCATCGCCGGCCTCGGCGTCGCAGCCACCCTGATGCTCAGCATCAGCGAACGCTCCCGCGAGATCGGCATGCTGCGCGCGATCGGGATGTCGCGCGAGCAGCTGCGCCGGATGCTCACCCTGGAGGCGCTGCTGCTCTCCCTGGCCGGCGCGCTGGTCGGGACCGGCCTGGGCGCCGCCTACGGCTGGGCGGCCGCCCGCTCGGTCACCTCGACGGTGGGCACGGTCGGCACTCCGCCGGTCCTGCCGGTGCTGGCCGCCCTGGGTCTGACTGTCCTGGTCGGCCTGGCTGCTGCGGTGCTGCCGGCCCGCCGGGTCGGGCGGATGAGCGCGGTGGCCGCGATGCGGGCTGCCTGACCGCAATCGCGGCCGGTGCGTCGGGAGCCGGCAGCCAGGGGCTCAGGCCAGGGTGAGCCGGGCCCGGGGCGCGGGCGGCCGGCCGGTGGCGAGGGCGAGGTCGGCGAGGAGGGGCTCGGTCTCGCGGGTGGTGCGCAGGACGGCCAGGTCGAGGTCGACGACGACGAGTTCGCGCCGGTCCTCGCTCGCCTCGGCGATCAGTCGGCCGTCCGGGCCCCAGACCGCGCTGCCGCCGCAGGCGTGCCGGCCGCCGGTGTGGCCGGTGTGGTTGGCGAGCACCGTGTGGAGGGTGTTGTCGAGCGCGCGGGCCGGGAACCAGGTGACGGGTGTCGGACATGGCCGCCACGCCGGCGGGGCGGCCCGCAGCGGTCGCTGGGGTGACGGACTCTCAGCGGACGGTCTCGTCGGGATGGTCGACGGGGCCGCCCGCGGCCTCCTCCGTCCGCGCGCCGTCCGGCCCGTCCTCGTCCAGCGGGGAGGCGGTGTGCGTGGACCGCTCGGCGGACACGACGACCCGCTGCACCCGGGGCCTGGTGCGCCAGTTGACCCGCCGTACGTCCCGGGCCAGCGCGCCGGGGCGCCAGACCTGGATCACCGCGGTCACGGCACCGAGCACGATTCCGGCGGCCAGCCAGCCGGCCAGCACGTCGCTGGGCCAGTGCACCCCGAGCGCGACCCGGGTCCAGCCGATGGTCAGCACCGTTGCCGCCGCCACCACGCAGGCGGCGGTCCGGCCGCGCCGGTGGACCCGGTACCAGAGCAGGCCGACCAGGACGGCGCAGGTGATCGCCGAGGTCATGGCGTGCCCGGAGGGGAAGGCCGGGCCGCCGGCGTGCGAGACCGGATCGGTGAAGGAGGGGCGGCTGCGGTCGAAGGCCAGTTTCAGCGCCCACTGGGCGCCCCAGCCGATCAGGGCCTGGGCGGCCACCCAGCCGGCCAGCACGCGGGCGCCGATCAACCAGAGCCACCCGGCCGCGATCCCGAGCAGCGTACGCATCGTGACGGTGCCGCCGATGTCGGAGAGCGTCTGCACCGAGGCGGTCCAGATCCGGTGCTCCCGGGCATAGGTGTGCAGTTCGCCGATCCACTCCTGGTCGAAGCGGACCAGCGGGCGCCACTGGCCGGTGACCAGAGCCGCCAGGAGGCCGAACAGCGCGGCACAGCCCAGCGCGAGCGCGGCGTCCCGAAGGAGACTCCGGTTACGCGCAGCGAGGCGGGTCGTGCTGTTGGTCAGGTGCATGGCTGACACCTTCCCAGTGTCCAGTGCCGAGCAAGAGCCGGAGTGATAGCGATTCGGCATCGTTTGTGAGGAGGACCTGCGTGCGCCGGGGTGTGGCGCGGGCGGAAAACGGAGCGCGCGGGGAACGTCGGCGGCCGTTCGCGGGTTCAACGGGTGAGCGGCGGTCGCGTGTAGGGCGAGTGAAGAAATCACTCCCGGAACGGTCACCCGGTGGCACGGGAAGTGCTCGGCCGATCACTGATTGTCCAGAACCGGCGTGAAAATCGGCAGGATACTGCATCGCCGGGAAGAATCTGAGGGACTTGGGAATGTTGTCCGGATTCTGTTCGTTGGATCGTTACGTGTGAGGCCCCAGGGGCCCGCACTTCTTGCCCTCACGAGGCAGGCAGGCAGACCTCGGCAACACCAGCAAAGGGAGCAAGCATGGCCACCCGTGCCGTCGTTCGCGACAGGGCCGACCGGAGTCGCGCGGCCCGCCCGACCAACCTCGAGGCCGACCGCGACCTGGTCGGCATGTACCTCGACGAGATCGCCAGGACACCCCTGCTCGATGCCGCCGAGGAGGTCGAGCTCTCACTGCGGATCGAGGCCGGCGTGTACGCCCAGCACCTGCTGGAGGAGGGCGAACTCCCCGACGGCGTCACGCGTGAGGAGCTGGAGGCGATAGCCGCCGACGCCGAGCGTGCCAAGGACGTCTTCATCCGCTCCAACCTCCGGCTCGTGGTCGCCGTCGCCCGTCGCTACCCGCGCAGCGGCCTGCCGCTGCTGGACCTCATCCAGGAGGGCAACGCGGGCTTGGTGCGCGCCGTCGAGAAGTTCGACTACGCCAAGGGCTTCAAGTTCTCCACCTACGCGACGTGGTGGATCCGGCAGGCGATCACCCGGTCCATCGCCGACCAGTCCCGCACCATCCGGCTGCCCGTGCACCTGGTGGAGGAGCTGGGGCGGATCCGGCGGGTGCAGCGGGAGAAGTCCAAGGAGCTGGGCCGCGAGGCGGAGCCGGCCGAGATCGCGGCCGAGCTGGACACCACCGAGGCCCGGATCAAGGACGTGCTGGACTGGGCGCGAGACCCGGTCAGCCTCAACATGTCGGTCGACGACGAGGGCGAGACCCAGTTCGGTGACCTCGTCGAGGACACCGGGGCCACGTCCCCCGAGGACGCCGTGATGGTCATGCTCCGCCGCGAGGAACTGGACGACCTGATCGGGCGGTTGGACGACCGCACCGCCTCGATCATCCGCTCCCGCTACGGGATGGAGGACGGCCGCGAGCGCACCCTCACCGAGGTGGGCAAGCAGCACGGCCTCACCCGCGAGCGGATCCGCCAGATCGAGAAGCACGCGCTGGCCGAGCTGAAGAAGATCGCCGACCACGCGGGCTTCGAGGCCGCCTGAGAGTCCGCCCGAGAGTCCGTTTGACGGACCACCCGGCCCACTGGCCGAGCCTCACCCGGGCCCTGGCGCGGAGCACTCCGCACCGGGGCCCGAGGCGTGCCACGGGGCTCTTAGGCTGGAGGGAAGGGACGAGCGAGGGAGTGGACAGCGTGAACGATCAGGGACAGGAAAAGGACCGGGAGCAGGACCAGGGCCAGGAGTCGCGGAAGGCCGCGGCGGCCAAGGCCCGACTGGTCTTCCGGGACCCGATGGACCAGCAGTCCAGGGACGACACCGATGCCGGCTGGGGCGACCGCCCCGGGGCCGGCGGCAGTGGTGGGCGGGGGCTGGACTGGTACCTGAGCCAGCGCCCGCCGCACCACGGGGGCTGAGGAACGGGGAGCGGGGCGAACGGCGCCTGCCGGTCAGCGAAGCGGCGTGACCAGCGCGTCGCGGATCTCGGTCAGCAGTTGGACCTCCTTGAGCTCGGCCTCCGCCGCCTCCTCGGCGACGGTCTTGCGGTGGGCCGCCAGCTTGTTCATGGGCACGATCAGAACGAAGTAGACGACCGCCGCGGTGATCAGGAACTGGAGCGCGGCGCTGAGCACCGATCCCCACAGGATGAGGATTCCGGACGTGACCTCACCGGTCGGGCTCACCTCGCAGGGCCCCTTGAGGCAGGAACTGTAGGACGAGAGGTCCTTCGTCCCGAAGACGCCGACGAGCGGATTGATCACACCCTTGACGAAGGCGTTGACGATGTTGGTGAAAGCCGCCCCGATGACCACGGCCACGGCGAGTTCGACGACATTTCCACGCAGCAGGAATTCCTTGAAGCCCTTCATGCCGCCTCGAACGACGAAGCCTTCTCCCGGTTACGGGTGATCTTCCGCAGGCCCGGACTGACAACCCGTCCGGCCCAGTACACCTCCCTGGGGCGGCGGCAGCCCGGCCCGCGCGGGCCCCAGCGCCAGTGCCGCCGCCACCGCGAGCAGCACCAGCACGGGCACCCCGGCCCGCCGCCGCACCGCACTGCGCCAGCGGTGCCACCTGCCGCACCCGCGCCGGATCGGCGGGAAGCTCGGAAGCTCCTGCCGGGGTGGCACGGCGGGTGCGGGCAGTGGAAGAGGCAGGGGCAGGGAGAAGCTCGTGGTCGTCATCGACGCACCTCCGGAGTGTCGGCGGGCCCGCCTCTCGCGGACCGGATGCCCACACGATGAGCGTTTCCGGCGAACTCGGAAAGTCCTTTCCCCAGGCCTGTGGAAAACCCGCCCCTGTGGATAACTTCGTTCACCCGCACGAGTCAGTCGGACCCGTCCGAGGTGACGGGAAGCCTGCGGCCCGGGGTGGCAGGAAACCGGCGACGGAAACGACGGGACCGACGGGACCGACGGGAACGCGGAAAGGCCCGTCGCCCCCGCGTGGAAGCGGGGCCGACGGGCCTTTCCGAGGTCTACGGACCGTCCGGGCCGGTGCCCGGCGCCGAGGTCAGCTCGCGGCCGGAGCCGGGCTGGACGAGGCCGAGGAGCCGGAGCTCGACGGCGTCGAGGAGGGCGCGGGCGTGGAGGACGGCGTCGGGGAGGTCGACGAGGACCCTGCGCCCACCGAGCTGCTGGAGGAGGAGCGGCTGTCGGTCCGGTAGAAGCCGGAGCCCTTGAACACGACGCCCACGGCCGAGAAGACCTTGCGGAGCCGTCCCTGGCAGTCGGGGCACGTGGTCAGTGCCTCGTCGGTGAACTTCTGCACCGCCTCCAGGCCGTTGCCGCACTCGGTGCACTGGTACTGGTACGTGGGCACTTGTCTTCCTCCTGGCACTCTCGCCTGATGAGTGCTAACGATGGTCAATGATGCGGCATTCCGCGGGATCAGTCCAGCGACTGCGGTGTGAGATGGACCGGGGCCCGGCCGCCGGACCGCCGCCGCCTCAGCCCTTGGCCGCGCCCACCAGCTGCGCGGCACCACCGTGCTCCGCGTAACCGGAGCCCGGACCGCCGGCCGAACCGGAGCCCGGACCGGCAGCCGCAGGAGCGCCCGACCCGACCCCCGGCGCCACCAGCAGGTGCCGCAGCGAGGCCAGCACGATCAGCCCCAACCCGGCCCCGGCGACCGGCACCAGGAACCCGGTCGAGGGCCCGTGCCCGTCGATCAGTCGGCCCGCCGCCATCGAGCCGACCGCCAGCCCCAGTCCGATGGCGCCGGTCAGCCAGGTGAAGGCCTCCGTCTTGGCCCCGTCCGCGACCAGCGTCTCGACCAGGGTGTAGCCGCTGATCAGGGTCGGCGCGATGGCCAGCCCGCAGAGCAGCCCGGCGACGGTCAGCGCGACCAGGTTGGGCATCGCCCACAGCACCGAGCAGCCCAGCACCAGCAGCGCGTAGCTGATCAGCATCCGCTGCTGCACCGGCCGCCGCCAGGCGATCACGCCGTACAGCACGCCGGCCAGCATCGAGCCGCCGGCGAAGATCCCGTACACGGTGCCGCCGGCGTCGTGCTGCCCGACCGAGTCGGCGAAGGCGTTCACCGAGACCTGCATGCCGCCGAAGACCGCGCCGACCCCGAGGAAGGTCCCGGCCAGCAGTCGGACGCCGGGGGAGGCGAGCGCCGAGGCGCGCCTGGTGCCGGGTTGCGGCACGATCCGGGTCGGTGCGGTGCGCCGCTGGGCGGCGAAGGCCAGGCCGCCGACGAGGGTCAGCGAGGCCTCGGCGACCAGGGCGGTGGCCGGGTTGGCGAGGGCGGCGATGCCGGAGGCCAGGATCGGGCCGATCACGAAGGTGAACTCGTCCGTCACGGACTCGAAGGCGAAGGCGGTGCTCACCCGGGCCGCGGAGGCCTCGGAGGCGCCGTCCGCGGTGAACTTGGCCACCCAGCGGGCCCGGACCATCGCGCCGACCTGCGGCACGCTCGCCCCGGCCGGGACGGCGGCCAGGAACAGGCACCAGGCGGGCGCGTGGCCGAGTGCGAGCGCGATCAGCACGCCGACCGAGACGGCGTGCACCAGGACGGTCGGCACGAGCACCGCGGCCTGGCCGTAGCGGTCGGCGAGCCGCCCGGTCTGCGGCCCGACCAGGGCCTGGGCGACGGCGGCGACCGCGGTGACCGTACCGGCGGTGCCGTACGAGCCGTGGGTCTGGGTGACGAGCAGCAGGATGCCCATGCTGAGCATCGCGTACGGCAGCCGCGCGACGAGGGCGGGGGCCAGGAACGTCCAGGCCCCGGGAGTGCGGAGCAGCTCGCCGTACCCGACACGGGCGGGGGCCGGAGCTGCGGGGGTGGCCGCGAAGTCCGCGGCGGTGTCGACCGTTCGGCGCGCCGTCACGGTCGGTCCTTCCTGCTGCCTGGTAGCGCGGCAGGGCATGGTGTGGCCCCGACGGCGCCGAGAGTCGTCCTCTCGCGCGTCGACCGGGGTAGATACCGGGTCGGTCCGGCGTGGTGGCCGGGGCCGGACCGCGGCCGCCGAGCGGTCGCGCCAACTCTGCGTCAGGCAGATGCTGGGGGTGGTCTAGCTGTGGTTATACGGCGTGGTCGAACCAGCATACAGTTACGCGCGTAGACCCCGCCAGCCCCACCCGTCCCGGCGACCCGGCCGCCCTGGCCCTGGAGCACCCCGGCCGGGGCCTGCCGGGGCCCGGTGGGGGCAGGCGAGGGCCCGCCCTCACCGCCCGTTCAGCCACCCCGCGAGCTTGCCGCCCTTGTCCACGGCCCGCAGCCGCCGCTCCGCCGCCTCGCCGACCTCGTCCGTGGTGACCACCAGCAGCTCGTCCCCGCCGCGCAGCATCGTCGCCTTGTCCGGCACGAAGGAGTTCCCCTCGCGCACGACCAGGGTGACCGCCGCCCCCTTGGGCAGCCGCAGCTCGCTGATCTCCACGCCCGACATCTTCGAGGTGGGGGAGAGCGTGACCGACAGCAGGTGTCCGTGCAGCTTCTCCAGCGGGGCGGACTCGATGCCCAGGTCCTGGCCCATGTCGCCCTCGTCGATCCGCAGCCGCTTGGCCACCCACGGCAGGGTCGGTCCCTGGAGCAGGGTGAAGACGACGACCAGGATGAAGACGATGTTGAAGACGTCCTCGGCCTGGTGCGCGCCGGACACCACCGGGATGGTGGCCAGCACGATGGGCACCGCCCCGCGCAGCCCGGCCCAGCTCAGCAGCGCCTGCTCGCGGGCCGGCACCGTGAAGGGGGTCAGCGAGACCATCACCGACAGCGGCCGGGCCAGGAAGACCAGCACCCCGCCGATCACCAGTGCGGGCACCACCGCGTCGCCCATGGACTCGGGCGTGACGAGCAGGCCGAGCAGGACGAACATGCCGATCTGCCCTATCCAGGCCAGCCCGTCGGCGAAGCCCCGGACGGCCGGGCCGTGCGGGAGCTTGGAGTTCCCGAGTATCACCGCACTGATGTAGACGGCGAGGAAGCCGGAGCCGTGCAGCAGCGCGCCGCCGGCGTACGCGAGCACGGTGAGCGCCATCACGGCGATCGGGTAGAGGCCCGAGGAGGGCAGTGCGACGTGCTTGAGCCCGTAGGCGCCTATCTTGCCGACGGCCAGGCCTATCACGGCGCCGATCGCCAGCTCGGCGATGATCGTGCCGATCAGGACGTACCAGGAGTCCAGCTCCCCGGTGGTGGCGAAGGCGACGACCAGGATGACCACGGGCGCGTCGTTGAAGCCGGACTCGGCCTCCAGCAGGCCGGTGAGCCGGTGCGGCAGCCGGACCATCCGCAGCACCGAGAAGACGGCGGCCGCGTCGGTGGAGGAGACGATGGCGCCCAGCAACAGCGAGGTGCGCCAGTCCAGGCCGACCAGCCAGTGCGCGCCGGCCGCGGTGGTGAACACGCTGACGCCGACGCCGACGGTGGCGAGCACGGTCGCGGCCGGCATCACCGGCTTGATCTCGCGCCAGCTGGTCTTGATGCCGCCCTCGGCGAGGATCACCACGAGCGCCGCGTAGCCGAGCACCTGGGTGAGCTCGGCGTTGTTGAAGGTGACGCCGATCCCGTTCTGGCCCAGCGCGACACCGATCCCCAGATAGATCAGCAGGCTGGGCAGCCCTGATCGGGTGGAGAGGCGTACGGCGCCCACCGCGAACAGCAGGATCACGGAGGACTCAAGCAGGAGCTGGTTCAGGTGGGAGACGTTCACGCAGGGGCACCTCGGGCAGGCAGGGGCGGGCGGGGTGTCTGGTGGTGCTGTGGGGTGACCCGTTAAGAAGTCGTCAATGCTCCTCTTGCGGATCGTTACGCAGTCTAACATTTTGCCATATCTTTAGCTTGGTCCCCCGTTCACGGTGCCCGGCCGACTCGGCCTAATGTGGTGCCCTGTCACGGCCGCAGGCCCTGGACACGCCCGCCCGCCCCGAAGTCAGGACCGCAAGGACCCAGATGCCCCGCTCGAAAAAGTTCCGGCGCGCCCGTCTGATCGTGATCGTGCTGGTCGTGCTGCTGGTGGCCGGCACCGGCTACGGCGGCTACCGCGGGGTCTCCGCGGTCCGCGCCTCCTTCCCCGAGGTCGACGGCAGCGTCAAGGTGGCGGGCCTGAGCGCGCCCGTCGACGTCAAGCGGGATGCCAACGGCATCCCGCAGCTGTACGCCGACACCGCCGAGGACCTGTTCCGCGCCCAGGGCTACGTCCAGGCGCAGGACCGTTTCTGGGAGATGGACGTCCGCCGGCACATCACCGCCGGCCGGCTCTCCGAGATGTTCGGCGACGGCCAGGTCGACACCGACGCCTTCATCCGCACCATGGGCTGGCGGCAGGTGGCGCAGAAGGAGTACGACACCAAGCTGTCCCCGGAGACCAAGAAGTACCTCCAGGCCTACTCGGACGGCGTGAACGCCTGGCTCGCCGAGCACCCCGGCGGCGCGAAGGCCTCGCTGGAGTACAGCCTGCTCGGCGTCGTGAACAGCGGCTACCAGCCCGAGCAGTGGTCCCCGGTCGACTCGGTGGCCTGGCTCAAGGCGATGGCCTGGAACCTCTCCGGGAACCTCCAGGAGGAGATCGACCGCTCGCTGCTGGCCCAGGACTTCGGCCCGGACAAGATCGCCGAGCTCTACCCGGACTACCCGTACGCCCGCAACGGCACCATCGTGAAGACCGGCACCGTGACCGGCGACAACTACCGCCCCGCCGACGGCTCCTCGCCGTCCGGCGCGACCACCGGCACCGCCACCGCCCAGGGCGCGGCCACCACCAAGGCGCTGCTGCAGGGCCTGACCGACCGGGTCGACTCGATGCCGCAGCTGCTCGGCCGCCCCGGCCAGGGCATCGGTTCCAACTCCTGGGTGGTCGCCGGCTCGCACACCACCACCGGCAAGCCGCTGCTGGCCAACGACCCGCACCTCGGCCCCGGCCTGCCCTCGGTCTGGTACCAGATGGGCCTGCACTGCCGGACCAACTCCCCGGCCTGCCAGTTCGACGTCTCCGGCTTCACCTTCGCGGGCATGCCCGGTGTGGTGATCGGCCACAACAAGGACATCGCCTGGGGCTTCACCAACCTCGGCGCGGACGTCACCGACCTCTTCCTGGAGAAGGTCACCGGCCCGGACACCTACCAGGTCGACGGCAAGGACGTGAAGTTCGACCTCCGCAAGGAGACCATCAAGGTCGCCGGCGGCGAGGACCGCACCATCACCGTCCGCACCACCCAGACCGGCGCCCCGCTCATCTCCGACCAGAGCAACGAGCAGCAGAACGTCGGCAAGTACGCCCCCAACGGCACCTCCGCCCCCGACCGCGGCACCGGCGGCTACGGCGTCGCCCTCCAGTGGACGGCGCTCAGCCCCGGCAAGACCATGGACGCCGTCTTCGAGCTGGACAAGGCGAAGAACTGGGACGAGTTCCGCAACGCCGCCAAGGACTTCGCCGTCCCCGCGCAGAACCTGATCTACGCCGACGCCAAGAACATCGGCTACCAGGCCCCGGGCACCATCCCGGTCCGCGGCAAGGGCGACGGCAGCTACCCGGCGCCCGGCTGGGACTCCGCGTACCAGTGGAAGGACCCGATCCCCTTCGGCGCGCTGCCCTGGAGCCTCAACCCCTCGGCGGGTTACATCGTCACCGCCAACCAGGCCGTGGTGGACCCGAGCTACAAGTACAGCCTGACCAAGGACTGGGAGTACGGCACCCGCGCCAAGGAGATCACCGACCAGATCGAGGGCCTGCTCAAGAACAACGGCAAGATCTCGCCGGACGACATGCAGACCCTCCAGCTGGACAACACCAGCGTGATGGCCAAGACGCTGGTGCCGCTGCTGCTCAAGCAGCCGATCAGCGACCCGTACGTGCGCGAGGCCCAGGACCTGCTGAAGGACTGGAACTTCCACCAGGACGCCGACTCGGCCGCCGCCGCCTACTACAACGGCGTCTGGCGCCAGCTGCTGACCCTGGCCTTCGGCCAGAAGTTCCCGGCCGACCTGCGGGCCAAGGACAACTGCCTGCTGGTCCGCCAGCAGAGCGACCCCACCAAGCCGGACAGCTCCGCCAAGATCGTCACCGAGTGCGGCACCCGCGAGCCGGGCAAGGCCCAGCCGGACGGCGGCGACCGCTGGACCGAGGTGGTGCGCCAGCAGCTGGAGAAGCCCGACAGCTCGTGGTGGACGTACATCGACGACCAGCACAAGGAGCAGAAGGGCCTGGACAACCTGCTCCAGGAGGCGATGAAGAACGCCCGCCAGGAGCTGACCTCGCTGCTCAGCAAGGACATCTCCACCTGGAGCTGGGGCCGCCTGCACAAGCTGGAGCTGCGCGAGCAGACCCTCGGCACCGACAACTCCTCGATCGCCTCCGGTGCGGTGCACAAGCTGCTCAACCGCGGCCCGTACCGGCTCTCCGGCGGCTCGGCGGCGGTCGACGCGGCCGGCTGGAACGCGGCGGCCGGCTACCAGGTGGACTGGATCCCGTCGATGCGCATGGTGGTCGACCTGAACGACCTCGACTCCTCGCGCTGGGTCAACGTCGGCGGCGCCTCCGGCCACGCCTTCCACGACAACTACAACGACCAGACCGACATCTGGCTCAAGGGCAAGCTGCTGACCTGGGCCTACTCGCCGGACGCGGTCGAGAAGGCCACCAAGCACAAGCTGGTGCTCACCACCGGCTGACGCCCGTACGGCTCGGCCACCGGCGGCCCCGTTCCCCCCGAGGGAGCGGGGCCGCCGCCGTTCTCACCCGAGCCTGCGCACCCCCGAGGGCAGGACCGCCAGGTCGACCGGCAGGTCGTGCGGCTCGGCCGGCACCCGCTCCAGCAGCTCGTGCTCGTACAGCAGCACCGCCAGCACCGGCCGCACGCCCGCCCGCGCGAGCCGGGCCAGCACCCGGTCGTAGCTGCCGCCGCCCCGGCCCAGCCGCAGGCCGGAGCGGTCCACCGCCAGGCCCGGCAGCAGCACCACCGCGGCCTGCGTCACCGCCTGCGGGCCGAGCCGCGGGCCGACCGGCTCCAGCAGCCCGCGCCCGGCCGGGGCCAGTGCGCCGGGCCCCGCGTACTCGGCCCAGTCCAGGTCGTTGTCCGGCAGCAGTACGGGCAGCAGCACCCGCACCCCGCGCGCCCTCAGCGCGTCCAGCAGCGGCCGCGTCCCGGGCTCGGCGCCCACCGAGACGTACGCGGCCACGGTGGCGCCCGCGGCGGCCAGTTCCCCGGCGTGCCCGGCCAGCGCCTCGGCCGCCGCGGCGCGCTCCTCGGCGGCCAGTTCACGCCGTTGCGCCAACAGCCGTGTCCTCAGGCCGTTCTTCTCGTTGTGCATCCGATCCTCCTGGTCTCCGCACCGTCGACGCGCAGAGCCTGACACGCGAAAGGGCGTCCCCCATTGACCACCCCGCTGCTGGTCCAGGCCCTGGCCGCACTGAGCGTCCCGGCGCTGGCCGGCGCCACCGCCCTCGGACTGCGCGGACGGCGGGAGCGGGCCGGGGCCGCCGCCGGGGAGGAGCGGCTGCGCGGACGGATCGCCGAACTGGAGGAGCGCTGCGCCGAACTGGAGCGCACCGCCTCCTGCGACCCGCTCACCGGCGTGTGGAACTACCGTCACCTCCAGCTCACCCTGGACCGGGAGATCGAGCGGGCCCGCCGTGCCGAGCACACCGAGCAGGCCGACGGCCCGCGCCCGCTCGCCGTGCTGATGCTGGCCATCACCGGTTTCGACGCGGTCGTCGCCGAGCACGGCCGGGGCCGGGCGGGCGCGGTCCTGCGTGACCTCGCCCAGCGGCTCGCGATGGAGATCCGCCGGGCCGACACCCTCGGCCGCTACGGCGGCGAGGAGTTCCTGGTGGTGCTGCCGGACACCGGGGCCGAGGGCGCCGCGCAGGTCGCCGAGCGGCTGGTCTGGTCGGTCCGCCGGCACCTGCTGCTGGACTGGTCCTCCGGCCCGCGCGAGTCCCGCCCGGCCACCGGCAACGGCCTGACCGCCGCCGCCGGCATCGCCGTGCTGCCCGACGACGGCACCCACGCGGCAGTCCTGCTGCGCGCCGCCGACGCGGCGCTCGCCGAGGCCCGGGCGGCCGGCGGCGACTGCTGGCGGCTCCAGGCCCGGCACGCCGGGGAGCCCGACCGGCCCCGCACCGACCGCTCCGAACAGGCCACCTGCACTCCCGATCACGGACCGGATGCCGAACGTGACCGTTCGGGAAAGGCGGGTAGTCTGTCGGCCTGTGTCGGCCGGGACCCATTCGCCCAGCCGGTCGTGTCCCATACGCCTGCCACTGTGGCCGGGTCGCGCGACGTGCTGTCCTAGCCGACCGCCTGCGCTCGGCCGGGCGAAAACGTGCCTGAGTAAGGTAAACGCATGACGACGACCAACTTCCGAGTTCCGGTAACCAAGGCCGTGGTACCCGCGGCCGGACTGGGCACCCGTTTCCTCCCGGCGACCAAGGCCACCCCGAAGGAGATGCTCCCGGTCGTCGACAAGCCGGCGATCCAGTACGTCGTCGAGGAGGCCTCCGCCGCGGGCCTGTCCGACATACTCATGGTCACCGGCCGCAACAAGCGCGCCCTGGAGGACCACTTCGACCGCGCCTACGAGCTGGAGGAGCTGCTGGTCCGCAAGGGCGACGAGCAGCGCCTGGCCCGGGTCCGCGAGTCCGTCGAGCTGGCCAACATGCACTACGTCCGCCAGGGCGACCCGAAGGGCCTCGGTCACGCCGTGTCGGTCGCCGAGCAGCACGTCGCCGGCCAGCCCTTCGCCGTCCTGCTCGGCGACGACCTGATCGACCCCCGTGACCCGCTGCTCTCCCGCATGATCGAGGTTCAGCAGCAGCTCGGCGGCTCGGTCGTCGCCCTGATGGAGGTCGACCCCTCCCAGATCCACCTCTACGGCTGCGCCGCCGTCAAGGCGAACGGTTTCGGCGAGGACGTCTTCCAGGTGACCGACCTGGTCGAGAAGCCCGAGCCCGGCGAGGCCCCGTCGAACTACGCCGTGATCGGCCGCTACGTCCTCGACCCGCTGGTCTTCGACGTGCTGCGGGAGACCCCGCCCGGCCGCGGCGGCGAGATCCAGCTGACCGACGCCCTGCGCGAGCTGACCCGCCGTGAGACGGCGGACGGCGGCCAGGTGCACGGCGTGCTCTTCAAGGGCCGCCGCTACGACACCGGCGACCGCGCCGACTACCTGCGCGCCATCGTCCGTCTGGCCTCCGAGCGCGAGGACCTGGGCCCGGAGTTCCGTTCCTGGCTGCGGGAGTTCGTCGGTTCCGAGATGCAGGCCTGACGCAGGACCGACCACGACAGAGAGCGAGCCGCCGATGACCGGGTCCACCGAGCACAGCACCACGCCCAGCGCCTGTTGCGACGCCGGAGCGGACCCGGCCCCGGCGGCCCCCCGGCTCTGGACGGTGGACGAGCACCTCGCCGACGTGCTGGCCGCGGTCGGCCCGCTGCCCGCGATCGAGCTCCAGCTGCTCGACGCCCAGGGCTGCCGGCTCGACGAGGACGTGACCGCCGACGGCGACCTGCCGCCCTTCGACAACAGCTCGATGGACGGCTACGCGGTCCGCACCGCCGACACCGAGGGCGCCACCGACACCTACCCGTCGGTGCTCTCGGTGGTCGGCGACATCGCCGCCGGCGCCGACCGGCTGCCCAGGGTCGGCCCCGGCCAGGCCGCCCGGATCATGACCGGCGCCCCGCTGCCGCCCGGTGCCCAGGCCGTCGCACCGGTCGAGTGGACCGACGGCGGCACCGGCACCGGGGTGGCCGCGGCCGCGATGACCGCCCCCGTCCCGGACGAGGAGGTCCGGGTCCTGCGCCCGGTCACCGAGGGCGCGCACATCCGCCGCCGCGGCAGCGACGTCGCGGCCGGTGCCCGGGTGCTGGAGGCCGGTACCCGGCTCGGCCCCGCCCAGCTCGGCCTGCTCGCCGCGATCGGCCGTCCCACCGTGAAGGTCCGCCCGCGCCCCCGGGTCGTGGTGCTGTCCACCGGCAGCGAGCTGGTCCAGCCCGGCCGGCCGGTCGGCCCCGGGCAGATCGCCGACTCCAACAGCTTCACCCTGACCGCGGCCGCCCGGGAGGCCGGCGCCGTCGCCTACCGGGTCGGCGCCGTCCCGGACGAGGCCGACCGGCTGCGCGCCGTCCTGGAGGAGCAGCTCGGCCGGGCCGACCTGATCGTCACCAGCGGCGGGGTCAGCGTTGGCGCGTACGACGTGGTCAAGGAGGTCTTCGAGTCCTACGGCGGGGTGGACTTCCGGCGCCTGCGGATGCAGCCCGGCAAGCCGCAGGGCTTCGGCCGGATCGGTGGCGCGGCCGGGGTGCCGCTGCTCGCCCTGCCCGGCAACCCGGTGAGCGCCTACATCTCCTTCGAGCTCTTCGTCCGCCCGGTCATCCGCACCATGCTCGGGGCCCCCGACGTGCACCGCCCGGTCGTCCGCGCGCTCTGCCCGGTGGCGCTGCGCTCCCCGGCCGGCCGGCGGCAGTTCCTGCGCGGCCGCTACTCGGCGGCGGACGGCACGGTCCAGCCGGTGGGCGGCGCCGGGTCGCACCTGGTCGGCGCGCTGGCCCGGGCCGACTGTCTGATCACCGTCCCCGAGGAGACCACTGAACTGCCGGCCAGCAGTTCGGTGGACGTGGTGTTGCTGGACTCCTGATCAGCTCCCCGGACCGGGGAACGGTACGGTAGCGCGGTATTCGACCTGCGCGCCTCTGGAGTTACCCGTGACGACACCTCCCCCCGGCGACCGCCTCACCCACGTCGACGACCAGGGCGCGGCCCGGATGGTCGACGTCTCCGAGAAGGCCACCACCGCGCGCACCGCCGTGGCGGCCGGCCGGGTGCGGGTCTCCCCGCGGGTGGTCGAGCTGCTGCGCGGCGAGGGCGTGCCCAAGGGCGACGCCCTCGCGGTGGCCCGGATCGCCGGGATCATGGGCGCCAAGAAGACCCCGGACCTGATCCCGCTCTGCCACCCGATCGCGGTCTCCGGCGTCAAGGTCGACCTGGCCGTCGCGGACGACGCGGTCGAGATCACCGCCACCGTGAAGACCGCCGACCGCACCGGCGTCGAGATGGAGGCGCTGACCGCCGTCGCGGTGGCCGGGCTGACCGTCGTCGACATGGTCAAGGCGGTGGACAAGGGTGCCACGATCGAGTCCGTCCGGGTGCTGAGCAAGACCGGCGGCAAGAGCGGCGACTGGTTCGCCCCGGAGGTGGACGCATGAAGGCGCTGGCCGTGACGGTGTCCAACAGGGCCTTCGCCGGGGTCTACGAGGACAGGGGCGGCCCGCTGCTGGTGGCCGGCCTGACCGCGATGGGCTTCACCGTCGACGGCCCCCGGGTAGTCCCGGACGGCGACCCGGTGGAGGCCGTGCTGCGCGAGGCCGTCGCGGCCGGCTACGACGTCGTGCTGACCACCGGTGGCACCGGCATCTCGCCGATGGACCTCACCCCCGAGATGACCGCCCGGGTGATCGACCGCCAGGTCCCCGGCATCGCCGAGGCCATCCGTGCGTACGGCCGGGAGAAGGTGCCGACCTCGGCGCTCTCCCGCGGGCTCGCCGGGCTCGCCGGACGTACCCTGATCGTCAACCTGCCGGGCTCGACCGGCGGCGTCCAGGACGGCCTGGCCGTCCTGGAGCCGCTGCTCGCCCACGCCGTCGACCAGCTCGGCGGCGGGGACCACCCCCGGACCGACGCCCCAGCAACCGGGAGAGCGCACTGAACGCCGGCTGGCCGGTAGAACTCCACGAGGGGGAGGTCGTGCTGCGCCCGATCCGGGCCCGCGACCAGCGCGAGTGGCAGGAGGTGAGCCGCCGCAACCGGGACTGGCTGCGCCGCTGGGAGGCCACCGTGCCGCCCGGCCCGGCGGGCCGGGCGGCCGGCCCCCGCCCGACGTACCGGCAGATGGTCCGCTTCCTGCGCGGCGAGGCCTCGGCCGGCCGGATGCTGCCCTTCGTCGTGGTCTACAAGGGCCAGCTGGTGGGGCAGTTGACCGTCGGCGGGATCACCTGGGGATCGATGTGCTCGGCGAACATCGGGTACTGGGTGGACGAGACGGTGGCCGGCCGGGGCATCATCCCGACCGCCGTGGCGCTCTCGGTGAACTACTGCTTCCGCACGCTCGGACTGCACCGGATCGAGGTCTGCATCCGCCCGGAGAACGGTCCGAGCCGGCGGGTGGTGGAGAAACTCGGCTTCCGCTCGGAGGGAATCCGTCCGCGCTATCTCCACATCGACGGCGACTGGCGGGACCACCTCGTCTACGCGCTGACCGACGAGGAGGTCCCGGAGGGGATGCTGGAGCGCTGGCGGGCGCTCAGTTCCGGGCGCGAGCCAAGTAATTGAATATATGTTCGAAAGAAATATCGATCTGGCATCGGCGGGGCACCGGACCCCCACAAATACCGGCAAAATAGTCGGAGAATCAGCTTGATCACACGACACGCCGCACCAAATTGCTGCCAGGCCTTCCCCGGCGCCCGTACGGTGTGAATCGTGAGCAGTAGCGGCCTTATCTACGCCGTCATCGTAGGGGCCTGGGCCGCCTATCTGGTGCCGATGTGGCTCCGCAGGCAGGACGAACTCAACGAGGCGCGCCCGACGGAACGCTTCAGCACCGCCATCCGCCTGCTGGCCGGGCGTTCGGCGCTGGAGCGGCGGGCAGCCCGGGCCCTGGGCGACGAACCGCGTGACGGCGAGCAGAGCAACGACGGTCCTCCCGAACGGGACGAGGCCGCCTCCGGCGACCCCGCGCGGGAGCCCGAACCCCCGGCGCAGCGCCCGGCCGAGCGGTCGGCCCCCGAGCCGCGGGCCGGTGTCGAACGCCGGGCGCGTCTGCTGGCCCGCCGACGCCGGATGGTCACCGCCCTCTTCCTCTCCTTCGCTCTCGGTGCGGTGGTCGCCGCGGTGGCCGGACTGGCCTTCCTCTGGGTCCCGGCGGTCCCGGCGGCCCTCCTCACCCTGTACATCGGCCACCTGCGCAAGCTGGAGCGCCAGCGGTACGAGGTGAAGCTCGACCGGGTGCGGGCCGCCCAGGCGGCCGAGCGGCTGCGCAAGCGCGAGCAGCAGCGGGCCGAGGCCCCGGCGCCCGGCGGCGCCCCGGCCGAGGCCCCCGCCGTCGCCGGGCCGGCCCCGTCCGCGCGCGCCGAGGAGCGGGCCGTGCGCCGTCCGCACCTGCGGCTGGCCGCCGACCCGGAGCAGGCCACCGTCTTGGTGTCCTCCGCCTCCGCGGTGGCCGAGGCGACCGAGCACGAGGAGTGGGTCGACGGCATGCGCGAGCGCGGCGCGGCCGGCCCGGACTCCTGGGAGCCGGTGCCCGTCCCGCTGCCGACCTACGTGACCGCTCCGGTCGCCCCCCGGGTCTCCCGCGGCCTCGACCTGTCGGCCCCCGGCACCTGGACCGCCGGCCGCCCCGCCGAGTCCCGCAAGACCCCGCTCTTCGACCAGTACGCAGAGCCGCAGGCCCCCGAGTCGCGCCCGCGCGCGGCCAACGAATGACGTGGGCCACCCCCCGACCAGCACCGCGATCCGGGGGGTGGTCACGAACCCCCTCCGAAAGGTGCTAGAGTTTCTTCTCGTTGGGGCTGTGGCGCAGTCCGGTAGCGCACCTCGTTCGCATCGAGGGGGTCAGGGGTTCGAATCCCCTCAGCTCCACCCAACGGACCGGCTCAGGCCGGTCGACGAAATCCCGCCGGGAGGCAACTCCCGGCGGGATTTCGCGTTTTGGGGTCCGGGCCGGGTGCCGGAGCCGCCCCCGGGGCGACTGTGGGCGAGGTCACATCGCCCTTCCGGGCCCGTTTCTGACGCGGTTTGGGGCTCAGGGGGGTCGGTTATGGTGGGTGGGCCCAGACGCTGACGAGGGAACGATCTGGTCTATCTCGACGGGGTGCCATCGCGGTGCGCGAGTTCGGTCTGAAACGGTGGGTGCGGCGGTCGGCCCCGGAGGAGCCCGGCGGCGCAGCGGAAACCGGAAGGCCGAATTCCTGGACCCTCCCGGCGGCCTGCGTGGCGGCGGTGTCGCTGGCGGTGTTCGCCTGGTTCCGGCACAGCCACGGGGCCACCATGGTCGACATGCTGGTCTACCGGGCCGAGGGCGAGGCCGTCGTCCGCGGCGAGGACCTGTACGCGATGCGGCTGCCCGGCTGGGACCTGCCGGCCACCTACCCGCCGTTCGCGGCGATGCTCTTCGTGCCGAGCACCTGGTTCGGCGTGAGCACCCTGCGCGTCCTGGTGATGCTCCTCAACTACGCGCTGCTCGCCGCGGCCGTGCACCTGTCGCTCAAGCTGGCCGGCTGGCCCAAGCAGCACCGCGCGGCCGTGGTGATCCTGGCGACCGGCCTCGGCATCTGGCTGGAGCCGGTCTTCACCACCTTCCAGTACGGCCAGGTCAACCTCGGCATCCTCTGCCTGGTCCTGTGGGACCTGACCCGTTCGGACCGCAACCGCTTCAAGGGCGTGGGCATCGGCCTGGCCACCGCCATCAAGATCACCCCGGGCCTGTTCGCCGTCTACCTGTTCCTGACCGGCCGGGTCCGGGCCGCCCTGGTCTCGGCCGGCACCTTCCTCGCGGCGGGCCTGATCGGCTGGGCCGCGCTGCCCGACGCCTCGCACGGGTTCTGGACCACCTACCTCTGGGACCCGAGCCGGGTCGGCGTGACCGTCCTGGTGGACAACCAGTCGCTGCGCGGCGCCGTCTGCCGGCTGCTCGACGTCAACGACCCGGGCCTGGTCGGGCTCATCGCCTCGGCGCTGGTCGGGGCGTTCGGGCTCGGGGTGGCGGTACTGGCCGGGCGCTCGGCGCGGGTGCTGCGCCGGGCCGACGCCTGGGGCGCGGTCTGCGCCGCGCTCACCGCGCTGCTGGTCTCGCCGATCAGCTGGACCCACCACTGGGTCTGGTGCATCCCGCTCCTCGCCCTGCTGGCGGTGGAGGCCAGGACCAGGGCCCGGCAGGTGCTGTTCGGCCTGACCCTGGTGGTGTTCCTCTCCCACGTCATGTGGACGGTGCCGCACCGGTGGGGCCGCGGGGTCGCCTGGTACTGGCAGCTGCCCGGCGCGATCTACCCGCCGATCGCGATCGCCGTCCTGGTCGTCCTGGGCGTGCGGCTGTACCGCGCCCGGCGGCAGGCCGCGGACGGCACCGGCGGCGGGGCCCCGGCGGCCGCCAGGCCGGACCGCGATCCCGCGCTGACGAACCGGACCTGACGGTCCGGACCCACGGACCCAGACCGGACGGATCGGACCCGACGTGACCACCCAGACCGCACCCTCGCCGACGGCCGCCGTGCCCGCCGCCCGCCGGATGGCCACGGCCGTCCTGCTCGGCCCGGCCCGGCGCACCGTGCTGCTCACCGCGCTCTGCTTCGCGGTGACCTGCGCCATCGGCCTGCAGGGCTGGACGTCCGTGTCGCTCGGCGGCTTCGACCTCGGCATCTTCGACCAGGGCGTGCGCGGCTACGCCCACTTCGGGCTGCCCGTCTCGACGCTGAAGAGCTTCCACCACGAGTTCCCGCCCGGCTTCTCGCTGCTGGGCGACCACTTCTCACCGGTGCTGGCGCTGCTCGCGCCGCTGTACTGGATCTGGGACGACCCGCGCTCGCTGATCATCGGGCAGTCGCTGCTGTTCGCGGCCGGGGTGCCGCTGGTCCGGCGGATCGCCGGGCACGCCTTCGCCGGCGCCGAGCCGCGCACTGCCCGTCGGGCCGCCGACCTGGCCGGCCTGGTCTACGGGCTCGGCTGGCCGCTGCTGGTCGCCGCCCGGGTCGGCTTCCACGAGGTCGCCTTCGCGGTGCCGCTGACCCTGCTGATGCTGGAGCGCGGACTGGCCCGCCGGTACGGCACGGTGGTGCTCGCCGCCGTGCTGCTGTGCTGCACCAAGGAGGACCTCGGCCTGATGGTCGGGGCGTACGGCCTGGTGCTGCTGGTGCGCACCCGCCGCACCGGCGACCGGGCGGGCCGCTTCACCGGCCTGGGGCTGCTGCTGGGCGGGCCGGTCGCCTCGGCGGCCGCCATCACCTGGCTGATCCCGGCGATGGGCGGGGAACCGGGCTACTACTGGAACTACGCGGCGCTCGGCACCGACGGCGGCGACGCGGTGAAGCACCTGCTGCACGACCCGTTCCTGCTGGTGCAGACCGCCTTCGACCAGCCGCTCAAGCCGCTGCTGCTGCTGTGGCTGTTCGGCACCATGCTGCTGCTGCCGCTGCGCTCGGCCACCGTGCTGTGCGCGGTGCCGCTGCTGGCCGAGCGGGTCCTGTCCAGCAACCCCAACCACTGGTCGATCGCCCGGCACTACGACTCGCTGCTGTGGCCGATCCTGCTCACCGCCGCGATCGAGGTGCTGGGCCGGCTGAGCGGCACCGGGCGGCCGGAGCGGAGCGTGCGGCGGGCGCGCGGGCTGGGCCTCGGCGCGGCCGGCATCGCGCTGGTGGCCGCGGTGCCGATCGGGCTGCTGCCGCTGGCCGTGCCGTCCTCCTGGGCGCCCAAGCCGAGCGAGGCGGCGCTGGTACGGGCGGCCGCACTGATCCCGGACGGGGCGTCCGTCGAGGCGGACAACCAGATCGCGCCGCGGCTGACCGCCCGGACGGACGTGGTGCTGGTCGACGGCACGCCGCGCGGGCGCGAGTACGTGCTCACCCGGGGCGACAAGCGCTCCTTCCCGTTCAAGACGGACAAGGAGCAGGCCGAGCGGATCCAGCTGCTGCTGGCGCACGGCTACCGGCAGCTGTGGGCCGAGGACGGGGTCGTGCTGCTGCACCGGGAGGGCGACGAGCCGATCCCCGGCGAGCACGTGCCGGGGCCGGGCAGCGAGCCGGTCCAGGACGAGGTCCCGTCCGACGTGGGGCACAACCTGTTCCGCGGCTGAGCGCGGCTTCCCGCAGACGCCGGAGGGCCGGCCGGAACGACGTCCGGCCGGCCCTCCGGGGGTGCCTCAGAGGCGGTCCGAGCCGGCGTGGCTGCCGCTCTGGTGGGAGCCCTGGGACGGGACGGCGCCGTAGCGGCCGGGCCGGTGGCCGTGCGGGTGCCGGGTCAGGTTGTAGCCGAGGACGCCGGCCAGCGCGGCCAGGAAGCCGCCGCCGATCGTCCAGTACCAGCGGCTGTTCCAGCCGGAGAACCAGCCGGTGTACCAGTGCTCCTCCTGGGCCACCGGGGCGGCCGCCTTGGCCGTGCCGGCGCCGCCGCCGACCGGCGGGACCAGCGGGGCCTTCAGCTCGCCGCCCTCGGGCTGGGCGTTGTCGGCGTCGCCCTTGGCGGCGACGTGCAGCTGGACCGAGGAGGCCAGGCCGAGGTCGGGCTGCGGCACGTCGCCGACCGACAGACGCACGTAGTAGGTGCCGGGCAGCGGGTCGCCGGACCACGGTTCGGCCCAGGTGCGGACCTCACGCAGGGTGCAGTTCAGCGCCAGGGTGGCGGCGCTCTGGTCGGCGGTGGCGTTCTGGGTGCCGGCGGTGCACGACTGGCGGCGGCGCAGCCCGTCGAAGACCTCGACGGACCACGTCTGTGGGCCGTGCCGGTCGGCGGCGGGGGCCAGGTTGACGGTCAGGTCGACCGTCGGGGTCTGGCCCTCGGAGGCGCCGAACGCCCAGTACAGGTAGTCACCCGTGGAGACGGAGACCTTGGCGTCCTGGCCGGGGGAGAGGTTGACCGCGGTCAGGAAGGAGGTGCCGGCCTTGGTGGCCGGGGCCGGGGTGCCGCTTGCGCTGGCCGAGGGGGACGGCGAGGCGGCCGAGGCGGCCGGGGCACCCAGGGCCAGGGCGGGCAGCAGGGCGAGGGCGGCGAGGGCGCCGCGAAGCATCGTACGCATGGTCAGTTCTCCCGCCAGACGGCGATCCGCCAGCGCGCGATCCAGCCGAAGACCAGACCGAAGGCCAGGCCGGCCAGGGTGAGGGTGAGCAGCAGGATCCAGCCGCGGCCGAGGCCCATCGCGGCGCCCTCCGGGGCGGGCGAGGCGGAGGCCAGGTCGACGGTCAGCTCCAGCGGCAGGCCGGGGTCGGCCTGGACGCCGGCCTGCGGGGCCAGCGAGTTGCTGACGACCAGGCAGACGGTCGTCTCCGGCTTCTCCTTGGAGTCCTTGGACGCGGTGGGGCCGGTGGTGACGTAGCCCTTGGAGTCGTCGGTTGACCAGCGCAGGCCGGTGGAGACCACGTCGGTGCGGGAGCTGCCGGCGTCGGTGCCGCGGACCAGCTCCTGGCCGGTCGCGCTGGTGGCCTGGAGCAGCACCCCGTAGTCCCTTGCCACCGGGCGGTCGAGGGCGACGCTGACCGAGGCGCGCAGCTCCTGGCCCGACTTGACCGGGACCTTGTAGACGCGGTGCTCGGAGAACTTCTCGCGGTCGGTGTAGACGCCCGGGGCGAGCACCGGGGCGCTCTCGCACTTGTCGGTGCCGGTGGTCTTGACCGGGGTCACCGTGTAGGTGTCGTTGGAGCGGTCGACCAGCTGCTTCACCTTGTCGGTGAGCTGCTCCTGGGTGCGGACGTCGGTGTAGGTGCCGCCGGTCGCGTTGGCGATGCAGAGCAGCTGCTGGCGGGTCTTGTCGTCGTGGGCCAGGCCCAGGGTGTCGACCACCAGGTGGATGCCCTGGGAGGCGAGTTCGCGGGCGACGTCACAGGGGTCGGGCGGGGTGCAGGTGTCCTCGCCGTCGGTGATCAGCACCACGCGGCGGGTGGTCTCGCCCTTGCCGAGGTCCTGGGCGGCGCCGCGCAGGGCCAGGCCGATCGGGGTGAAGCCGGTGGGCCGCAGGGTGGCGACGGCGGTCTTGGCCTCGACCTTGTTGGTCTTGCCGACCGGGTAGAGCTGCTTGGTGTCCAGGCAGCCCTGGGCCTTGTCGTTGCCCGGGTAGGTCGCGCCCAGGGTGCGGATGCCGAACTCGGTCTCCGCGGGCAGCGCGTCGATCACCTCGTTCAGCGACTGCTGGGCCACCGAGATGCGGCTCTTGCCCTGAATGTCCGCCTCGCGCATGGAGCCGCTGACGTCCAGGACGAGGTCGACCCGGGGGGCCTCCTTGGCCGCGGGGGCGTTCCCGGCTGGTGGTTCGTCGGCGTGGGCGGGCAGGCCGAGGAGCAGCGAGGCGCTCGTTATCGCCAGGGCTGCCAGCAGGCTGCCGAGCCTGGTCTGTGGTCGTCGTCCGGTATTCACCCGCCCGATCCTAGGGAGCATCAGTTCGCCCTGGCGAAACGAGTCCGGTTCGCGCACCGACCCGCCCCGGTGTGAACTCCGGCGCGTGGACGGGGAGTCGGTGCTCACGCCGGCCTTAACCGGGCTGGATAGCCTTCCGTGAACAACGGACCGGAAGGAGGCCCGATGGAGCTGGCGGCGGTCGGCAAGCGGTACGGGCGGCAGGGACGGTGGATCCTGCGCGGGGTCGATCTGAGGGTCGGGCCGGGCGAGTTGGTGCGGATCGCCGGGCGGAACGGGAGCGGCAAGTCGACGCTGCTGCGGATGGTCGCCGGGATCGAGCGGCCGAGCACGGGGCGGGTGATGCGGCCCGGCCCGACGGCGTACGTGCCCGAGCGCTTCCCGCCGGCGCTTCCCTTCGACGCCGCGTCCTACCTGCTGCGGGTGGGCCGGGTGCACGGGCTGTCGGCGGAGCGGGCGCGGCAGCGGGCGGAGGAGTGGCTGGACCGGTTCGGTGTCGCGGACCGGGCGGGCACGCCGCTGAGCCGGCTGTCGAAGGGCACCTGCCAGAAGGTCGCGGTCGCCCAGGCGCTGCTCCCCGAGGCGCGGGTGCTGCTGCTGGACGAGGCCTGGACCGGGCTGGACCCGGAGGCCCGGGCGGTGCTGGACG
This sequence comes from Kitasatospora sp. NPDC101235, assembly GCF_044767505.1. NCBI lineage: Bacteria > Bacillati > Actinomycetota > Actinomycetes > Kitasatosporales > Streptomycetaceae > Kitasatospora > Kitasatospora sp. NPDC101235. The sequence continues at coordinate 53,690 of NZ_JBIWNZ010000002.1, forward strand.
AGGCGGCCGCCGAGCGGGCGGCGGCGGGCGGCACGGTGCTGTTCGTCGACCACGACCCGGCCCGGCTGGCCGGGCTGACCAGCGCCGCGTACCGGGTCGGTGCGGACGGTGCGCTGCGGCCCGTCGAGGACGGGGAGGGGGAGCCGGCGTGGGACGGTCCGGCGATGGTGGTCGAGGTGGACGTCCCGGACGGCTCCCCGCTGCCGGAGCGGCTCCCGGGGGTGCCGGAGGCCACCGCGCTGGCCGGGACGGCGGTGCGGCTGGTGGTGCCCGCCGTGCACTCGGACGCGCTGCTGCGCCGGCTGCTGCTGGGCCGCCCGGCCGTCCGGGTGCTGGCGGTGCGGCGGCACGAGGAGGGGGAGCGGTGATGGCGCAGATCGGTGCACTGACCCGGTACCACCTGGAGCTGCTGTTGCGCTCGCACGCCTGGCTGCCGCCGTTCCTGGCGTACGCGCTGCTGCTGGTGATCGGGGTGGCGGCGGGCGATCCGCTGCTGGGCGGTCTCGGCTTCGGCGCGGGGGTGCTGCTGCCGGTGAGCGCCTGGTACGTGCGCAGCGCGCTGAGCGCGGAGCCGCCGGCCTCGCGGGCCTGCCTGGTGGCGGCGGCGGGCCCGGTCCGGGTCCATCTGGGCGCGCTGCTGGCGGCGCTGACGGTGTCGCTGGTGCTGGCCGTCGGCCAGGTGGCGGCGGTGTGGTGGACCAGCGGGCCGGTGGCCGACCCGGGGGCGCGGCAGGAGCCGGGGGCCGGGCCGGCGGTGCTGGCCGGGCTGGTGGCCTCCGTGGTTTGCGCGCTGCTCGGGGTGCTGGCCGGGGCGGTGGCGAACCGGCCGGTGCTGGTCCGCGCGCAGTACGGCATTCCGGCGGCGCTGGGGCTGGCCACGCTGCTGCTGGTGGTGCCGGTCTCGCCGGCCAACACGGCGGTGAGCGGGCTGGTGTCGGCGGCCCGGACCGGCCGGGTCGCGGTGCCGTGGGCGAGCCTGCTGGTCGCCGCCGTCCTGCTGGCCGCGGTCGGCGCGGGGGTGGCGGCGCTGGCCGGGCGGCGGTCGGAGTGACGGCCCGGGGGGCGAACCGGCGGGCCCGGGTGATTCCGGTAATAGCAGACACGCCGTAGCGAAGGGTCCATACATACGGATAGCGCTCGTTAGGGTGACGAAACGGGACAGGGGCGCCGCCGCACCGGCGCCCGGACCCGGCCGGCCTGTCCGACACCCTGGAAGGACCCCGCAATGAGCAACCTCTTCGCGATCGCCTACCCGGACCTCGCCACCGCCCAGACGGTGCGCAACGAGGCGATCGGGCTCCAGAAGCAGAAGCTGATCGAGCTGGAGGACGCGGTCGTCGTCGAGCGTCGCGCGGACGGCAGGATCAAGCTGCACCAGCAGGTCAGCACGACCGGGGCGGGCGCCGCGAGCGGCGCGCTCTGGGGCGGGGTCATCGGCCTGCTGTTCTTCATGCCCCTGGTGGGCGCGGCGGTCGGCGGCGCGACCGGGGCGGCGGTCGGCGCCTCCACCGACATCGGGGTGGACGACGACTTCATGCGCCAGGTCGGCGAGCACCTCCAGCCCGGCACCGCCGCCGTCTTCCTGCTGGTGCGCAGGGCGACCGCCGACAAGGTCGTCCCGGCGCTCGCCCGCTACGGCGGGCAGATCATTCAGACCTCGCTCTCGGCCGAGGCCGAGGCCGAGCTCAGGGCGACCGTCGAGGCCTCCCGCGCGTAGGGCGTGTCGCCCGCCCTTCCCTGTCCGAACGCCGATCGGGGCGGACCGGCTCCCGCCGGTCCGCCCCGATCGGCGTTCCCCGGCCGTCGGCACCGCGCGCCGGGAACCGCCGCCGGGCCGGACCGGTGCTCGGCGGGATGCCCTCACAGGGGTGCTGAGCTGCTGCTTTACCCACCGAGTGGCAGAAGCGCCGTTTACGAAGTGTCCGGTTTGTACAGCACTATGCGCCAATTCGGACAATGCGCCGGTTCGGACTGTTCGTTTGCGACACTGGTGCTTTCGCCGGGTACTGTCCCATGTTTGTTCGGTTGATCCCCCGATGACACCTAAGGGCATTTCGGGTGACCAGCCGCCAGGACACCCTCCCCCCGCCCAGAAGGACCGCAGTTTTGGCCAGCAACACCCTTGGTGCGCGTCTGCTGCGACGCAAGCCCGTCTCGACACTGATCGCGGAGACCGAAGGCAAGGACGCCCTCCCAGCCGGCGCGCCCGAGGAGGGCGGGCGCTCCGGCATCCACCTGCGCCGTTCGATCGGCCTGTGGCAGCTGTCCTCGATCGGCATCGGCGCGACCATCGGCACCGGCATCTTCTTCGTGCTGAACACGGCGGTGCCCTCGGCCGGCCCGGCCGTCATCCTGTCCTTCGTGATCGCCGCGGTCACCGCCGGACTCACCGCGCTCTGCTACGCCGAGATGGCCTCCGCGATCCCGGTCTCCGGCTCCTCGTACTCCTACGCCTACGCCACTCTCGGCGAGGGCGTCGCCTTCGGCGTCGGCGTCTGCCTGCTGATGGAGTACGGCGTCTCCGCCTCCGCGATCGCGGTGACCTGGGCCGAGTACCTGAACAAGTTCTTCGACCTGGCCTTCGGGTTCAAGATCCCCGAGCAGCTCTCCGGCGCGCCGGACAGCACCCACTGGTTCAACCTGCCGGCGCTGCTGCTGGTCGCGATGGTCTGCTTCCTGCTGATCCGCGGCGTCAGCGAGTCGGTGAAGGTCAACGCGGTGATGGTCGCGATCAAGATCCTGATCCTGCTGATGTTCATCTGCGTGGCGCTGACCGGCTTCCACTCCGGCAACCTGACCCCGTTCATGCCGCTCGGCATCAGCGGCGTCCAGATCGCCGCGTCCAGCATCTTCTTCTCCTTCATCGGCCTGGACGCCGTGTCCACCGCCGGTGAGGAGGTCAAGAACCCGCGCCGCACCCTGCCGATGGCGATCATCATCTCGCTGGTCGTGGTGACCGTGCTCTACATCCTGGTCGCCCTGGCCGGCATCGGCGCCCAGCCCTGGCAGAAGTTCGAGGGACAGGAGGCCGGCCTCGCCCAGATCCTCCAGGACATCACCGGCCAGAGCTGGCCCGCGATGGTCTTCGCGTTCGGCGCGATCGTCTCGATCTTCAGCATCACCCTCGTGGTGATCTACGGCCAGACCCGCATCCTGTACTCGATGGGCCGCGACGGCCTGCTGCCCCGGCGCTTCGCCGAGCTCTCCCCGCGCACCGGCACCCCGATCTGGAACACCATCGTGGTGGGCCTCGGGGTGGGCGCGCTGGCCGCGTTCGTCCCGCTTCGGGTCCTGGCCGACATCACCAGCCTCGGGACGCTCATCGCCTTCTCGGTGGTCTCGATCGGCGTGATCGTGCTGCGCCGCACCCAGCCCGACCTGCCGCGCGGCTTCAAGGTGCCCGGCTACCCGGTCGTCCCGCTGCTCAGCATCGGCTTCTGCATCTACCTGATCAAGGGCCTGCACGCCGACACCTTCCGGGCCGGGGCGATCGCCCTCGGCGTCGCCGTGGTGGTCTACTTCGGCTACAGCATCAAGCACTCCCGGCTGGAGCGGGCCGAGCGGCAGTCCGTGTCCTCGGACAACACCTCCGGCTGACCCGGAAGCAAACCCCCGTGTGAAGGGCCGCCGACCGCCACGGCACCCGGCGGCCCTTTCACGCCATCGCCCGTCCGGTGTCCGCCGTCTTGGCGACAGGGCCCGGTTCCCACCCATAACCTTCCACCATGGTGAGCACCCGCACGCCCGGCTACTCCCGCCCGCGCGGCCGCTTCACCGGCCGCGGCAGAACGCCGGCCAAGACCTCCGCGACCGAGGCGTCGTCCCGAACCGGACGACCGCCGCGCGGTTTCTCCGCCCGGCCCTTCCCCCGCCAGCGCGGCGAGAGCACCTTTCCGCCCACGCTTGATCGGCTGAATGCCGCCAGGCTCGCCGGGCTCGCCTCGATGCGGACCGTCCAACTGCTCGGCTGCCTGGTCGCGGCCGGCTGGGCCGCCGCCTTCCCGCTCGTCTCCGACCTGGCCAACCAGCGGCTGTGGGGCATGATCGCGGCCCCCGCCTACGTCCTGGCCGGACTGCTCTGCCTGACCCTGCCGCGCCGCTTCGCGGCCCACGCCGCCGCCGCGGTCGCCCTCGTCGGGGCCGTCCTGATCCCGCTCGGGCTGCTCGCCCTGCAGGGCCGCCACCAGTCCGAGGTCATGGTGGTCGAACGCTCGGCCCACCTCCTGCTCACCACCGGCACCGCGTACCTGCCGCACCCGGTGGTGGTCACCGACTACAACCCGTACCTGCCGGCGATGTCCCTGTTCGGGATGCCGCGCCAGCTGCTCGGCGACTCCACCGCCTTCGCGCGGGTCGCCGGGGACGCCCGGATCTGGTTCGCGCTGACCTTCTTCGTCTGCCTGCTGGCCGCCTGGCGGCTGCTGCGGACCTCCCGCCCCGGCAGCGGCGACCCGCGCGCGCCGCTGCTGCCGCTGGCCGTCCTCACCGCCTCGCCGCTGATCGCGCTCGCCCTGGTGGTCGGCGGGGTGGACCTGCCGCTGATCGGGGTCTGCTGCCTGGCCATGGCGCTCGCCGAGCGGGACCGCACGGTCGGCGCCGGTCTGGTGCTCGCCCTCGCCTGCACCCTGAAGTGGACGGCCTGGCCCGCGCTGCCAGTCGCCGTCCTGCTGCTCTGGCGGCTGTACGGCCGGCGGCCCGCGGCCCGGACCGCGCTGATCGGGGTCGGGGTGAGCGCGTTGGTGATCCTGCCGTCCGCGCTGGCCCAGCCGGACGCACTGCGCGAACAGGTGGTGCGCTTCCCGCTCGGGATGACGGCGATCCGCACCCCGGCGGGCAGCCCGCTGCCCGGCAAGGTGCTGGCCGGCTTCGGGCCGACCGGGCACGCGATCTCGTTGGCGCTGATGACCGTGGCCCTGGTCGCGGTGGCGATCTGGCTGCTGGCCCGGCCGCCGGTCTCCGCGATCGCGGCGGCCGACCTGCTGGCCGCCGGGCTCGCGATCGCCTTCATGTTGGCCCCGGCCGGACGGTTCGGGTACCTGGCGCTGCCGGCGGTGCTGGTGATCTGGCCCCGGCTGGCGGCCGGGCGCTGGAGCAGTCGGCGCCCGGCCCCGCCCGGCCGGGTGCGGGGAAAGCCGCAGCCCGCCCTGCCGCGAGGCTGAGCGGGCTGCGGGGGTGCGGCTCCCGGAGGCTCAGCGGCCGCCGGCGGCCTTCAGGATGGAGGCGACGGCCGGGCCGGCCGCGTCCACGCCGTGGCCGCCGCCCTGCACCTCGGCGGCCACCGCGATGTTGCCGCGGTAGGCGGTGAACCAGCTGTTGGTGACGTCGACGCCGGCGACCTCGGCGGAGCCGGTCTTGGCGCCCGCGTTGTCGGTGATGCCGGCCATCACCTCCTTGGCGGTGCCGCCGGAGGCGGTGGCCGCCATCATCGCCTTCAGCTTGCCGGCCACGTCCGGGGACAGCGGGCGGGCGGCCTTCTGCTGCGGCAGCTCGGCGACCAGGATCGGCTGCTTGAACTCGCCGCTCTGCACGGTGGCGGTGACCGAGGCGATGGCCAGCGGGTTCATCTGGACCTTGCCCTGGCCGATGTAGTTCATCGACTGCTCGTCCTTGTTGGTGCCCGGGTCCGGCACCCGGCCGTCGGCGTTGGGCAGGCCGGTCTTCCACTCCAGGCCGATGCCGAAGACGTCCTTGGCCTCGCCGGCGAGGCTGGTCGGCTTCAGACTGGCCAGGCCCTGATTGATGAAGGCCGTGTTGCAGGACATCATGAAGTCCTGCTGGAGCGTGTTGTTCGGGAAGGCGCCCGGGAAGGAGTTCGGGATCGGGTGCGCGTTGCCGCTCTTCTCCGGGCAGGCCACCACGGTGTCCGGGTTGACCCCGGCCTCCAGCAGCGCCGCCGAAGTGACGATCTTCATCGTCGAGCCCGGTGCGAGCAGCCCGGTGAAGGCCCGGTTCTGGCCGTTGGACGGCGAGTTGGCGAAGGCCAGCACCTGACCGGTGCTCGGCTCGATCGCGACGATGGAGCCGGGCTTGCCGCCCAGGTCGGTCATCGCCTTCTCGGCGGCGGCCTGGAGGGTGTTGTCGATGGTCACCTTGAACGGCTTGCCCGGCTTCGGCTCGACGATGGTGAACAGCTTGTCCGCTGCGCCCTTGCCGGCCGGGTCGGAGATCACCACCGCGCTGCCCGCGTCCTGCTCCTTGGCCGGGTCCGGCGGCAGCAGCTTGTTGGCGTTCTCCTGGAGGGTGTTCATCAGCGCCGGGGTGAGCGAGGCGCCCTGGACCGGCTTGCCGTTGCGGTCGACCACGGTGGACGGCGGGGAGTAGACCGGCTGGACGGCGATGGTCTCGTTGCCGGACAGGTGGGGGTGGATCACCGACGGGGCCCAGTGCACGGCCGGGGTGTTGTCGCTCATCTTCACGACGCCCAGGAAGCCCTGGTAGTCCCAGGCCCGGTTGGTGCCCGCGAACTCGGCGCGGGCCTTGAAGGACATCAGCGTGCCGGTGGGCCCGGGCGTGGCGGTGGCGGACGGCGAGTCGGCCGCACCCGGTGTCGCGGAGGCCCCGGCGGACGGCTTGGCGGCCGGGGCGGGGGTGCCGGTGGCGGCGGCGAAGACCTGCTGGGTGGTCGGGCCGAACGGGGTGAGGGTCAGCGCGCTCGGCTTGACCTGGTCCCTGAAGGCGGTCAGGGCGGCGGTGGCCGCGGCCGGGTCGTCGGTCAGCGAGGCCGCCTTGGCGATGTCGCCGGCCGCCCAGGCCGCCAGGAAGTCCTTCGTGCCGGCTGCCGCCTGCTCGGCCGACGGCGGTTCGGCGACCACCGTACGGGGCTTCTTGCCGTTGGATCCGCCCGAGTCGCTCATCAGGCTGTACGCGCCGTAGCCGCCGCCCGCGAGGACGGCGATGGACACGCCGGTGATGATGCCGATCTTCGCGCCACTGCGCATGGTGCAGTTCCCCCAGGGGTCTCGCGGCCGGGCGCAACCGGCCGGGGCCGGAAACGCGGTACCCCCCCACCCTAGGCAGCGCGGATCGGTGCGCCGGCGAATCGCCCGGGACTTGTGACGGATCTGGTACGTGTCGTGCACCGCATACGGACGGTTCGCGGGAACCCGGTGTGCACGGGGCGGCGGATCAGATCCAGGTGTTGAACCACATCCGTCGGCGCCAGTCCTCCAGCGGGATGGTCTGCCCGGTGAACAGCGGGAAGAAGAACAGGAAGTTCCAGACGATCAGCAGGACCAGCAGGCCGGCCGCCGCGGAGCCGATGATCCGGCGGTCCCGGGAGGCGCCGGCCGGGCCGATCAGGGCGCCGATCAGCATCGTCACCGCGAGCACCAGGAACGGGACGAAGACCACCGCGTAGAAGAGGAAGATCGTCCGCTGCTGGTAGGCGAACCAGGGCAGGTAGCCGGCGGCCAGGCCGCAGAGCAGCGCGCCCGCCCGCCAGTCCCGCCGGGCCGCCCAGCGCCACAGGCAGTAGGCCAGCGCCGCGACGCCCGTCCACCACAGCAGCGGGGTGCCGATGCCCAGCACCTCGCGGGCGCAGTCGGCGGCGGTGCAGCCGGACTGGCCGTACTTGGGGGACTCGTAGTAGAAGGACACCGGCCGGCCCAGCACCAGCCAGGACCACGGGTTGGACTGGTAGGTGTGCGGGTCGCTCAGGCCGACGTGGAAGTCGTAGACCGTCGAGTGGTAGTGCCACAGGGCGCGCAGGCCCTCGGGTATCCACGGGAAGTCGGTGGAGCGCCCGGCCGCCCAGTCCCGGCCCCAGCCGCCCTGGCCGGGGGCGGTGCTGCTGGCGAACCAGCCCCACCAGGACGCGACGTAGACCGCGGCCGAGACCACGACGACCGAGACGAAGGCCGGCACCACGTCCCGGGCGAGCACGGCCAGGAACGGGCGCGGGGCGCCGGCCAGGCGGCGGGCGCCGACGTCCCAGAGCACGGTCAGCAGGCCGAAGGCCGCCATGACGTACAGGCCGCTCCACTTGGTGGCGCAGGTCAGGCCGACGCAGACGCCGGCCGCGATCCGGTACGGGCGCCACCCCAGGTTCAGCCGCTGGGCGAGCTGCGGGTTCTCGATCCCGCCCAGTCTCCGGGCCAGCAGGGCCCGGGTGCGGTCGCGGTCCAGCAGCAGGAAGCCGAAGGCGGCGAGGGTCCAGAACATCACCACCAGGTCGAGCAGGGCCGCCCGGCTGAGCACCAGGTGCAGGCCGTCCACCGAGAGCAGCAGGCCCGCCACACAGCCGAGCAGCGTGGAGCGGAACATCCGGCGGGCGATCCGGGCCACCATCAGCACCGACAGGGTGCCGAGCAGGGCCACCGCGAACCGCCAGCCGAAGGGGTTCATGCCGAACAGCTGCTCGCCCGCGCCGATGATCCACTTTCCCACCGGCGGGTGCACCACGTACGAGGGCGTCGCCCGGTACGGGACGGCGGCGCCCGGCGTCATGATCGTGGTGTTGGCGTCCTCCGGCCAGCTGATCTCGTAGCCGCCGTGCCAGAGCGCGTAGGCGTCCTTGGCGTAGTACGTCTCGTCGAAGATGATCGCGTTCGGCTGCCCGAGGTCGGTGAACCGCAGGACGCCGGCGAACACCGCCACCGCGATCGGACCCAGCCAGCCGGCCCAGCGGCAGAGGAAGAACCACAGGCCCTGCGGCAGCGAGACGCCCATCCGCAGCAGCAGCGGCGACTGCGGCACGTCCCGGGGCGTCACCCGGGGGTCGTCCGGCATCGGCGGCGCCAGGCGCTCGGTGAGCGTCCCCGCGGGACGGGCGGTGTAGCCGAACCGGGCCAGGCGTTCGCGCCAGTCGGCGGGCCCGGTCCGTGGTGAGCGGGGGGACGGCAGGCCGACGCCGCCGTACGCGGAGTGGTCCGTACCAGTGGGCGTCTGCGCCGCCGTGTCGCCGTTCATCCGCCACATCGTAGGGGCGCTTCTCGCACGCGTGTCCGCTCCCTCGGAAGCTGCCCGAATCGTCACCAAAAGCCCTGGGCGCTCGGCAGCTGCAAGGATGGGGACCGTGACAGGAGTACTCGTTCTCGCAGGCACCCCCATCGGCGACGTCTCGGACGCCCCGCCCCGGCTGGTCAACGAACTGGCCACGGCGGACGTGATCGCGGCCGAGGACACCCGGCGGCTGCGCCGGCTCACCCAGGCACTCGGGGTGACCCCGGCGGGACGGGTGGTCTCCTACTTCGAGGGCAACGAGGTCGGCCGCACCCCCGAACTGGTCGAGGCGCTGCTCGGCGGCGCCCGGGTGCTGCTGGTCACCGACGCCGGCATGCCCTCGGTCTCCGACCCCGGCTACCGGCTGGTCGCCGCCGCCGTGGCCGCCGACGTCAAGGTCACCGCGGTGCCCGGACCCTCGGCGGTGCTCACCGCGCTCGCGCTGTCCGGCCTGCCGGTGGACCGCTTCACCTTCGAGGGCTTCCTGCCGCGCAAGAGCGGCGACCGGGCCCGGCAGCTCACCTCGATCGCCGCCGAGCCGCGCACCATGGTCTTCTTCGAGGCGCCGCACCGGATCGCCGAGGCGCTGACGGCGATGGCCGAGGCGTTCGGGCCGGAGCGGCCGGCCGCCGTCTGCCGCGAGCTCACCAAGACCTACGAGGAGGTCAAGCGCGGGCCGATCGGCGAGCTCGCGGCCTGGGCGGCCGAAGGCGTCAAGGGCGAGATCACCGTCGTGGTCGCCGGCGCCCCGCCGGCCGCGCCGCAGGAACTGACCCCGGCCGAGCTGGCCCGGCTGGTGGCCGTCCGCGAGGAGGCCGGGGAGCGCCGCAAGGAGGCCATCGCGGCCGTCGCGGCGGAACTCTCGCTGCCCAAGCGGGAGGTCTTCGACGCGGTTGTGGCGGCGAAGAAGGAAGGCCTGGGGGGCGGCCCGGGAAAGGGGTGAATTCCGGGGCTTGCGTTGCTCGCGGGGAGTCGTACCTTGGAGGGAAGGCCCCGGTAAACACCCGCTGAGCTGAAGTTTCGGTCGCGGTTCTCGGTCCTGGGGAGGCCCTTCGTATAGGGCTGCCCAACCCGCATCCAAGTCTTCACAAGTGGGGCATCGGCCGAGGCGGTCCGGGCATTTCCTGGAAGGGAAAGACCCAGCCGGACGAACGTCCGGCGGGCGCTGGGAGACGGCTATGAGCGATGTTGTCGGCAGCCCCCGCGGTGGCAATGCGCTGAGCACGGCCGGCCTGGCCGGCCGGCCGCACACTCCCGTCGAGACCGTACGGGAGGCCTACTCCTTCGCGTGCCTGCGCTGCGCGTACGGATGGGAGCAGGCGTACGACATCGAGCACCACGTGGCCAGGGACGGGCACGTCGTGTTCGAGTACCACGCCAACGGCGTCCGGGTGCCGTCCCCGCTGCTCAAGCCGACCTGCCCGGGGTGCGGCGGCCACACCGTTCGGATCATGCGCGAGGGCCGGGTGGCCTCCGCGGACCAGCCGTGGCAGCACGCCCCCGGCTACCCGGCGCACGCCGAGCCGGCCGGGACGCCCCCGGTGGTCGAGCCCGTCCAGCCGCGCGGACGCTGGGCCCGGTTCTGGTCGCGGCTGCTGGGCTGACACCGGGGCGACGCAGGAGGGACCGCCCCCGGCCGGGAGACAACTCGGTCGAGGGCGGTCCGCGCGCCCGACTAAGCTTTCCGACCATGGCGGCCACTGCAGACCACAGCACCACCGGGGCGAGCGCCCCGGCGTACTACGTTTCCACCCCGATCTACTACGTCAACGATCGCCCGCACCTGGGCCACGCGTACACCACCGTGGCGGGCGACGTCCTCACCCGCTGGCACCGCCAGCGCGGCGAGAAGGTGTGGTACCTGACCGGTACCGACGAGCACGGTCAGAAGATCATGCGGACCGCCGAGGCGAACGGCGTCAGCCCGCAGGAGTGGTGCGACAAGCTGGTCGAGGAGGCCTGGAAGCCGCTCTGGGAGCACCTGGAGATCGCCAACGACGACTTCATCCGCACCACCGAGGAGCGGCACACCGCCCGGGTGCAGGAGTTCGTCCAGGACCTGTACGACAAGGGCGAGATCTACAAGGGCGGCTACTCCGGCCCGTACTGCGTCGGCTGCGAGGAGTTCAAGCTCCCGTCCGAGCTGCTCGACGGCGCGACCGCGGACGAGAAGCTCTGCTCCGTGCACAAGCGGCCGGTCGAGTGGCTGGAGGAGGAGAACTACTTCTTCCGCCTCTCCGCCTACGGCCCGCAGCTGCTGGAGTTCTACGCGGCGAACCCGGACTTCATCCAGCCGGCCTCGGCCCGCAACGAGGTGCTGCGCTTCGTCGAGCAGGACCTCAAGGACCTCTCGATCTCCCGTTCCACCTTCGACTGGGGCGTGCCGCTGCCCTGGGACGAGAAGCACGTCCTCTACGTGTGGGTCGACGCGCTGCAGAACTACATCACCGCGGCCGGCTACGGCAGCGACCCGGAGCGCTTCGCCGAGCTGTGGCCCGCCTCCGTCCACCTGGTCGGCAAGGACATCCTGCGGTTCCACGCCGTCATCTGGCCCGCCATGCTGATGGCCGCCGGACTGCCGCTGCCCAAGCGGGTCGTGGCCAACGGCTGGCTGATGGTCGGCGGCGAGAAGATGTCCAAGTCCAACCTGACCGGCATCGCGCCCACCGACCTGACCTCGCACTTCGGGGTGGACGCGTACCGCTACTACTTCCTGCGGGCGATCCCGTTCGGCACCGACGGCTCGTTCTCCTGGGAGGACTTCACCGCCCGGTACACCTCCGAGCTGGCCAACGACTTCGGCAACCTGGCCTCCCGGGTCGCCGCGATGGTCGGCAAGTACTTCGACGGGGTGCTGCCCTCCGCCACTGCCGCGGGCGACGCCGAGCAGGCCGTGGCGGACGGGCTGACCAGGGCCGTCGAGACGGCCGACCGGAAGATCGGCGAGGAGCTGGACTTCGCCGGCGGCCTCGCGGCGATCTTCGAGTTCGTCAAGCAGGTCAACGGCTACCTCACCGAGCAGGAGCCCTGGAAGGTCGCCAAGGACGACTCGGCCGAGGGCCGGGCCCGCCTGGCCACCATCCTCTACACCGCCGCCGAGGCACTGCGCGCCACCGCCGTGCTGCTCAACCCGGTGATGCCGTCCACCGCCGAGAAGCTGTGGGCCTCGCTGGGCGCCGAGGCCGCCGGGCTGGGCGCGCTCTCCGCGCAGACCGTCGCCACCGTGGCCGACTGGGGCCGGCTGCCCGCCGGTGCCACCGTCACCAAGGGCGAGATCCTCTTCCCGCGCCTCGAAGAGAAGCCGACCGCCTGACATGGCCGCCAAGGACGACCGGTCGACCCCGCCGCCGCTGCCGGAACCCCTTTCGGTGGCGGTGGCCGACTCGCACACCCACCTGGACATGCAGTCCGGCACCCCGGCCGAGGGCCTGGCGAAGGCCGCCTCGGTCGGGGTCACCACGGTGGTCCAAGTGGGCTGCGACGTGCCCGGCTCGCGCTGGGCCGCCGAACTGGCGGCGCAGTACGAGCAGGTGCACGCGGCCGTCGCCCTGCACCCCAACGAGGCGCCGCGGATCTTCCTCGGCGACCATGGGGGCACCTCCCAGCCCTCTGGGGCTGGGGGAGGCTGGTCCGGGCAGCAGCGGAAGGCCGGCGGCGCCGCCGCGCTGGACGAGGCGCTCGCCGAGATCGACCGGCTCGCCGCACTGCCGCAGGTGGTGGCGGTCGGCGAGACCGGCCTGGACTACTTCCGCACCGGGCCGGAGGGCGTGGAGATCCAGAAGGAGTCGTTCCGCCGCCACATCGAGATGGCCAAGCGGCACGGCAAGGCCCTGGTCATCCACGACCGGGACGCCCACGAGGACGTCATCGCCGTCCTGCTGGAGGAGGGCGCCCCGGAACGGACGGTCTTCCACTGCTACTCCGGCGACGCGGAGATGGCGAAGACCTGCGCCGAGAACGGCTGGTACCTCTCCTTCGCCGGCCCGGTCACCTTCAAGGCCAACCAGCCGCTGCGCGACGCCCTGCTCGCCACCCCGCCGGACCGGATCCTGGTCGAGACCGACGCCCCGTTCCTCACCCCGCACCCCTACCGCGGCCGCCCGAACGCCCCGTACCTGATCCCGGTCACGGTGCGCTCGATGGCCGCCACCCTGGGGCTGGCCGAGGACGAGCTGTCCGCGGCCATCGCGGCGAACACCGCCCGGGCCTTCGGCTACTGAGCCCCGCCTCCGGCCACTGATCCGGACCGAGCGGTGCCCTTCGGATCGGCGAGTCCGGAGGGCACCTCCGGCGCCCGTATCCTTGGCGCGTGAGCACCACCGACCCCACCCCTGACAGCCGCCCCCAGCCTCCGGCCGGGGGGACCCCCTTGCTGGGCAGCGCCGACATCCGGGAGCTGGCTGCCGCGTTCGGCGTGAAGCCGACCAAGCAGCGCGGGCAGAACTTCGTCATCGACGGCAACACCGTGCGGCGGATCGTCCGCGCCGCCGAGGTGACGGAGCAGGACGCGGTGGTGGAGGTCGGGCCCGGGCTCGGCTCGCTCACGCTGGCGCTGCTGGAGGTGGCGCGGCACGTGACCGCGGTCGAGATCGACCCGGTGCTGGCGCAGCACCTGCCGGACACCGTCGCGGCCCGGATGCCGGGCAAGGCGGACTCGTTCGACCTGGTGTTCAGCGACGCCATGGAGGTCACCGAGCTGCCCGGGCCGGCGCCCACCGCGCTGGTCGCCAACCTCCCGTACAACGTCGCGGTGCCCGTCCTGCTGCACATGCTGGCGACCTTCCCCAGCATCGAGCGGACCCTGGTGATGGTGCAGAGCGAGGTCGCCGACCGGCTCGCCGCCAAGCCGGGCAACAAGGTGTACGGAGTCCCGTCGGTCAAGGCCAACTGGTACGCCGACGTGAAGCGGGCCGGCGCCATCGGGCGGAACGTGTTCTGGCCCGCCCCCAACGTCGACTCCGGGCTGGTCTCGCTGATCCGCCGCGAGCCGCCGAAGACCAGCGCCAGCCGCGAGGAGGTGTTCGCGGTGGTCGACGCCGCGTTCGCCCAGCGGCGCAAGACCCTGCGCGCCGCGCTGGCCGGCTGGGCGGGCTCCGCCGCCGGGGCCGAGCAGGCGCTCGCGGCGGCCGGCATCGACCACAAGCTGCGCGGCGAGATGCTGACGGTGGAGCAGTTCGCCGCGATCGCCGAGCACAAGCCCGCCGGGGACAAGACCGTCGAGCACAAGCCCGCCGAGCACAAGCCCGCCGAGCACGAGACTGCCGAGCACAAGCCCGCCGAGCACACGACCGAGGAGTCCGCGTGATCACCGTCCGGGTACCGGCCAAGGTCAACGTCCAGCTGGGGGTCGGCGGGCTGCGCGCCGACGGCTTCCACGACCTGGCCAACGTCTTCTTCGCCGTCGCCCTCGGGGACGAGGTCACCGCCACCGACGGGGAGGGCGTGACGCTGAGCTGCTCCGGGCCGGACGCCGCCGTCGTCCCGCTGGACGACAGCAACCTCGCCGCCCGCGCCGCCCGGCGGCTCGCCGCCCACCACGGCATCGCCGACCCGGGCGTGCACCTGCACATCGCCAAGGCCATCCCGGTGGCCGGCGGGATGGCCGGCGGCAGCGCCGACGGCGCTGCCGCACTGGTCGCCTGCGACGCGCTCTGGCAGCTGGACACCCCGCTTCCGGTGCTGCTGGAGCTGGCCGCCGAACTCGGCTCCGACGTGCCGTTCGCCCTGCTCGGCGGCGTCGCACTGGGCCGCGGCCGGGGCGAGATCCTGGAGCCGCTGGCCGTCGGGGGCACCTTCCACTGGGTCTTCGCGGTCGCCGAGGGCGGCCTGTCCACCCCCGCCGTGTTCCGCGAGTGCGACCGGCTGCGCGAGGAGGCCGGCACCGGCTCCAGCGACACCGACGTCCCCACCCCGGACGCCGACCCGGCGCTGCTCGCCGCGCTCGCCGAGGGCGACGCCGTCGCCCTGGCCGCCGCGCTCGCCAACGACCTCCAGCCCGCCGCGCTCTCGCTGCGCCCCGCGCTCGCCGCCACCCTGCGGGCCGGCACCGAGGCGGGCGCGCTCGGGGCGCTGGTCTCCGGCTCCGGGCCGACCTGCGCCTTCCTGGCCAAGGACGCCGAGGCCGCCGCCGTGGTGGCCGAAGCACTGAGGGCCTCCGGCACCTGCCGGACCGCGCACGCCACCCACGGGCCGGTGCCGGGGGCCTCCGTCGCGGGCTGACGCGGTGAAGGTGCTGCGGCGGGCCCATTAGGCTGGAGAGATCGGGGTGTCCCCGAGAGGGGTGCCCGGCCGTCGAGCGGTGGGCCGCCCCGCGACCGCCGAACCCAGGAGCGCAGCACACGTGGCCGTCAACCTCGCCACCATCGAGTCCGTCACGAAGGTCTACGGCACCCGCACCCTGCTGGACGCGGTCAGCCTGGGCGTCAGCGAGGGCGACCGGATCGGCGTCGTCGGCCGCAACGGCGACGGCAAGACCACCCTGATCCGGATGCTCGCCAAGCTGGAGGAGCCGGACGGCGGCCGGATCACCCACTCCGGCGGGCTGCAGATGGCCGTCCTCACCCAGCACGACTCGCTCGACCCCGAGGCCACCATCCGGCACGAGGTGATCGCCGACCGGGCCGACCACGAGTGGCTCGGCGACGCCCGCATCCGCGACATCATCGAGGGCCTCTTCGGCGGCCTCGACCTGCCCGGCTTCGCCGACGGCCTGGACACCGTCATCGGCCCGCTCTCCGGTGGTGAGCGCCGCCGGATCGCCCTCGCCAAGCTGCTGCTCGGCTCGCCCGACCTGGTCATCCTCGACGAGCCCACCAACCACCTCGACGTCGAGGGCATCAACTGGCTCGCCGCGCACCTCCAGAAGCGCCGCTCTGCTCTGGTCTGCGTCACCCACGACCGCTGGTTCCTCGACCAGGTCTGCACCCGGATGTGGGACGTCCAGCACGGCGAGGTGCACGAGTACGAGGGTGGCTACTCCGACTACGTCTTCGCCCGCGCCGAGCGCTCCCGGATCGAGGCCGTCGAGGAGCAGAAGCGCCAGAACATGGCCCGCAAGGAGCTGGCCTGGCTGCGCCGCGGCGCCCCCGCCCGCACGTCCAAGCCGCGCTACCGGATCGAGGCCGCCAACGCCCTGATCGCGGACGTGCCGGAGCCGCGCGACAAGTCCGAGCTGATGAAGTTCGCCAACGCGCGGCTCGGGAAGACGGTCTTCGACCTGGAGGGCGTGACCGTCAAGGCCGGCCCGAAGCTGCTGCTGGAGAACGTCACCTGGCAGCTCGGCCCCGGCGACCGGATCGGTCTGCTCGGCGTCAACGGCGCCGGCAAGACCTCGCTGCTGCGCGCCCTGCGCGACGCGTACGCCTCGGAGGGCGACGTCCAGCCGGCGTCGGGCGTCATCAAGGTCGGCAAGACCGTGCGGCTGGCCTACCTGTCGCAGGAGGTCGCCGAGCTGGACCCGGCGACCCGGGTGCTCCAGGCCGTCGAGCAGGTCCGCTCGCGGGTCGACCTCGGCAAGGGCCGGGAGATGAGCGCCGGCCAGCTGTGCGAGCAGTTCGGCTTCGGCAAGGACAAGCAGTGGACGCCGGTCGGCGACCTCTCCGGTGGCGAGCGGCGCCGGCTCCAGCTGCTGCGGCTGCTGATGGACGAGCCCAACGTGCTGTTCCTGGACGAGCCCACCAACGACCTGGACATCGAGACGCTCAACCAGCTGGAGGACCTGCTCGACGGCTGGCCCGGCTCGATGATCGTCATCAGCCACGACCGCTTCTTCATCGAGCGCACCACGGACACCGTCCAGGCGCTGCTCGGCGACAAGAAGATGCGGATGCTGCCGAACGGCGTGGACGAGTACCTGGAGCGCCGGGCCCGGATGGCCGCCGCGGTACCCGCTGCCGCTCCGGCCGCGTCGGGCGCGTCGGGCGCGTTGGGCGCGTCGGGGGTCTCGGGCGGCTCGGGCGCTTCGGCTGCCGAGGGTGCTGCTCCTGCGCTGTCCGGCGGGGACCTGCGGGCGGCGAAGAAGGAGATGCAGAAGCTTGAGCGGCAGATCGCCAAGCTGGACGAGAAGGAGTCCAAGCTGCACGCCCAACTCGCCGAGCACGCCGCCGACTTCTCCAAGGTCGCGGAGATGGACACGCAGCTGCGCGCGGTCCGGGAGGAGAAGGAGGAGCTGGAGATGAGCTGGCTGGAGTTGGCCGAGCAGGTCTGAGCCGGGTCAGCCGGTTCGGAGGAGCGTTTCGAGCTCCTCCGCCGCACGGCCCAGTGCGCTGCGCGTCGGGTCGTGCGGGGCGGTCGGACCGGCCGCCGGGTTCGTCGGCGGGCGGTGCGCCCGGGCGGCGGCGGTCAGCTCGTCCAGCGCCTGCCGCACCCGGTCGACCTCGGCCGGGTCCGGCACCCGGCCGCCGTACCGGATCTGCGCCGCGAAGGCCGCCACCGCGCCGCCCAGCCGCTCCAGCGCCGCCGTCGCCGGCAGCCACCGCTCGGCCAGCCGGCCGGTGGGCGGGGGCTCGGCCAGCCCCTGCTGCACCTCCCGGCGGGCGTCCGCCAGCGACCGGTAGGCCGTACGGCGCAGCCACACCTGGGCGTTGCCGTTCCGGAGGACGGAGTCGAGGTAGGCCCGCAGCGCCGTCGCCGCGTCGACCAGCTTGGGCTCGATCCGGTGGCGCGGACGCTCCGGCCACAGCAGGCAGCCGAGAAGCAGGACGACCGCGCTGGCCAGCACGGTGTCCAGGACCCGGGGCCAGAACTCGGCGGCGCTGCTCTGCCCGCCCAGCTGGAGCAGGACCAGCGCCATCGGCGTCATCACCACGGTGTTCAGCCCGTAGTGCGCCGCCGTGGCGTACGGGAGCAGGGCCACGCAGAGGGCGGCCATCGCGGTCAGCGCCCACTCGTCGGTGGTGACCACGAGCAGCGCCGCGGTCACGGCCACCCCGAGCACCGTGCCGACCGAGCGGCTCACCGCGCGCAGGAACACCGAGCCGAGGTCCGGCTTGAGCACGAAGGCGATCGTCATCGGCACCCAGTAGCTCTTGCTGAGCGGGTAGTTGGCGGTGACCGCCGAACCGGCCGCGATGCACAGCGCGACCCGCAGCCCGTACCGGACCGAACCCCGGGACAGCAGCCGCGCCCGCAGCCGCCAGGGGTCCGGCGGCGGCGCGGGGGCGGTGCCGAGTCGGGTGTCGCGGCCGGCCACGGTGTCGGCGGCGGCGCGCAGCGCCACGTCCAGGGCCTGCCGCGACGGGGTGTCGGGCCGCCAGTCCGGGACGGCGACCTCGCCGCCGCCCTGCCGCACGGCGGCCGCCAGCCGGTTCGGGACCTCGGCCACCTCCGGCGGGACCGGGCGGCGGGCCCACAGCAGGCCGGTCGCCGCCTCGGTGGCGGCGAGGGCGGCCTCGTACATCCGGCTGCGGCGGTCCTGGCGGTCCCGGTGGTCCCGGTGGTCGCTGTGGTCCCGGTGGCCCCGGCGGTCCCGGTGGCTCGTGCCGAGGAGGTCCTGGAGCTGGTTCAGACGGGCCGTCAACACCTGGCGCGAGGCGGCCGCCCGCGGGCCGCCCAGGTCGGCGAGCGTGCGGCCGAGCGCGTCGTACGCGGCGGCCAGCGCCCGGTTGCGCGGATCCGCGGCGGGCCGGTTCGGTGCCCCCGCCGGCAACCCGAGCAGCACCACGAACGCGGCCCCGACCGGCAGCATCGGCGCCGCCGCCCACCACGGCTGCGGCAGCGGCATCCCACTGCCCAGCGCGGCCGACACCAGCAGCAGCATCCCGGCCGCCGAACCGCGCGGACCGGTCGCACTCAGTGCGCCGGAGGCGAAGGCGGTCAGCGTCAGCGCGACACCCAGGACGAGGCCGTCCGCGTCGGCGTGCTGGAGGGCGGTGCCGATCAGCATGCCGAGCGCGGAGGCGAGGACGGCCGTCCCGATCCGGGCGGTCCGAAGCCTGCCCGGCTCGACGCGGTCGTTCATCGTCGCGTGCATCGCCCCGAGCCCGGCGAACACCCCCAGGTCCAGCCGGTGCGCCAGCAGCCCCACCGCCAACGGCACCGCCATGCCCACCGCCGCCCGCGCCATCAGCGCCACCGGAACCGGCGGCCGCGCGGGCCGCGCAGCACGGGCCCACCAGGGGGAGGGGGAGGCGTCGGAGGAGCTCACGCGGTCACGTCCGTTCTGCGGCCTTGGGTCGCTGCTGTGCGACATTGCGCGGCAGATGGGGCGTACCGGGTCAGTCTACCCAGGGCCGCTGTGACGGCTCGTACGTGTCAAGTTCGTACCGATCGCGTACGGGCGGGCCAAGGGCCCTGCCGGTCCGACGGGGGTGGTGGCTACGATGACGGAGGCGGAAACCGTCCACAGGGCGGACGGTGCGCCGACCAGAACGGTACGACCCAGAAGTTGACGGTGTGTTTGCGGCCCGGAGCGGCCCGGGGACGACCCGGGCGCGGCCGGCCGTACGGGGGAGAGGTGAACTGCTGTGGCAGAAGGTAACGGGAACGGGTCGGAGACTCCTGCACCGGCGAACCCTTCGGGGGACACGACGCCGTTCATGCTGGAGCAGAAGCTTCCATGGCCCCTGGGCGGGATCAACGTCGCCCCCATCGTCAGCACGGTGCAGACCAACGTCAGCGCCGGGGACCTGGTGGCGGCCTTCGGGAAGCAGAACGTCAAGGTCGAGCTCGACACGCTCACGACGTTCGCCGGGAAGGTCGAGGCCCTGCTCGCCGCCATGGAGGGCTCGGCGGCGGCGCCGTACAAGCTCCAGGAGCAGAAGCTGACGGGCAAGAGCTTCGCGAGCGCGGAGTTCGCCGAAGCGACGGCCCTGACCAGCGCTTACGAGAAGGTGCACGCCCAGCTCGTCCAGCTGCACAAGGACCTTGCGTCGCAGATCCAGGCGATGCAGACGGCGGTTTCGCGGACGGCGAGCATCTACGGGACCAACGAGGACCACACGACGGCTGCACAGAACGCCGTCGCCAAGAACGCGGGTGTCACCACGTCGGCACCGGGATCGGGCGACGGCAAGTACTAATGGCGGTCCGGGGAGAGTTCTACGGGGAGACGGGGAGCAAGTAGTGGCAGCCAGCACGAACTTCGAAGGCATGGAACACGCCCACCTGCGCAAGATGGTGGACAGTACGGATCCGACGACGATCCTCAGCCGCGGCACCCAACTGCAGTCGGCCGGACGGGTGCTGAAGGAGCTGAGTGCGGCGCTCAAGTCGCACGTCGGAAACGTCACCTGGGAAGGGCCGGCTGCCGAGAACTTCAAGACCTGGGTCAACAACCTGCAGCAGTCGGCGCAGATCATCGGCGACCACGCTGCGACGGCCGGTGACGCGATGCACCAGGCCGGCGAGGCGCTCAGTACCGCAAAGGTCGCCGTGCCGGAGCCTCCGAAGACGGAGATCCAAGCGGTCAACAAGTACAACAGCCAGTCGAACCTGGTGAAGGTGCCCCAACTCGCCGTCGGTCAGTCCGTCGATGCCTACATGAAAACGGTCGACCCCAAGTGGGTGACGGCGACGGAGTTCAGCCTGGCCAAGGCGAAGGTCGAGAAGGAGCACCAGGAAGCCGTTCTCCAGATGGAGAAGCTGGCACAGGCGTACAGCGCGGCGACGACGACGCTGAACGGGATTCCTTCGGATGTGGTGCTGCCGGGGACGCCTGGTGATGGCGCCGACAAGGGCGATTCGTCGACTGTTTCGGGCGGCAGTGGTGGCTCGGCGGGTTCTGGCGGCTCAGTTCGCAGCCCCCGTTTGCGCGGTGGAAGCGTCGATGGCGGGTCCAACCCGTCCGGCGGCGGAGGCTACGGCGGAGGAAAGGTCCTGCCCCGTGACCCGGGCTTGGGCGGTCCTGGCCCGTCCAACCCGGGTAACACCCCGACCCCGCCGCACGGCGGTGGAGGCCAGCTGCCGCCCGCGCCGCAGGACCCGGGGATCTCGACCCCGCCGTCCTACCCGTCGGACCCGGTCAACCGTCCGGGCACCGACCTCAACAGCCTGCCCCCCGCGCCGACCCTGCCCACCCAGACCGGCCCGTACGGCCCCGGCGGCGGCCAGGTGCCCACGGACGGACCGACCAGCCTCCCCGGCTACCCGAACGGGCCGAGTGGCCCGAACACCGGACCCGGCGTCCCCGGTGGCGGCCCGGTTCCGGGCCGGGTCGGACCGGGCGGCGGGACGTTCCAGAACAAGGGCGGCGGCCAGATCCAGCCGCGTACAACCCCGTTCGGCGGTGGTCCGGGGCAGGGGAAGAGCGGCACCCCGGGGCTGCCCAGTGGGACGGTCTTCGGTGCCCGTGAGGCAGGACCGGGCGGCGGCCGGGTCGGCGGGCCGGCCGGCATGGGTGGTGGCATGCACCCCGGCATGGGCGGCGCCCACGGTGGGGCGGTCGGCGCCGGCGGCGGATCGCGCGGCCGAGGTCTGGCCTCGACCACCGGCGGGACGGTGGGAGGTCGCAAGGGACCGACCGCGGGCGGGGAGTTCACTCCTGGCGGTACGGGCCTGCGCAACCGCGCGGCGGGTGCTGCCGAGGGCGGTACGCAGCCTAGGCAGAACGGCATGATGGCGCCTGGAATGGCGGGTCACGGCGGCCGGAACGAGCGTGACCGCCGCAAGCGGGCCGACTACCTGCACGAGGACGAGGAGACCTGGACGAGCGGTACGCCGCACAGCAACCCGGACGTGATTGAGTAGGACGGCAATGACTGCCCGGCCACTGGGCCTCCCCAGTGGCCGGGCAGGCTTGTTCGGGGCGCGCTTCCCGGTCGACGGAGAGATTGACGAGGAGTTGTGATGGGGCGGACGAACGCGCGAGCGCGTTGGCGGGCTGCTGCTGCGGCACTTCTGGCGGCGGGAATCGTGGTCGGCCCGGTCGCAGCGCCCGCGGTCGCCGAGGACACGATTCGGCAGCAGCAGTGGCATCTGGAGGCGATGCACGCCTCGGAGATGTGGAAGGTCACCAAGGGACAGGGCATCACTGTCGCGGTCATCGACAGCGGGTTCAAACTGGATCACCCTGACCTGGAGGGGCAATTCCTGCCGGGCAAGGACTTCAGTGGGAGCCCCGGTGGTGTGGGGTCCTTCGCGGACGGCCACGGCACGAGTATGTCCAGCCTCATCGCTGGGACCGGCAAGGGGAACGCGGGGACCGGCGCACTGGGTCTGGCTCCTGGCGTCAAGATCCTCCCGCTGAAGATCAACTCTGGAAAGGTCGGGTCGCTCGTTTCGACCGACTTCCTGGATCAGATCGGGCAGGCCGTCAATTACGCCGTTGACCAAGGCGCAAAGGTTATCAGTATTTCGCAAGGGATTGACGCGGTAACGGCTCTCCCGGCAGATGTGGCGAAATTTAGCGGGGTCATCGCGGCGGCCAGAGGGAAGGGAGTTTTGGTATTTGCTGCGGTCGGGAACGAAGCTGAGAAGGGGAATCCGATCGAGTATCCTGGCGCGCTCCCCGGGGTGGTCGGCGTCGGAGCTTCGGATCGAAACGGAACTGTTACGGCAGAGTCCGAACGGGGCCCGCAAGTCGTACTTGTAGCGCCTGGGATGGACATGATCGCGGCTTGCACATCGTCTACGGGCTATTGCAAGGGTCACGGTACGTCGGACTCGACCGCCGTGGTGTCGGCCTCGGCGGCATTGGTGTGGGCGGCGCATCCGGACTGGACGGGGAACCAGGTCCTGCGGGTGCTCATCAATACTGCGGGGAAGGCGAATGAAGGCGCCGCCCGCAACGATCTCATCGGTTACGGGGCAGTGCGGCCGCGAATCGCTCTGACGGATCCGGGCGATCCGGGCCCTGCGAACGTGTCGCCGCTTCCGGCCGATGCGGCTACGCCGTCGGTGGCTCCGCCGAGTGCACCTGCTTCCGCGTCGGCGGTGCCGGCCCCGGTTGAGAGTCCGACCGATGTGGCGGTTGGCGTGCCGTCTGCGCAGCCGAAGGCGGAGAAGACGTCGGGTTCCAGCAGCACTCTGCCGATCGTGGGGGGTGTGGCGGCCGGGCTGGTGCTGGTGGCGGGCGTGGTGTTCGCCGTGCTGAGGCGGCGGAGGCCGGCCGCGCAGCCCGAGGTGGCCCAGGTCCCGCCGGTGCCGTCGCAGCAGTCGATGGGGGCGGTGCCTCCGCCTCCGCCGTCGTACCAGCCGCCGGTGCCGCCGGAGGACAACCCGTACGCGAGGTAGGCGCGTACGCGAGTCGATGACATGTGTGAGGGCGTCAGGGGAACCTGGCGCCCTCGCGCATGTCGGGGGCGTGGGGCGGCGGGTGTGCGCCGCGGTCACTCGGGTGGGGGCTGGTGAGGGTGGGGCGGGGTGGTGAGGGTTGGTGGTATGGATGCGGAGGGTGCTTGGCAGGTCGGGCAGGTCGGGCAGGTGCGGCGGGCGGCGGCTGCGGCGCTGATCGGGACGGCGATCGAGTTCTACGACTTCTTCATTTACGGGACGGCGGCCGCGTTGGTGTTCGGGCCGGTGTTCTTTCCCGGGCTGGGCACGGTGGGGGCGCTGTTGGCGGCGTTCTCGGTGTACGCGGTGGCGTTCCTGGCCCGGCCGGTGGGGGCGGTGGTGTTCGGGCACTTCGGGGACCGGGTGGGGCGGAAGGCGACGCTGGTGGTGTCGTTGCTGCTGATGGGGCTGGCGACGGCGGCGGTGGGGCTGTTGCCGGGGTTCGGGGTGTGGGGGTGGTGGGCGCCGGCGGCGCTGGTGGTGCTGCGGGTGTGTCAGGGCGTCGGGTTGGGCGGCGAGTGGGGCGGGGCGGCGCTGCTGATCGCGGAGAACGCGCCGCCCGGGCGGCGGGGGCGGTACGGGGGGTTCCTGCAGCTGGGGCCGACGATCGGGTTCGTGCTGGCGAACGGGGTGTTCCTGGCGCTTCAACTCGGCCTGGACGAAGGGGCGTTCCGTGCGTGGGGCTGGCGGGTGCCGTTCCTGGCCTCGTTCGTCATGGTCGTGGTGGGGCTGTTCGTCCGGCTGCGGGTCGAGGAGTCGCTGCTGTTCCGGACGGAGGAGCGCCGGGATCGGCTGCCGGTGCTGGAGGTGCTGCGCGAGCACTGGCGCCCGGTGTTGGCGGGCAGCGGGGCGATCACCGTGGGGTACGCGCTGTTCTACCTGACCACGACGTACGCGCTGGCGTACGCGACCACCGGGCTCGGGGTGGCGAGCACGGTGGTGCTGTCGATGCTGCTGGCCGGCGCGGTGGGCATGGCCGTGACGGTGTGGCTGAGCGCCTCGCACAGTGACCGGTGGGGGCGGCGGCGGACCCTGGGGTGGGCGACGGGCCTGGCCGCGGTCTGGTCGCTGGTGTTGTTCCCACTGCTGGAGACGGTGAGCCGTCCGCTCATGTTCGGTGCGCTGGCGGGGGCGATGGTGGTGCTGGGCTGCCTGTTCGGGCCGCTGGCGGCGTTCCTGCCGGAGCTGTTCCCGACCCGGGTGCGCTACACGGGCGCGGCGCTGACGTACAACCTGGGCGGGGTGGTCGGCGGGGCGACGACGCCGTTGGTGGCCACCCGGCTGACCGGGGCGTACGGGACGGCGCAGCCGGTGGGCTGGTACCTGGCGGTGCTGGGTGTGCTGGCCCTGGCGTGCCTGCGGATGCTGCCGGAGAACACCGGTGCGGAGCTCGGGTCGGTGGACGGCGGACGCCGCCGGGCGCCCCGGCTGGGGGCGGACCCGGCGGCGTAGGTGTGCGGGGGTTCAGCCCGCCAGTGCGGCGCGGCCGGCGAGCACGACGGCGGTGTGCCGGGCGACGCGCTCGCCCAGGTGCTCGGCGGTGGCGATGTCGGCCTTGTGGACGGCCTCCGGGCCGGCGTCGGACGGGGACGAGGCGGCGGCACCGTTGAAGAAGCCGAGCCGGTTGAGGTCGTTCTCGGAGGCGGTGGTGGCGTTCCAGCCGGGCTTGAGGCCGAGGTTGACCCAGCTCATGCCGTGCTGGGCGGCGAGGGTCTGGAAGAAAGCGAGGGTGCTCGCCTTGTCGCCGCTCTTGGACGCGGAGTTGGTGAAGCCGGCCGCGACCTTGTCCTTCCAGGCGTCGGTGAACCAGCGCTTGCTGGTGGCCTCGGCGAAGACGTGGAAGGCGCCGGAGGCGGTGCCCATGTAGGTGGGGGAGCCGAAGACGATCGCGTCGGCGGCGTCCAGCTGGGCCCACTGCTCCTCGGTGATGGTGTCGACGGCGATCAGGACGACCTCGGCACCTGCGGCGGCGGCGCCACGGGCGACGGCCTCGGCTATCACGGCGGTGTGGCCGTAGCCGGAGTGGTAGGCGAGGGCGACGGTCGGACGGATGGCGGTCATGCGGGACTCCAGGGGGACGGGCGCGGGCCGGCGGGCAGGGGTCGGGACGGGGCAGGCACGCCGCGGTGGTCCGCGGCCTCGATCGGTCTCCAATATAGACTAGGTCTCTATTGGTTACCAAGGCTGGATTGGAGACCTCGGGGCTACCCTGGATCCATGACGACGGAGGAAGCGGCCCGGGTCCGGGCCGGACAGCCCGCGGAGCGGGAAGTGCGCGACGGGCAGGAGTGCGACGTGTTCGCCCGGCTCTGTCCCAGCCGCGACGTGTTCGCCGAGCTGGCCGACAAGTGGTCGATGCTGATCCTGATGAGCCTCCTCGGGTGCGGGCCGCAGCGCTTCTCCGAACTCCAGCGCGGGGTCGGCGGGGTCAGCCGCAAGATGCTCACCCAGTCCCTGCGCAACCTGGAACGCAGCGGCCTGGTGCTCCGTACGGTCTTTCCGGAGACGCCGCCGCGGGTGGTCTACGACCTGCTGCCGCTCGGCCGTGAGCTGGCCGAGCTGCTCGCGCCGGTCGGCCGGTGGACGGAGCACCGCGCCGGCCGGATGATGGCGGCCCGCGAGGAGTTCGACGCGGCGCACGCCGAGGGCTGAGAGCGTGGGAGCGGGCGGGGTGGGGGCCGATTTCCCTTCCGGGCCTGCAGCCGTGTAATGTCTTCCTTGTTCGACCGGCCCGGTGAAAAGCCTGGCAAGCCCCTATAGCTCAGTCGGTAGAGCGTCTCCATGGTAAGGAGAAGGTCTGCGGTTCGATTCCGCATGGGGGCTCCATCGAAAGACCCTCGCCTCACGGCGAGGGTCTTTCGCGTTCCCCGGCCGGTTCCGTACCGCCGACACGCCACGGCCTAGCGGGTCGGGTACGGAATGCGCTGTGATGGTGCGTCATCGGCCGCCTGCCCGAGGGGTGCAGGCGCGAGCCGGACCCCGACCGGGAGGGCGTCATGGGTGTTCGACTCGTGGTGGTGGACGACCACCGGCTGCTGGCCGAGGCACTGGCCACCGCACTTCAGCTGCGCGGCCACCGGGTACTCGCGGTCGGTTCCCCGGCCGGCGTCGCCGCCGACCTGGTGGTCGGACGGCGGCCCGAGGTGTGTCTGCTGGGGGTGGCGGCGCCGGGGGAGGCGGGCGCCTTCGACGGGCTGCGCCGGATTCGTCGCGAGCGCCCCGAGGTGGCCGTGATCGTGCTCGGCCCGGTGGGCGAACTGCACGGAGTGGCAGGGGCGTTCGCGGCCGGCGCGGCCGGGTACGTGCCCAGCGACGAGCGGATCGAGGTGGTCGAGCGGGCCATCGGGCGGGCGCGCGCTGGTGAGGCCGCGGTCGCGGTGGACATCCTGCGCGGGGCCTTCGACCAACTGCTGCGCCCCGCGGCCGAGCCGGACGACGAGGCCGTGCGGTTGCTGCGGCTGCTGACCCGCCGTGAGGTGCAGGTGCTGGCCCGGATCGCGGACGGCGAGGACACCGCGGCGATCGCCGCCGGGATGCGGATCGCCGCCAGCACCGCCCGGACGCACGTCCAGCGGGTGCTGATGAAGCTTGGCGCGCGGACCCGCCTGGAGGCGGCGGCGGTGGCGGCGCGCACCGGTCTGCTGGAGCGGATGGCCGGGGGCTGAGGGGCCGGCGGACGGACAGGCCCGACGGACGGGGCCGGTGGACAGAACCTGTGGAGGCCCCGGGGTAGCGCCGGGTGTCCGACGGCTGAGGGCCAGGCGAGAAGGCCGGAAGCCGTGGTCCGGAGCACCCCAATGGGATTGGGAGAATGACCAGTCGTACGCATTCCGTCGATGGCTTCCGCCCGACCGGGCGGACCGTCGTTCGCTGGAGGTCGCAACATGAGTAAGTACCTGGTCACGGGTGGCGCCGGCTACGTCGGCAGTGTGGTCGCCGCCCACCTGCTGGAGGCGGGGCACCAGGTGACCGTCCTGGATGATCTCTCCACCGGTTTCCGCGAGGGTGTCCCGGCCGGTGCCGAGTTCGTCGAGGGCCGGATCCAGCAGGCCGACAAGGTGCTGGACGGTTCCTTCGACGGCGTGCTGCACTTCGCCGCCTCCTCGCAGGTCGGCGAGTCGGTCACGGACCCGGAGAAGTACTGGCGCAACAACGTGGCCGGCTCGCTGGAGCTGATCAGCGCGATGCGCGCGGCGGGCGTGCGCAAGCTGGTCTTCTCCTCCACCGCCGCCACGTACGGCGAGCCGGAGGCCGTGCCGATCGCCGAGACCGCCCGTACCGCGCCGACCAACACCTACGGCGCCACCAAGCTCGCGGTGGACCACCTGATCACCAGTGAGGCCGTCGCGCACGGCCTGGCCGCCGTCTCGCTGCGCTACTTCAACGTGGCCGGTGCGTACGGTGCGTACGGTGAGCGGCACGACCCCGAGTCGCACCTGATCCCGCTGGTCTTCCAGGCCGCGCTGGGGCAGCGTCCGCACATCGCGGTGTACGGCGACGACTACCCGACCCCGGACGGCACCTGCATCCGCGACTACATCCACGTCGCCGACCTGGCCGAGGCGCACCTGCTGGCGCTGGACGCGGCCAAGCCGGGCGAGCACCTGATCTGCAACCTGGGCAACGGCAGCGGCTTCTCCGTGCGCGAGGTGATCGAGTCGGTCAAGCGCGTCACCGGCCGGGAGATCCCGGTGCAGGTCGCCGGCCGCCGGGCCGGTGACCCGGCGGTGCTGGTGGCCTCGGCCACCCGTGCCCACGAGACGCTGGGCTGGACCCCGCGCCGTCCGAACCTGGACGAGATCGTTGCCGACGCCTGGACGTTCACCCTGGCGAAGAACGGCCGGTGAGCAACGGCCGGTGAGCAACGGCCGCCGAGGAAGGGCCGGTTGGGGAGCGGTAGGCCCGACCGCCCGTGGCGTCGCTCCCGGAACCTCCGGGAGCGACGCCCTCGGCGAGCGGTCAGGCGGTTCAAGTCCCGTCACTCACGCATCTTCTGACGAAACTTCACCGAATCGCCACGAGCGCGTTTCCCGCCCCGTAGGCTGAGTGCGGTACCGGTGGGGGCCGGCGCCCTTTCGGCCTCACCGGCCGCCGGTGGGCGGGCGGAGCGGAGGGTCCGGAACGCGGATGCCGGACCGGTCCCCGCCCCCGGGCTCGGGCGGTGTGAGCAGGGGGAGGGACGATGGGGCGGATTCGCGTCCTGGTGGTCGACGACCACCGGATCTTCGCCGAGGCGCTGGCGGCGGCGCTGGCCGCCGAGCCGGACGTGGAGGTGGGGGCGGCCGGCAGCGCCGCCGCCGCCGAGCGGGCCTTGGAGCGTGCGGCCGGCGAGGGTCGCGCCTACGACGTGGCACTGATCGACGCCGACCTCGGCGCCGAGGCGGCCGGTCCGGCCGGAGCGTTCGGAGCAGCCGGCACGGCCGGATTACCCGGCGGGCCCGGAGTCGCCGGTCCGCACGGAGTGCCGGGAGTGCCGGGAGCAGGCGGAGCGCACGCCCGCCGTCGTCCCGGTGCGGAGCACTCCGAGGAGGCCCGGCGCGGCCGCGCCGCCACGCCCGTGCCGCAGCCGCGCCGGCCGGCCGTACCGCCGGGGGCGCCGGTTCCGTTGTCGGGCGGGCCGCCGCCCGGCGTCCGGCCTGTGGTGGACCCGCTGCGCGGCGACCAGCTCAGATCCGCCGCCCCGCCGCCCGACGGCATCACCCTGCTGGCCCGGCTCCGCCGCACCCACCCCGGGCTGCGCGCCATCGTCCTGGCCACCGCCGACGATCCGCACCGCGCCGCCCGTGCCCTGCACGCGGGCGCCACCGGCTGGGTGGCCAAGGAGAGTTCGCTGGCCCGGCTGCTCGCGGTGATCCGGGGCGTGCTGCGGGACGAGACGCACCTGCCGCCCGCGCTGCTCACCGGGGTGATCCGCGAGCTCACCACCGCCCGGCGGGACCGCACCGAGAGCGAGCGGCTGGTGGACACCCTCACCCCGCGGGAGAAGCAGATCCTGCGCTGCATGGTCGCGGGCCTCGGCCGGCAGGCCGTCGCGGAGCGGCTCTACCTGTCGCCGCACACCGTCCGGACGCACATGCAGAACGTGCTGGGCAAGCTCGGGGTGCACTCCACGCTGGCGGCCGTCGCGGTCGCCCGCCGGGCCGGGGTCAGCCCCGCGGAGCCGGCCGCGCCTCCGCCGCCCTCGGTGGTCGGCACCGTCGACCGGCCCTGAGGCGGAACCCGAGTCCGAGCCCGCGCCCGAGTCCGCGCCCGAGTCCAAGCCCGAGTCCGCGCCCGAGTCCAAGCCCGAGTCCGCGCCCGAGTCCAAGCCCGAGCCCGAGTCCGCGCGCAGGCCCGGGAGCCGTCGTCAGCCCGGGATGTTGTCGAACGGGGCGACCAGCAGCCGCAGCAGCGCGGCGAGTTCGGTCTGCTGGCCGGAGGTGAGCTGGGCGAGCAGTTCGCGCTCGTGCGCGAGCAGCCCGGCGAGCGCCTGGTCGGCGCGGTCGCGGCCGTCGTCGGTGAGCCGGACCAGCACGCCGCGCCGGTCGTCCGGGTCGGGCAGGCGCTTGACCAGGCCCTTGCCCGTGAGCCGGTCGATCCGGTTGGTCATGGTGCCGGAGGTGACCAGGGTCTGGGTGAGCAGCTGGCCGGGGGAGAGCTGGTACGGGGAGCCGGCCCGCCGCAGGGCGGTCAGGACGTCGAACTCCCAGGGCTCCAGGCCGTGCTCGGCGAAGGCGGCACGGCGGGCGCGGTCCAGGTGCCGGGCGAGCCGGCTGACCCGGCTGAGCACCTCCAGCGGCTCCACGTCGAGGTCGGGGCGCTCCCGGCGCCACGCTGCGACCAGCCTGTCGACCTCGTCCTCCATGACGATCAGTGTATCGGTGGATGTGTCGATGTGAAGTCTCTTGACATCGAGAAATGTGCCAGCGAGGCTAACCGGGATATCTTGATGTCGAGATACTTTCGAGGTGGACCATGACCACTCCCGTCTGGGACCCGGCGCAGTACCTGCGCTTCGCCGACGAACGCACCCGCCCGCTGCGCGACCTGCTCGCCCGTGTCCCCGCCCTCCCGCACCCCGGTGCCGAGGTGATCCTGGACATCGGCTGCGGCCCCGGCAACTCCACCGCCGTACTGCGCGAGCGGTGGCCGCACGCCCGTCTCACCGGCGTCGACAACTCCGCCCCGATGCTGGCCACCGCCCGCACCGAGGGCGAGCCGGACGCCGAGTACCTGCTCGCCGACGCCCGTGACTACGACCCGGCCCCGGCCGGGCCAGACCTGATCGTCTCCAACGCCACCCTCCAGTGGGTGGACGGGCACCTGGCGCTGCTGCCGCGCTGGGCGGACGCCCTCGAACCCGGCGGGGTGCTCGCCTTCCAGGTGCCGGGCAACTTCGAGGCCCCCAGCCACACCCTGCTCGCCGACCTGCGCCGCAGTGCCCGCTGGCGGGACGCGCTCGGCGAGGAGGCCGTCCGGGCCGGCGTGCACCAGCCCGAGCGCTACCTCGACGCCCTGGCCGCCGCCGGCTGCCTCCCGGACGTCTGGGAGACCACCTACCGCACCCTGCTGCCGGGGCCGGACCCGGTCCTGGAGTGGGTCAAGGGCACCGCGCTGCGCCCGGTCCTCACCCGGCTCACCGACCCGGCCGACCGGGCCGCCTTCCTCGCGGAGTACGGGCGGCTGCTGCGCGAGGCCTACCCGGCCGGGCCGCACGGGACGGTGTTCCCGTTCCGGCGGATCTTCGCCGTGGGGACCAAACGGGCGGACTGAGCCGGCCGGGGTGGGGCAACCGGTTCGGTCCGGCCGGTCAGCCCTTGCGCTCGCCGACCAGCTTCGGGTGCCGCTCCAGGCCCTCCAGGCCGTGCCAGGCGAGGTTCACCAGGTGCGCCGCCACCGTCGCCTTGTCCGGCTTGCGGACCTCCAGCCACCACTGCCCGGTCAGCGCGACCATCCCGACCAGCATCTGCGAGTACATCGGGGCCAGCCGGGCGTCGAAGCCGCGGGACTTGAACTCCAGACCCAGGATGTCCTCGACCTGCGTGGCGATGTCGCTGATCAGCGAGGCGAAGGTGCCGGTCGACTGGGCCACCGGGGAGTCCCGGACCAGGATCCGGAAGCCGTCCGTCGAGGTGTCGATGTAGTCCATCAGCGCGAAGGCCGCCTGCTCCAGCAGCTCGCGCGAGTGCCCGCCGGTCAGTGCCCCGGTCACCATGTCCAGCAGGAGCTGCATCTCGCGGTCGACGACCACCGCGTACAGCCCCTCCTTGCCGCCGAAGTGCTCGTACACCACGGGCTTCGACACCCCGGCGCGCTCGGCGATCTCCTCCACCGAGGTGCCGTCGTAGCCGCGCTCCGCGAAGACCGTCCGGCCGATCTCCAGCAGCTGCTCGCGCCGCTGCTTGCCGGTCATCCGGACCCGGCCGCCCCGGCGGCGCGGGGCCGAGCCGCCTCCGGCGCCCCGGTCCGGACCTCCGCCGGCGGTGCCGGCCGCCGGTGCAGCGGCCCGCGGACGGGCCGACGCCGTGGCGGGCGCGGCGTCCGTCCGCGTGCTGTGGTGACCGCCTGTGCTGTCTGCGCTGCTCCCGTTCACCCCTACATCATGCTGGAAGTGCCGCCTCATGCGGCGCGGCGGGCGGCGATCCGTTGTGCGTCCGGCCAGCGGACGTCCCGGACCCAGCCGGCCAGCTCGAACCAGCGGATCAGTCGGGCCGAGGAGTCGATCTGCCCGCGCAGCACCCCGTGCCGGGCCGCGGTCGGGTCGGCGTGGTGCAGGTTGTGCCAGGACTCCCCGCAGGAGAGCACGGCGAGCCACCAGACGTTGCCGGAGCGGTCCCGGGAGCGGAACGGGCGCCGGCCGACGGCGTGGCAGATCGAGTTGATCGACCAGGTGACGTGGTGCAGCAGCGCCACCCGGACCAGCGAGCCCCAGAAGAAGGCGGACAGCGCGCCCTCCCAGGACAGGCTCACCAGGCCGCCGATCAGCGCGGGCAGCAGCAGCGAGAGGGTGGTCCAGAGCCAGAACAGCCGGGAGATCCGCCTTATCGCCGGGTCGCGCACGAGGTCCGGGGCGTACTTGAGCTGCGGGGTCTGTTCCTCGTCGAACATCCAGCCCATGTGGGCCCACCACAGGCCCTTCATCAGCGCCGGGACGCTCTCCCCGTAGCGCCACGGCGAGTGCGGGTCGCCGTCCTTGTCGCTGAACCGGTGGTGCTTGCGGTGGTCGGCCACCCAGCGCACCAGCGGGCCCTCGACCGCGAGGCTCCCGGCGATCGCCAGGGCCAGGCGCATCGTCCGGTGGGCCTTGAACGCGCCGTGGGTGAAGTAGCGGTGGTAGCCGACGGTGATGCCGTGGCAGGTGAGGAAGTACATGGCGACGGTGATCGCGAGGTCCGTCCAGCCCAGCCCCCACCCCCAGGCCACCGGGACGGCGGCCACCAGGGCGGCGAACGGCACGAGGATGAACAGGGAGAGCGCGATCCGCTCGGCCAGGCCCTGCTTCTCCCCGCCGCGGGTGGCGGACAGCCGGGTGGTCGAGGTGTCGGCGGGGCCGGGGGTCTCGACGGTCTCGACGGCCTGGGCGGTCTCGGTGGGATCGTCGGGGTCGGAGTCGGAGTCGGGAGA
The DNA here is from genome assembly GCF_044767505.1 of Kitasatospora sp. NPDC101235. NCBI lineage: Bacteria > Bacillati > Actinomycetota > Actinomycetes > Kitasatosporales > Streptomycetaceae > Kitasatospora > Kitasatospora sp. NPDC101235. The sequence goes on from NZ_JBIWNZ010000002.1 coordinate 86,441, forward strand.
CGGAGTGCGGGACGCGGCGTTCCCCGCGCGCGCCTCGCCTGCCTGGATGGTCATGGGCGTCCCTTTGCGGCGTCCCGGAAACGGGAGAGGAGCGGAGCTACGGTGGCGTAACCTACGGCATCGTAGGTTGCGCTCCGCGGCCAGCGGAACACTCCGCCGCGCGGCGCTTGAGTGAATTCACCCGACTGGATGGATGAACCGCGGGTCGGACGGGTTCGGTCGCCGAAGGCGGAATCCGGGCCGCGGATCGGTGCAAGTCGATACCCACGGCAGGGCCCTCTCGGGTAGGGTCTGACACGACTGTCCGCCGTGGTGTAATGGCAGCACAGGGCCCTTTGGAGGCCTTTGTCTGGGTTCGAATCCTAGCGGCGGAGCCTCTTCACGCCTCGGGTTCGGGCGTTTTCCACCGCGCCGGTATTGTCGGTGCTGCTCGGCGGACTGTGCGAATGGCGACCGGCCTGGGTCCGGGCCGGGCCTGCTCTGCCCTCTCTGTGAACCTACCGAGGAGCCTCCCCGCATGGGTGCCAATTCGCTTGCCGCCGTTGTCGTGCTCGCCGCTGGTGGCGGGACCCGGATGAAGTCGAACAAGCTGCCCAAGGTCCTGCACGAGGTGTGCGGACGCTCGCTGGTGGGTCACGCGGTCTCGGCGGCCCGGGAGCTGGCGCCGGGTGAGCTGGTCGTGGTGGTCGGCCACCAGCGCGAGCAGGTCGTGGCGCACCTGGCGGAGCATTACCCGGCCACGCGCACCGCGGTGCAGGAGGAGCAGAACGGCACCGGCCACGCGGTGCGCACGGCGCTGGAGTCGCTGACCGCCGACGGCCTGGTGCTGGACGGCACGGTGATCGTCACCGCCGGCGACTCGCCGCTGCTGACCGGGGAGACCCTGCGCCGACTGGCCGACGCCCACACGGCCCAGCAGAACGGCGTCACCGTGCTGACCGCCGTCGTCCCGGAGCCCTTCGGCTACGGCCGCATCCTGCGGGACGAGGACGGCACCGTCGCCGCGATCGTCGAGGAGCGGGACGCCAGCGCCACCCAGCGGGCGATCGCCGAGATCAACTCCGGCGTCTTCGCCTTCGACGCCAAGCTGCTCACCGAGGCGCTGGGCGAGCTCACCACGGACAACTCGCAGGGCGAGGAGTACCTGACCGACACCCTGGAGATCCTGCGCAAGGCGGGCCACCGGGTCGGCGCCGTGGTGGCCGAGGACCACCGGGACATCCTGGGCATCAACGACCGGGTCCAGCTGGCGCAGGCCCGCCGGCTGCTGAACGACCGCCTGCTGGAGCGGGCGATGCGCGAGGGCGTCACCGTGGTGGACCCGGCGACCACCTGGTTCGACGTGCAGGTCAGCTACGAGCCGGACGTCGTGGTGCTGCCGAACACCCAGCTCCAGGGCGCCACGCACCTGGGCGAGGGCTGCGAGGTGGGCCCGAACTCGACCCTGAAGGACACCACGGTCGGCGTCGGCGCCCGGGTGAGCAACACCACGGCCGACGGTGCCGAGGTGGGCGAGCTGGCCACCGTCGGCCCGTACGCCTACCTGCGGCCGGGCGCCCGGCTGGCCCGCAAGGCGAAGGTCGGCACCTACGTCGAGGTGAAGAACTCCGAGCTGGGCGAGGGCGCCAAGGTGCCGCACCTGTCCTACATCGGCGACGCCACCATCGGCGAGGGCACCAACGTCGGCGCGGCCTCGGTCACCGTGAACTACGACGGCGTGAACAAGCACCGCACGGTCATCGGCGCGCACTGCCGTACCGGCTCGGACAACATGTTCATCGCCCCGGTCACCGTCGGTGACGGCGCCTACACCGGCGCCGGCTCGGTGATCACCAACGACGTCCCGGCCGGGGCGCTCGGTGTGAACCGGGCCACGCAGCGCAACATCGAGGGCTGGGTCGAGCGCAAGCGCCCCGGCACGGTATCCGCGCAGGCCGCGAAGGCGGCGACGGACGGGGCCGAGCAGGCCTGAGCGGGCGGGCCGGGGCCCGAGGGGCGGTCCCGGGGCGGACGGTTTCTGCGCGGGCGCGTAACCTTGGGGACATACGTGCGCCACTGGGCTTACCGCCCGTGTCCAGGCGTACCGACAATTCCCCAACCCGTGCCGCGAGCGGGCCCTGCCTGCCCGCACCGGGTCGAGGGTTCAGCGTTCGCAACGCGAGGAGACGGTGCAGTGAGCGGGATCACGACGTCGGGTGAGAAGAAGCTGAAGCTCTTCTCCGGCCGTGCCCACCCGGAACTGGCGACGGAGGTGGCCGAGGCGCTCGGGACCGAGCTGGTCCCCACCAAGGCCCTGGACTTCGCCAACGGCGAGATCTACGTCCGCTTCCTGGAGTCCGCGCGCGGTGCGGACTGCTTCGTGATGCAGAGCCACACGGCTCCCATCAACCAGTGGATCATGGAGCAGCTGATCATGATCGATGCTCTGAAGCGGGCCTCCGCCAAGAGCATCACCGCGATCCTGCCGTTCTACGGCTACGCCCGCCAGGACAAGAAGCACCTCGGCCGCGAGCCCATCTCGGCCCGCCTGGTCGCCGACCTGCTGCGCCAGGCCGGTGCCGACCGCCTGATGGCCGTGGACCTGCACACCGCGCAGATCCAGGGCTTCTTCGACGGCCCGGTGGACCACCTGTTCGCGCTGCCGCTGCTGGCCGACTACATCGGCGAGAAGGTCGACCGCTCCAAGCTGACCGTCGTCTCTCCGGACGCCGGCCGCGTGAAGGTCGCCGACCAGTGGTGCGACCGGCTGGACGCCCCGCTGGCGATCATCCACAAGCGCCGCGACATCACCCAGGCCAACACCATCCTGTCGGCCGACGTCGTCGGTGACGTCAAGGGCCGGGTCTGCGTGCTGGTCGACGACATGATCGACACCGCCGGCACCATCTGCGCCGCGGCCGACGCGCTGTTCGACAACGGCGCCGCGGACGTCGTGGTGGCGGCCACCCACGGTGTGCTCTCCGGCCCGGCCGCGGACCGGCTGAAGAACTCGCGGGTCAGCGAGTTCGTGTTCACCAACACGCTGCCCACTCCGGCCTCGCTCCAGCTGGACAAGATCACCACGCTGTCCATCGCCCCGTCGATCGCCGCCGCGATCCGCGAGGTGTTCGAGGAGGGCTCGGTCACCAGCCTCTTCGAGGGCGTGCACTGACGAAGGCCCGTGCAGGCGGCCCCGGTCCGGACGGACCGGGGCCGCCGCCGATTTCACGGGAGGCCGCCGGTGCGGTTAGACTCGTGAAACTGCTCGGCGAGGGATGCCGTGTGCCTGCTCGACGGGTGCCCGCTCCGTGATCGACGCGCTGCCGGTGCCGGATTCCCGTCCGCCGGCAGGCCGTTGCCGCCGAGTGACCCCCGAACGTACTGAGGGTGTGGTCCCGGCGGTTTTTCGCGTTGTCTGCACCCCGCGCCAGTTTCCACGAGGAGTGCAGTCGTGTCCGAGATCCGTATTGCCGCTGAGACCCGTACCGAGTTCGGCAAGGGTGCCGCCCGTCGCGCCCGCCGCGCCGGCTTCGTCCCGGGTGTCGTCTACGGCCACGGCCACGCCCCGGTTCACCTGAACCTGCCCGGCCACGACCTGATGATGGCCCTGAAGACCCCGAACGCCCTGCTGGTCGTGCCGATCGACGGCAAGGACGAGTACGTGCTGCCGAAGGCCGTCCAGCGCGAGGCCATCAAGCGCAACATCGAGCACGTCGACCTGCTGCTGGTCAAGCGCGGCGAGAAGGTCACCGTCGAGGTTCCGGTCCACACCGAGGGCGAGCTGGCCGCGGGCGGCAACCTGCTGGAGCACGTCCTGCAGGCCCTGCCGATCGAGGCCGAGGCCACCCACCTGCCCGAGGCCGTCACCGTCTCCGTCGAGGGCCTGGAGGCCGGCGCCGCCGTCCACGCCAAGGACATCGTCCTGCCGGCCGGTGTCGCCCTGGCCGTCGAGGGCGACGCCGTCGTCCTCCAGGTCATCGCCGCCCAGGCCGCCCCGGCCGAGGAGGAGGCCGCCGAGGCCGAGGCCGAGGGCACCGAGGCCTGAGCCTCTTAGCGCTGGTCGCTGAGACCGCTGCCCCGGGCGCTCCCGTCGGAGCGCCCGGGGCAGCGGCGTGTCCGGGATGATGACGTCGAGCGCGAAGGCGAGGAGCAGCACATGGGCGAGCGGATCACGGAAAGGTGCGCGGGGGCATGAGCGAGGACTACGACGGCCCCTGGCTGGTGGTGGGGCTGGGCAACCCCGGGGAGCAGTACGCCCGGAACCGGCACAACATCGGCTTCATGGTGGTGGACCTGCTGGCGCAGCGGATGGGTGCGAAGTTCAAGGCGCACAAGAGCCGGGCGCAGGTGGCCGAGGGGCGGTTGGCGGGCAGGCGGGTGGTGCTGGCCAAGCCGATGTCCTTCATGAACCTCTCCGGCGGGCCGGTGACGGCGCTGCGCGACTTCTACAAGGTGCCGGCCTCGGCGCTGATCGCGGTCCACGACGAGCTGGACATCGACTACGCGGCGCTGCGGCTGAAGCTGGGCGGCGGGGACAACGGCCACAACGGGCTGAAGTCGATCACCAAGTCGCTGGGCCCGGACTACCACCGGGTGCGCTGCGGGATCGGCCGCCCGCCCGGCCGGATGGAGGTCGCGGACTTCGTGCTGAAGGACTTCTCCGCGACCGAGCGCAAGGAACTGGAGTGGTTCGTGGACCGCTCGGCGGACGCGGTGGAGGCGCTGCTGTCCGAGGGGCTGGAGCGGGCCCAGAGCACGTACAACTCCTGACCGCTCGTCAGGGCCGTGTGTGGGGTACGCAACAGTCGTACAACGCTTGCCCGTCCAAACCTGAATCGGTGTGAGAACCCTGTGCGGGATCGGATACCGTCGGCCCGGTACGCGAACGAGCCTTGGGGAGTTCTCGATGCGGAGATTGCGTCCGGTCCGCCGGGTGGCCGGGCTGAAGCGGCTCGGACGGCGGGTCTGTGCGGCCGGTGCGCTGGGGGCGGCCGGGGTCCTGCTGTCGAGCGGTGCGGTGGCGCACGCCGAACCGGTCGCGGAGTCCGAGCCGGAGGTCTCCCCGGAGCCGGCGGCGGCACAGTTCGCCCCGGTGCTCGGCGACTCGATGGGCCCCGACGCGGGGCTGCTGGCGGTCGGCGGCGGTCTGGTGGTGGCGGCCGGCGGCGCGGCGCTGTGGCTGAAGCGCAGGCGCGCGGGCGAGGGCGAGGGCGCGGAGTAGGAACCTCACGGCGAGGGGCCGGTGTCCCGAGGACGGGACACCGGCCCCTCGGCCGTTCTCGGGTCCGGCCGTCAGCCGGTGTTGCGCAGGCCGGCGGCGATGCCGTTGACCGTCAGCAGCAGCGCGCGGGCGCGCAGCGGGTCGTCCTGGCGCCCGGCCGAGAGCTCCTCGCGCTGGCGGCGCAGCAGCGCGACCTGGAGGTAGGAGATCGGGTCGAGGTAGGCGTCGCGGACGGCGAAGGTCTGCTTCAACACCGGGTTGTGCTCCAGCAGTTCGCTCTCGCCGGTGAGCCGGAGCACCTCGCGCAGGGTGAGGGCGTGCTCGGCCTTGATCTGGTCGAAGACGTGGTGCAGCTCGCCGGGCACCAGCTGCTCGACGTAGTGGCGGGCGATCCGCAGGTCGGTCTTGGCCAGCGTCATGGCGACGTTGGACAGGAAGTTGCGGAAGAAGTGCCACTCGCCGTACATCTCGTCCAGCACGTCGCGCAGGCCCGCCGCGCGGGCGGCGGCGAGGCCGGATCCGACGCCGTACCAGCCGGGGACGATCTGCCGGGACTGGGTCCAGCCGAACACCCACGGGATGGCCCGCAGGCCGTCCAGGCCGGCGCCGGAGTCGGGGCGGCGGGACGGGCGGGAGCCCAGGTGCAGCGAGGCTAGCTGGTCGACCGGGGTGGAGGCGAAGAAGTACTTCGGCAGGTCCTCCTGCTCGACCAGGGTGCGGTAGGCGGTGTGGGCGGCCTCGGAGACCTGGTCCATCGCGGCGTCCCAGCGGGCCAGCGACTCGGGGGCCTGGCGCGGGGCGGTGTGCAGCGCGGAGGCGGAGAGCGTGGCGGAGAGGGTCAGCTCCAGGTTCTCCCGGGCCAGCGAGGGGAGCAGGTACTTGTCGGAGATGACCTCGCCCTGCTCGGTGACCTTGATCTCGCCCTCCAGGGTGCCCCAGGGCTGGGCCAGGATGGCCTCGTGCGAGGGGCCGCCGCCGCGGCCGACGGTGCCGCCGCGGCCGTGGAACAGGCGCAGCCGGATGCCGTAGCGGTGGGCGACGTCGCGAAGCCGGCGCTGGGCGCGGTGGATCTCCCACTGGGAGGTGGTGATGCCGCCGAACTTGGAGGAGTCGGAGTAGCCGAGCATGACCTCCTGGACGTCGCCGCGCAGCGAGACGAGCAGGCGGTAGGACGGGTCGGAGAGCATCTCGTCGAGGATGCGGTCGGCCTGCTGGAGTTCGTCGGTGGTCTCCAGCAGCGGCACGATGCCGATCTTGGCGATGCCGGCGTGCAGGTCGATCAGGCCGGCCTCGCGGGCCAGCACGGTGGCGGCGAAGACGTCGTCGGCGCCCTGGCACATGGAGATGATGTAGCTCTCGACGATCTCGTCGCCGAAGCGCTCGAAGCCCTGGCGGATGGTGTTGAACACGCCGAGGGTCTTGGTGCCGGCCTCGTCCAGCGGGGCCGGGGTGGGGGCGAGCGGGCGGCGCGAGCGGAGCTCCTTGGCGAGCAGCTTCTGCCGGTACTCGCGGGGCATGTCGGCGTAGCGCCAGGCCTCCTCGCCGAGCCGGTCGAAGAGCTGGCCGAGGGCGTGGTGGTGGGCCTCGGCGTGCTCGCGCACGTCCATGGTGGCGAGCTGGAGGCCGAAGGCCTCGACGGTGCGGATGGCGCGGGCGAGGCGGCCGTCGGCGATGAGCTCGCCGCGGTGGGAGCGCAGTGAGTCCTGGATCAGCCGCAGGTCGGCGATCAGCTCGCGGGTGCCGAGGTAGTCGCGGCCCTCGATGTGCGGGGTGCCGCCGGCCAGCCGCTCGCGGGTGTTCTCCAGCTTGAGCCGGATGCAGGTGGCCTTGAGGCGGTAGGGCTCCTCGGCGTTCATCCGCTTGTAGCGCGGGCTGAGTTCGGGGAGCAGGTGCAGGTCGGTGTTGAGCGAGGCGAGCAGCTCGACCGAGGCGCCGGCCAGCCGCTCGGAGGTGGAGAGCGTGTTGCGCAGGTCGTCGATCGCGGCGAGCGCGTCCTTGATGCCGTACTCGTGCTGGAGGTTGAGGACGTCCCAGGTGACCTGCGGGGTGACGTTGGGGTTGCCGTCGCGGTCGCCGCCGATCCAGGTGCCGAAGGTGAGCGGCCGCACGCCGTCGGGCAGGCTCAGGCCGACCCGGGCGAGCTCCTCGTGCAGCTCCTCCAGGACCTCGGGGACGGCCTCGCGGTAGAGCTCGTCCAGGTAGTAGACGGCGTTGCGGGCCTCGTCGGTGGGCTCGGGGCGGGCGATGCGCAGCTCGTCGGTCTGCCAGAGCAGGTCGATGACCTCGGCCAGACGGCGGTCGGCGGAGCGCTTGGCGCTGCTGGTCCGGGCCTGGTCGGCGGCGGCCAGGCCGGAGGTGACCTCGTCGCGGTGGATGCGGTCGAGGAGTTCGCCGATCCGGCGCAGCTTGTTGAGGACGCTGCGGCGGGCGGCCTCGGTGGGGTGCGCGGTGAAGACCGGGCGGACCGCCAGGTGGGCGAGGGTGTCCTGGAGGTGCTTGGTGTCGGCCTCGGCGAGCTGGTCGGCGGTCTGCGCGAGCAGCGAGCCCTCCCGGGCGCGGCGGGTGGCGAACTCGCGGCCGCGGTGCACCTGCTCGGTGACGTTGGCGAGGTGGAAGTAGGTGGAGAACGCCCGGACCAGCTTGGCGGCGGTGTCCAGGTCGATGTCGGAGAGGAGTTCGGCGGTGGCCTCGCCGTCGGTGCGGCTCAACAGGCGGACCTGTTCGACCAGGCCCAGCAGCTGGGGGCCCTCCTGGCGGACCAGCGTCTCGCCGAGCAGGTCGCCGAGGCGGCGGATGTCCGCACGCAACGCGGCATTGTCGGCGACGACGGGCGTGGGGCTGTCCGCCGGGTTGGGGACCGGAGCGGTCACGGCTGGCTCCCTGTGGTGGTGGGGTTCGGCAACGGCTCATCGTCACAGGTCCACACGCGTGTGGCGGGTGTGACGCGTGCGGACCGCGCTGTCCGACGCGACCAGCATAGGTCTCGGGGCGGGCGCTGTCCGCGAGGTGGCCGGATGGCGGACAAGGCTGCCGAAAACCACCTATGGTCTGGACCACTTGGCGGCTTCGTGGAGTGCTCCGGGCAATCCCGGTGGGGAGGGGAGGGGGTTGCCGCTTACGCTGTGGGGCATGAGCAAGTCGCCTGGGGAGCGCATGCCGGTCCGTTCGTTCTGGTGGTGGAAGCGGCCGCGCAGCGCTTTCCTGGACATCGGGCTGGCGCTGCTCGCCGCGGTGGAGTGCGCGGTCAGCACGATCGCCTTCCTCTCCTCCCGGATCCACGTCAGCACCGCGGGAGCGGTCGGGATAGCCGTGCTCGGCACACTGGCCGGCGGCTCGCTGGTGGTGCGCCGGCGCTGGCCGGCCGTCCCGGTGCTGGTGACGCTGCTGGTGATGCCCGGGATGCTGGGCGTGGTGCTGCTGGTGGTGGCGCTGTACACGCTGGCATCGACCTGGGAGTGGCCCCTGAGGCGGCGCCGGGTGGTGGCGCTGTCCGCACTGGCCTTCGCCGAGGCGGCCGCCGTGATGGCGGTGTCGCTGATGACGCCCGGGGACGCGCCGGTGGACCCGCCGCCGCTGTGGGGTCAGATCCTGCTGTCGCTGCTGGTGTCGGTCGGGCTGACCGTCGCCCCGGTGGTGACCGGACTGTACGTCGGTGCGCGGCGGCGGCTGATCGATTCGCTCAAGGACCGCGCGCACGGCCTGGAGACCGAGCTGGACCTGCTGGCCGAGCAGGCGCAGGAACGCGCCCGCCGGGCCCGGCTGGAGGAGCGCACCCGGATCGCCCGGGAGATGCACGACGTGGTGGCGCACCGGGTGTCGCTGATGGTGGTGCACGCCGGGGCGCTGGAGCGGATCGCCGGCAAGGACCCGGACAAGGCGGCGCAGAGCGCCAAGCTGATGGGCGAGGTGGGCCGGCAGGCGCTGAACGAACTGCGCGAGATCCTCGGGGTGCTGCGGATGGACGACGAGCGGCAGCCGGAGCCCGACTCGCTGGCCGGGCTGCCGCGGCTGGTGGACCAGTCCCGGGCGGCCGGGATGGCGGTGACGCTGACGGTCAGCGGCAGCCGGCAGGAGTTCACCGGCGAGGCCGAGCAGACCGCCTACCGGGTCGTCCAGGAGGGCCTGACCAACGCGCACAAGCACGCCGGCGGCGCCCAGGTGTCCGTCCTGCTCTCCTACGCGCCGAACGGGGTGCGGGTGGCCGTGGTGAACGCCTGCCCGGGCGGCGAGAGGGGCGCGGCGAAGCTGCCCAGCGGGGGCAACGGGCTGGTCGGGATGCGGGAGCGGGTGATCGCGCTGGGCGGCACCTTCTCCTCCGGGCCGGAGGCGGACGGCGGGTTCCGGATCGAGGCGGTGCTGCCGTCCCGGCTGGCGGTGCGGGCCGAGCGGCTGCGCTGAGGCGGGCCCGGCGATTCGTGCCGGACCGGCACGCGGGAGTGGCCGGACAGCCCCTGAGCGGCCCTCAGTACTCCTCGGCGGTGCGCAGCCGCTCCGGGGCGGTGCCCAGGACCAGGGTGGAGATCGCCTGGTCGATGCCCTGGCCGAGGAACCACTCGCCGGTGTGGTCCAGGCTGAAGACCCGGCCCTCCTCGTCGACGGCCAGCAGCGCCTGCCCGTACGCCTCCTCGCCGAGCGGGGCCAGCCGGGTACCCAGCGCCCGGCCGAGGTCGAGCAGGGTGCGCGGCTGGTGCAGACCGCACAGCGGGTCGATCAGGAACGGGGTGCGGGCCAGCTGGCGGCCCGGGCCGGACAGGTCGAAGGCGAGGCCGCCGAACTCGGCCCAGGCCTCCACCGCCGCCGGGAACACCGCGTGCCGTGCGCCGGCGGGCGCGCCGTACCCGGCCAGGGTGTCGGCCCACTCCTCGGCCTGCCGGATCTGCCAGCGGCCGGGGTGCCAGCCGGCCGCCTTGAGCTCGGCGGCGACGTCGGCCGGGAAGCGCGGGCGGGTCCGGGCGCCGGCGGGGGAGAGGGTGGCCGGTGCGGGCGGGATGGGCGGGTTCAGGGCGGGCTCCAGGGCTGGGGGACGGGGGACGTGCCGGCGCTCGGCCGGTCAGCGCGCGGGCGGCCCGACGGCGACGCTGCGCACGGTGAAGTGCTCCAGCATCGGAGCGCAGGAGCGGCACGGCGGGGCGTGGCTGCCGTGCGCCGGGTCGCCCTCCTCGCGGATGCGCACGGTCGTCATCCGGGAGCCCTTGAGCGCCTTGCGGGCCTCGTGCAGGGTCATCGGCTTGCGGGCGGCGCGCTTGGAACGCCTGCCGTCGACCGCGGCCAGGTACTGGGAGAGCAGGACGGCCTCCGGGCAGCGGCCGGTGAACCGCTCGCGGGCCTCCGTCGGCAGGGTGTCCAGGAAGTCGGCGACCAGGTGGTGCAGCACCGGGCGGCGCGCGTCCTTGTCGCCCGCCAGGGTGTGCACCTCGCCGCCCTTGAGCGACAGCGCGGCGGCGACGGCGGGCAGCAGGCTGTCGCGGTGGTGGCGCAGCACGGGCGGGCCCGCCGGCTCACCGGTGGTCATCCGTCGTCCTCCTCCTCGTAACCCGGCGTCGGCCGGGGTGGCCGGGCCGATCCGGGGCAAGCCTGTCAAACGACACCGACAACCGCACAACCGGGGTGCGGCGGCCGCCGGCGCCGCGACGGACCGGCCGGGAGGCCATCCGATGCCGACCGGATGCGCACGTTCTCGTCACGACTTGTCCGCTGATCTGCCGAAACGGCCCCCGGTGCGCGGCCGGTACCGTTCCGGCAGCGGGCCGACGGGCTGCGGCCGACCGTGCGGGCAGCCGTCGGCGGGCCCGACTCCGGTGCCGGCGTCGGACGTTGAGGCCGGTGGGGAGGGCCTGCCGCCCGCTGCGACGAGCTGCCGGGCGGGCCGGACGGGCCCGCCCTGCCCCGGACCGCACCCGGCACCGGAGTGCACTGTCCGTCCGGCGCCGGTCCACCGGCAACCCGCGTTCCGTCACCTCGGCCATCGTGAGGGGGAGTTCCCGGTCGCCGGGCGGGCGGTTGTGACCCCGGGGGTGCTCCCGGGCGGGGGCCGGGGCGCGGACCGGTACCGGGAGCCGCCCTCGGCCCCCCGTCCGCCTGGCGGACGGGGGGTTGAAGGCAGGCCCTAGGCTGGTGCCCAGCAAGCACCGTATTTGCAGCAGCCAGTGGGGGCTCCCAGATGACGACAGGTCGGCCCGGCGTCGCCGCCGCACCGAACGCGGCGTACGCAGGTCAGGTGGTGCAGTTCCCGGACCCGGTCCGCGCGGAGCGGCACCCCGCCGGGGTCAGGGTGGACGAGTACGGCTTCCCGGACTTCGGCCCGTACGCCGCCGCCGCGGCCGAGGTGGCCGACCCGCCGGAGGGCTTCGGCGTGGACGAGCTGCGGCTGACCGACTACGTCTCGGCCAACGCCGCGCTCTACACCCAGGGCCACCCGCTCTGGGCCGACCTCTCGACCGCCGTCGCCACCCCGCCCGGCTGGACCTGGCACCACGCGGTCGGCCGGGCCGCCCCCGGCTGGCGGCGGATGGAGCTCGTCCCGGTCGAGGTCAAGGCGCTGCTGCGGCACCACGGCGGCCTGGCCATCTCCCGGGCCGACCACACCCGCCGCGGCACCCGCCCCCTGCAGGAGCGCCGGCCGGTGCACTTCTCGCTGGCCAAGGACGGCGGCGACCCGATCGGCGTCCCCGAGGACCTGGTCCAGCGCGCCGAGGAGCGCCTCGGCTACCGGCTGCCCGACGCCTACCGCACCTTCCTCAAGCTGGGCGGCGGCCGCGCCCCGGTCGGCGTGGCGCTGGACACCGAGCTCGGACTGCTGCTCGACCAGCCGTTCCTGACGCTCAGCGAGGAGTACGGCACCGAGGACGTCGTGTACGCCAACAAGTGCCTGCGCGACCACCTCACCAAGGACTACCTGGGCATCGCCTACGCGCAGGGCGGCCTGGTCGCGCTCAAGGTGCGCGGCGAGCGGGCCGGTTCGGTCTGGTTCCACCTCCACGACGACGCCCGCGACACCGGCGCCCCGGAGGCCCCGGAGGACCGCTGCGCCCGGCTGCTGCTGCCCTGCGGCGAGGACTTCGACGCCTTCCTGCTGCGGCTGGCGGGCAGCCCGCCGGAGCTGGAGACGGTCGCGGAGCTGATGGTGGACGGCGGGTTCGCCCGGGCCGTCCCGGTGGGCTGAGGCACGTGGTCGCGATGGTGTCGGTGGAACGGGGGACGAAGAGGATGCGGACAGGGGTGAACCGGGCGTGGTGACGTACGCGCAGGCGCAGGAGCTCGCCGAGGAGTGGATCAACGGCGGGGTGCCGCGCTCGCAGCAGCGCGAGGTGCGGGTCCGGGAGTTCGACCTGGGCTTCGTCTGCTGGGCGGTGGCGCCCGCGGGCGCGGCCGACGGCACGGGCGGTGCGGGCGGCGGCTCGGGGGAGGCGCGGCTGGTGATCGCCCGGGACTCGGGCGCCAGCACGCTGTGGCCCGCGCTGCCCGTCAACGAGGTGGTCCGACAGTACGAGGAGGTCTACGGGCGGCCGGTGGCGGCCAACCCGGCCGGGGCGGCGAAGCCCTCGCCCGGGCCCGTGGAGGCGACCTCCTTCCTGCTCAGCCCGCCGCAGTGGCTCCAGGAGGCGGGGGCCGCGGCGATCGCGGCGGAGGCGGAGCGGCTCGGGACGGCACCGGCCGGCCCGCAGGGGGCCGCTGCCGGGGCCCCGGCTGCCGCTGCTGCCGCACCCGTGGAGGAGCCGCCCGCGCCGGCGCCGCGGCCCGCGCCCGCAGCGCTGACCGAGCCGCCGGTCTCCGACCGGCCCGCCGGGGACGCGCCGACCATGCTCGCGCCGCCGCCCGGGCACGAGGAGCCGGCCGTCGCTCCGCGACCCTCGCAGCCGCAGCCGCAGCCGCAGCCGCAGCCGCAGCCGCAGCCGCAGGCCGCGGCGCCGGTCGCGCCCGTCGCGCCGCCCGTTGCGCCGGTCCAGCCGCCGGCCGGGGCCGTCCTGATGCCCGAGGGGCTGCGGACCACCGGCTCGGACCTGCCCGAGCCTGCCGCGCCGGCGGGTGCCGAGGCCGCGACCATGCTGATGCCGCCGGCGAGCGGCGGCTACGGCATGCCCCCGGTCCCGCCGTCCGCCGCGCGGCCGCAGGGGGCGCAGCCCCCGGTTGCCGAGCCGCCCGCCGCCGCGCCGGCCCCGGCACCCGCTCCGTCCGCCGAGCCGGCTCCCACCCTGCTCGCCTCGCCGGACGCCATGCCCGGACTGATGGGCCTGCCCGGAGCCCCGGCCGCCCCGCCCGCCGGCGGTGCGCCGGTGGAGCACGCGCCGACCATGCTGGCCCCGCCCGGCGGTCTGCCCGGCCTCGCCGGTCTGCCCGGTGCTCCGGTCCCCGGTGCTCCGGCACCCGGCGCCCCGGCACCCGGTGTGCCGGAGGGAGCCGTGCCGCAGGGCGGGCTCGGCCGGGGCGCGGCCTCGGCCCCGCCGCCGCCCCCGCCGGCCGCGCTGCGCAGCGGCCCTGCCGGTTCCCCCGGTGCGGGTGCCGCCCCCGCCGGGCTGGGGCGCAACGCGGGTTCGGCCCCGCCGCCGCCCCCGCCCGCCGAGCTGAAGCACACCCCGGGCGCCGGCACGCCCGCCGCCGGCCCCGGCGGCCGCGGCGCCGGCTCCGCCCCGCCGCCCCCGCCCCCGGCGGGTCTGCGCGGCGGTGAGGCCCCGGCGCCCCCGCAGGGCGCGCCGACCGCCGGCCCGCCCGCGTCCGGGGCGGCGTACGAGGCGACCCAGCTCGCGGGCGCGATCGACCCGGCGCTGCTGAGCGGCCCGGCGGACCCGGGCACCCCGCCGTCCGGCGGCCCTGCCGTCCCGCCGCCCGGCGGCCCGGCGACCCCCGCCGCGCCCGCGGCCGGCTACGGCTACCCGAACGCGGGCGGCGCCGCCGGGGTCGTCCCGCCGGCGGCGGTGCCCGGCTCGCCGCAGCCCGCGCCGGTGCCCCCGGGCGTGCCCGCGGTCGGTCCGGGGTACTTCGCCGCGCTCAGCTACCGGGGCCCGGACGGCTCGGAGCAGAAGCTGCTGCACCGCAGCGAGCCCGGCACCCCGCACCCGGAGTGGAAGATCCTCCAGGACCTGCGCCGGCTCAACGTGCCGCCGGAGCAGGTGCTGGAGCTCTACACCGAGCTGGAGTCGTGCGACCTGCCGGGCGGCTACTGCAACCGCATGATCGCCGCGTCCTGGCCGAACGTCCGGCTCACCCACACCGCCCCCTACGGCCGCGACCACGCATCCCGGCAGGCCGGGATGGCCGAGCTGCTCGACCACCTGGACGAGCTGCACCAGCTGGCCTCCGGCGCCCAGCGGGTCCGCCCCTTCCGGGTGCCGCTGCCCGCGCCGGGAACGGTCCAGGCGCTGCCGCCGCTCCCGCCGCAGCAGCTCGCCCAGGAGATCGGCGCCGCCTTCGGGCAGAACCTGTTCCGCTACGAGCAGCGCGCCGTCTCCCGCCAGGGCGTGCCCGAGCCGGTGTCCCAGACCCTGATGTGGGCCGGGCTGCCGCGCGACTTCGGGCCGTTCTTCTGGGCGCAGGCGCAGGAGGGCCGTCCGATCCCGACGCTCGCCGAGCTGGCCGCCGAGCGCGGCCTCGCCGCGGGCCCGGACTTCGGCGGCTACCTGGTGCTGGGCAACGACTACGGCCGCCAGCTGTGCGTCCAGTACGGCACCGCGCACGTGGTGGCCGTGGACATCGAGGGAACCGGCCAGCCGCCCCGGTTCGTCAACAGCGGTGTACCGGAGTTCGTCCGCTCGCTGGCCCTGCTGGGCCGGATGTGGCGGCTGCGGTACGGGCTGACGCCGGACCAGGCCGGTCGCTGGACGACCGACTTCCAGGCCCAGCTCGCCGCGATCGACCCGGCGGCCCTGCAGAACGCGGACACCTGGTGGGCCGTGCTGCTGGAGCAGTTCTGGGACGGCCTGCTGTAGCGGGCCGTCGCCGATCCTCGCAGGTGGGGAGGGGTCGTTCCGGTGTCCGGAACGACCCCTCCGGCACGTCGCCGCAGCTGTGCCTCGTTGGGGTTTCGCCCGGATCTGCGCAAAATAGGTCAAGAGGGTGGGTCCATTCGACCAGTCCTCGACACAATCCGGTCCGTACGACGGCGGAATCCGGCCCCGGGCTCCGAACCGGTTCCGGATCCGTCCGTTCCGTCCGATCATGGGCTCCGCAGCCCGCGAAACGAGGGGAAGAGCCCATGAGCGACGCCGTCCCCCAGTACGGCTTCACCCAGGCCCGCCGTGGCTACGCGCCCGAGCAGGTCGACCGAGCCCTTGCCGCCCTCACCGCGCAGCGTGACGAGGCGTGGGAGCGGCTGAGCGTCCTGGGAGCCGGCATCCGGCAGATGGAGGCCCGGCTGGCCGACATCCGCCGGACCGCCGAGGAGGCCCCGGAGCCCGACTACCAGGTGCTCAGCGAGCAGGCCGCAGGACTGGCCGCGATGGCCGAGAACGAGGCGCGCGCCGTCCGTGAGAAGGCCGAGCGCTTCGCCGAGGACCTGCGGGACGAGGTCTACGAGGCCGGGCAGGCCGCCGCCCGCGCTGCCGCGGAGTACGGCACCACGACCCGCGCCGACGCCGACGCGGCCGTCCGCCGCACCGAGGAGCGGACCCGCGCCGAGGCCGAGGGCATCCGGGCCGACGCCGACCGGGAGAGCCGTTCCGTCCGGGACACCGCCACCGCCTACGCCGCCAAGGTGCGGGTGGCCGCCGCCGAGGCCAGCGAGCAGGCCGAGGCCGAGCTGGCCGCCCGGCGCCGCAAGGCCGACGAGACCTTCGCCGCCGCCCAGGCCAAGGCCGACGCCGAGGACACCGAGGTCTCGGCGACCGCCGAGCGCCGGGTCAAGGAGGCGGAGCAGAAGCGGGAGACCGTGCTGAACCGGATCAAGCAGCTGGAGGCGGACGCCCAGGCCAAGGCCGACCAGATGGTCGAGCAGGCCCGCCGGGAGGCCGAGAAGATCAACGCGGCGAGCGAGGGCGAGCAGCGCGAGTTCGACACCCGGCTGGAGACGGTGCAGCAGCACCTGGACCACATCAAGGCCACGCTGGCCTCGCTCACCGGGGCGGCGGTCGGTCAGATCGAGCCCGAGGTGGCGGCAGCCGCTGCCGCCGCGGTCGCGGCCTCCCAGGCCTCCGCCGAGGTTGCTGCGGTCCCCGCTCCGCAGGACGCGGTCGAGGACGCGGTCGAGGACGCCGTCGCCGACGCCGCGCCGGTGGACTCGGAGGCGGACACCGGGGAGATTCCGGTGGCGAACCTGCGCAAGGCCCTGGCCCCCGCGGCTCTCGCCGGGGACAAGGGCACCGTCCAGGAGAAGTCGGCGACCGTGCTGCGGACGCCGGTGGTCGGCGGCAGCGCCGCGAAGGCCATCGGCGGCCTTGTGGTGGCCGGCCCGGTGCCGCCGAAGCCGGCCTCGCCGCCCGCCGAGGAGATGCTCGACGGGAAGGCGGTCGACGGGAAGGCCGCTGCCGGGAAGGCGGTCGACGGGAAGGCCGCTGCCGGGAAGGGCGCCGAGGGGCGGTCGGAGGAGGAGACCCGGATCGTCCCGAAGATCGTCATCGTGGACGACGGCAGCGACTACGCGACCCCCCACACGGTGAGCTACCGCCGCCGCTGACCGGCCGGCCCGCCCGCCCTCGCGTCGCGAAGGCCCCTGGAAACCACCGGGTTTCCAGGGGCCTTCGCCGTGCCGGGCGGGCCGTGCCGGCCGGAGTGGGGCCGGGGGAACGGGCGGCGGCTGTCCGGGACAGGAGGGCGGCCGGCGGGGTAAGCCCCCGGGAGCGAAAGAGGCCGAGACCCGTGGCGCCCTCCAGGAAAGGGCGCCACGGTTCCCGGCGCTTGGGCGGGCGCCCCCACCCAGGGCCGCCCGGCCTCGCACCTCCGACCCCCATCGGGGGTGCGACAGTGCCCCCACAGCCATCCCCCACGGTTGGGTGCGGCGGGCACGTTCACCATGGTGCGCGATCTCCATGGACGGCCAGTGACAGGAGTATGTCCAGTTCGTGGCGGATAGCCGTGCCCGGTCCGGTGCGGCTCACGGTTGGTTCGTCCACCAGCCGGTCCGGTGTTCCGTCCAGTCGTTCGTTCCCGGATGTGCTCCTGACAAAACGGGGCGTGACGGTCGAGCGGGTGTCCGGCGGTCAGGCCCCGGTCCGGCCCCGCCGACGCCGTGGACCGCGTGCGTGTCCGTGCCGCGGCGTAGGCTGGAGACCCCCGGCCGCTCGGCGCGCCGGGCCGTTCGCGTTGCCCCGGCGGGCCTTCGCCGCCCCGGGGCAGCACCAGCCACGGGACGAAGAAGAGACCCCAGATGAGCCTGACCGGACTGCTCGATGTCGTCGCGCGGGACGCGGCGCTCGCCGAGGCGATCGAGGCGGCCACCGCCCTCGGAGCCGCGGCCGGTGGACGCCGCCACCTGGACCTGGTCGGGCCGCCCGCCGCCCGGCCGTTCGCCATCGCCGCACTGGCCCGCGCGCTCGCCGGGCAGGCTGCCGGGGACCGGGGCCGCCCGGTGCTCGCCGTCACCGCGACCGGCCGCGAGGCCGAGGACCTCGCGGCGTCGCTGCGCTCGCTGCTGCCCGCCGACGCCGTCGCCGAGTTCCCGGCCTGGGAGACCCTGCCGCACGAGCGGCTGTCGCCCCGCTCGGACACCGTCGGGCGCCGGCTGGCCGTGCTGCGCCGGATCGTGCACCCGCGGCTTGATGGGGGCACCTCCCAGCCGGAGGCTGGGGGAGACCCGGCGGCCGGGCCGGTCCAAGTGATCGTCGCCCCGGTCCGCTCGGTGCTCCAGCCGCAGGTCAAGGGGCTGGCCGAGCTGGAGCCGGTGGCCGTCCGTCGGGGTGAGTCGTACGACCTGGAGGAGGTGGCCCGCAGGCTCTCCGCCGCCGCCTACGCGCGCGTCGAACTGGTCGAGAAGCGCGGCGAGTTCGCCGTCCGCGGCGGCATCCTGGACGTCTTCCCGCCGACCGAGGAGCACCCGCTGCGGGTGGAGTTCTGGGGTGACGAGGTCGAGGAGGTCCGGTACTTCAAGGTCGCCGACCAGCGCTCGCTGGAGATCGCCGAGCACGGCCTGTGGGCGCCGCCCTGCCGGGAGCTGCTGCTCACCGACGAGGTGCGGGCCCGGGCCGCCGAGCTGTCCGCCGAGCACCCCGGGCTGGCCGAGATCCTGGACAGGATCGCCGAGGGCATCGCGGTCGAGGGCATGGAGTCGCTGGCGCCGGTGCTGGTGGACGACATGGAGCTGCTGCTGGACGTGCTGCCGCTCGGCTCCGTCGCGGTGGTCTGCGATCCGGAGCGGGTCCGCACCCGGGCCGCCGACCTGGTGGCGACCAGTCAGGAGTTCCTGCACGCCTCCTGGGTCGCGGCCGCGGCGGGCGGGGACCGGCCGATCGACCTGGAGGCCATCGACGTGTCCGCCGCCTCGCTGCGCTCGCTCGCCGAGGTGCGCCAGCACGCCGGTGAGATCGGGCTGCCCTGGTGGTCCGTCAGCCCGTTCGCGACCAGCGAGTCGACCGTCGACGGCATCCTGGAGTTCGACGCCAACACGCTGACCCTCGGCATGCACGCCGTCGAGGCCTACCGGGGCGACACCGCCCGGGCGATCGCCGACGCCAAGGAGCGGCTGGCCGCCGACTGGCGGGTCGTCATGGTGACCGAGGGCCACGGCCCGGCCGCCCGGCTCGCCGAGGTGCTGGGCAACGAGGGCATCCCGGCCCGCCTGGTCGCCGACCTCGCCGAGGCGCCCACCCGGGACGTCGTCCACGTCTCCTGCGGCTCGATCGAGCACGGCTTCGTCGACGAGAAGCTGAAGCTCACCGTCATCACCGAGACCGACCTGTCCGGTCAGAAGTCCTCCACCAAGGACATGCGGCGGATGCCCTCGCGCCGCCGCAACGCGATCGACCCGCTGGCGCTGGTGGCCGGCGACTACGTCGTCCACGAGGCGCACGGCGTCGGCAAGTACGTCGAGATGGTGCAGCGCACCGTCCAGGGCGCCACCCGCGAGTACCTGGTGCTGGAGTACGCCCCCGCCAAGCGCGGCCACCCCGGCGACCGGCTGTTCGTGCCGACCGACCAGCTCGACCAGGTCACCAAGTACGTCGGCGGCGAGGCCCCGACGCTGCACCGGCTCGGCGGCGCGGACTGGGCGAAGACCAAGCAGAGGGCCAAGAAGGCGGTCAAGGAGATCGCCGCCGACCTGATCAAGCTGTACTCGGCGCGGATGGCCGCCCCCGGCCACACCTTCGGTCCGGACACGCCGTGGCAGCGCGAGCTGGAGGACGCCTTCCCGTACGCGGAGACGCCGGACCAGCTGACCACCATCGCCGAGGTCAAGTCCGACATGGAGAAGTCCGTCCCGATGGACCGGCTGATCTGCGGCGACGTCGGCTACGGCAAGACCGAGATCGCCGTGCGGGCCGCGTTCAAGGCCGTGCAGGACGGCAAGCAGGTGGCGGTGCTGGTGCCGACCACGCTGCTGGTGCAGCAGCACTTCTCGACCTTCGCCGAGCGCTACGCCAACTTCCCGGTGACGGTGAAGGCGCTGTCCCGCTTCCAGACCGACAGCGAGGCCAAGGCCGTGCTGGAGGGGCTGTTCGAGGGCTCGGTGGACGTCGTCATCGGCACCCACCGGCTCTTCTCCTCCGAGACCAGGTTCAAGGACCTCGGCCTGGTCATCGTCGACGAGGAGCAGCGCTTCGGCGTCGAGCACAAGGAGCAGCTGAAGAAGCTGCGCGCCAACGTGGACGTGCTCACCATGTCCGCGACCCCGATCCCGCGCACCCTGGAGATGGCGGTCACCGGCATCCGCGAGATGTCCACCATCACCACCCCGCCGGAGGAGCGGCACCCGGTGCTGACCTTCGTCGGACCGTACGACGAGAAGCAGATCTCGGCCGCGATCCGGCGTGAACTCCTGCGCGAGGGCCAGGTGTTCTACATCCACAACCGGGTGGAGTCGATCGACAAGGCGGCCGCCCGGCTGAAGGACCTGGTGCCCGAGGCGCGGATCGCCACCGCGCACGGGCAGATGGGGGAGACCCAGCTGGAGAAGGTCGTCGTCGACTTCTGGGAGAAGGAGTTCGACGTCCTGGTGTCGACCACGATCGTGGAGTCCGGCATCGACATCTCCAACGCCAACACCCTGATCGTGGAGCGCGGCGACACCTTCGGCCTCTCCCAGCTGCACCAGCTGCGCGGCCGGGTCGGGCGAGGCCGCGAGCGCGGCTACGCGTACATGCTGTACCCGCCGGAGAAGCCGCTCACCGAGACCGCGCACGAGCGGCTGGCCACCATCGCCCAGCACACCGAGATGGGCGCCGGCATGTACGTCGCGATGAAGGACCTGGAGATCCGCGGCGCGGGCAACCTGCTCGGCGGCGAGCAGTCCGGGCACATCGCGGGCGTCGGCTTCGACCTCTACATGCGGATGGTCGGCGAGGCGGTGGCGGAGTTCCGCGAGTCGCTGGCGGGCGGCGGGGAGCCGGAGGAGGAGCCGCTGGAGGTGAAGATCGAGCTGCCGGTCGACGCCCACGTGCCGCACGACTACGCGCCCGGCGAGCGGCTGCGGCTGCAGGCGTACCGCTCGATCGCGGCGGTCAACTCGGAGGAGGACATCAAGCAGGTCCGGGACGAGCTGGTGGACCGCTACGGCAAGCTGCCCGAGCCGGTGGAGAACCTGCTGCTGGTCGCGGCGCTGCGGCTGTACGCCCGGCGGTGCGGGATCTCGGACATCACCCTCCAGGGCTCCAACGTCCGCTTCGGACCGGTGGAGCTGCGGGAGTCCCAGCAGCTGCGGCTGAACCGGCTCTACCCGCGCAGCCAGGTGAAGGCGGCGGCCCAGCAGCTGCTGGTGCCGCGCCCGAGCACCGGGCGGATCGGCGGCAAGCCGCTGGTCGGGCGGGACCTGCTGGGCTGGTGCACCGAGTTCCTGTCGGCCATGTTCGACGACCTGGCGGGGGCGAAGAAGTAGCGTCCGCCCTTCTGGTGGTCCACGGCGGTCTCGGGCTCTGCCCCGGGGCCGCCGTTCCGTGTGTACGGGCACCGGCCGTCGTCGGCGCGGCGCGGTGGCCGGCCGGACTGTGAGCGGACGCGTCAGCCGAGCTTCCACTGGCCGGTCTGCGGGGCGAAGCCGCTGTCGAGGCCGAACTGGGCCTTGTCGAGCTGGGCGTCCTTCGGGACCTCGAAGGTGACGAAGCCGAGGGCACTCTCGCCGGGGGCGATGTTCGCGGGGACCTGGAAGCCCGGGCCGGCCTTGGTGGTCGCGACCGTGCTGCCGAAGGCCTGGCCCTGGGCGTCCACCACCTTGGCGCCGTTGCCCGGGGCGTCGCTGTAGGCCTTCTTGCCACTCGCCTTGATCCGGAACTGGATCGAGACGAAGCGCTTGCCGTCGGCCGGGTGGGTGAACTCGTCCTCGCCCTCGGCGTTGTCGACCACCTTCACCAGCGTCACGTCGGCGGTGTCGGCCGGGTCGTTGCCCTTGAGCGCGATGGTGTCGCCGACCTTGGCGGGGGCCTTGGCGGTGTCGGCGGGCTTGCTCCCGGCCGGCTTGGCGGCCTCGGAGCCGGCGGTGGCCGCCGGCTGCTTCGCCTCCGTCGAGACGGAGGAGCCGCCGGTGGAGTTGCACGCCGTCGCGCTCAGGGCGACCAGCGCGGCGCCCAGCAGCAGGGTGGCGGTGCGACGGGTGGCGGTACGGCGGGCGTTCGCGGACATGGGGTGTCTCCCGGTGATCGGTGGTCTTCCCTGTGCCGCCCCCGTTCGGTGGCGACGGAAGGATCACACCACCGAGGCGTGAACCCTGTCAATGTGATTTCACAAAAGAGCTCTGTTCACATGTGAACCGGGTGCGGGAGGTGCGTCGCTATGCTGTGCGGTCACAGCGCCCCTCGCTGCGCGGTCGCAGCCCCACCGAAGGAGCCCCCGTGCCGGACCGTCCCGAAGTGACCGCCGCCGAGATCGCCCGGCTGGCCGGCGTCGGCCGGGCCGCGGTCAGCAACTGGCGCCGCCGCCACCCCGACTTCCCGCGCCCGGTCGGCGGCACCGACGCCAGCCCGGCCTTCGCGCTCGACGAGGTCGAGTCCTGGCTGCGCGCCCAGGGCAAGATCGCCGAACTCCCGCTGCTGGAACGGGTCTGGCAGCTCGTCGACACCCTCCGCGACCCGGCCGGCCACCCCGCCGCCCCGCTGGTCGAGGCGGGCGCCCTGCTCCTGCTGCTGCACCGCGAGCCCGAACGGTGGGCCGATCTCGCCGGCCGACCGGACACCCGGCTCGCCCTCGCGCTGCCCCGGGCCGTCGCCGGCACCGCCGTGCACGCCTTCGGCCCGGACGGCGCCCGCACCCTCGGCCTCCCGGGCCTGTTCGGCAGCACCCAGCTGGGCCTCGCCCGGATGCTCGCCGAACTCGCCGCCCAGGCCGGCCCGGTCGGCGCGTACGAGCAGCTGCTCACCCGGTACGCCGAGGCCAACACCCGTCAGCTCAGCCCCACCCCGCCGGAGGCCGCCGAACTGCTCGTCGCCGTCGCCGGCGTCCCCGCCACCGTGCTCGACCCGGCCGTCGGCCTCGGCGCCGTCCTGCTCGCCCACCCGCCGACCACCGGACGCTACGGCCAGGACGCCGACCCGGTCACCGCCGCCCTCGCCCGGCTCCGGATCGCCCTGCACACCCCCGCCGACGAGCCCGGCCCGCTCCCGCTCGACCTGCGGGCCGGCGACGCGCTGCGCGCCGACGGCTTCCCCGGCGACACCTTCGAGGCCGTGCTCTGCCAGCCCCCGTACAACGAGCGCGACTGGGGCCACGACGAGCTGCAGTTCGACACCCGCTGGCCCGGCGGACTCGTCCCGCCGCGCGGCGAGTCCGAACTCGCCTGGGTGCTGCACTGCCTCGCGCACACCCGCCCCGGCGGCCTCGCCGCGCTGCTGCTCCCGCCGACCGTCGCCGCCCGCCGGGCCGGCCGCCGCGTCCGGGCCGAACTGCTCCGCTCCGGCGCGCTGCGGGCCGTCATCGCGCTGCCCGCCGGAGCCGCCCCGCCGTACGGAGTCCCGCTGCACCTGTGGGTGCTGCGCGCGCCCCGGCCGGGGAGCGACTTCCGCCAGGTGCTGCTGCTCGACGCGGGAGCGGCGCACTCCGGTCAGGCCGCGGCCGCCGGGTCGCCGGCCGTCGAGGGCGGCCGGGACAAGGTCGACTGGCCCGAGCTGCGCTGCACCGTCCTGGAGGCCTGGCGCGGCTTCGACCTCGCTGCTCGCGAAGGCCTGCCGGTCCCCGCCGACCGCCCCGGCGTCCACCGGGCCATGGCCGCCATCGACCTGCTCGACGACGAGACCGACCTCTCCCCGGCCCGGCACGTGCCGCCCGCCGCCCCGCTCGGCGGCGCGGCCGAACTCTCCCACCTCGGCGGCCGGCTGGCCGAGCTGCTGGCCGAACTGCCCGACCCGGCCACGCTGTTGCCGCAGCCGGACGCCGCGCCCGACGGGGCGTCCGGGACCGCTCCCGTCGGTGTGGTCACCATCGGCGAGCTGGTCCGCGGCGGTGCGCTGGAGGTGTACTCCTCCGGCGCCGGTGCCGCCACCCGACCGGCCGGTGCGGAGCCGGGCGGCACCCCCGTCGTCACCGACCAGGACCTCGCCACCGGCGCCGCGCCCAGCGCCGTCCTGACCACCGGCCCCGGCCCGGCCGGGGACGTCCGCACCCGCCCCGGCGACGTCCTGGTACCCGCCCTCGGCGGCGGCACCGCCCGGGTCGTCCCCGCCGAGGGCCCGCTGGTCGGCGCCGCCCTCGGCCGTCAGCTCCACCTCCTGCGGCCCGACCCCTCGGCCCTCGACCCCGAGTTCCTGGCCGGCCAGTTCCGCTCCACCGCCGGCACCCGGCGCGCCGCCAGCCACGCCACCACCACCGCCCGACTCGACATCCGCCGGGTCGAGCTGCCCCGGCTCCCGCTCCCCGCCCAGCAGCGCCTCGGCGCCGTCTTCGCCCGCCTCGCCGCCTTCGACACCGCCCTCACCCAGGCCGCCGCCCTCGGCCGCAGCCTCGCCCAGGCCGCCACCGACGCCCTGGCGACGGGCAACCTGGTGCCGCCGGCCTGAGGTCCGTCCCGGAGGTGACTCCCGCTCAGTAGCGGCTCAGGACCGACGCACGCCGGTGATGGTGCGGCCGGTCCGATACCGATGCGGCAGCGGTCGGGACGGAAGCCCTCCGGACCGGCCGGGCCGGGCGGTACGGTGAGCGGAACCGTCCGCACCGCCCTCGGTGCCGGTCCTCACCAGCTCAGGAGCGCGCATGTCAGGGCAGTACCCCGGGCAGTTCGGACCGCCGCCCGGCGGAACGCCGTACGGGCCGGGGCACGGGCAGGGCTACCCGCCGGGCTACCCGCCGGGCACGGTGCCGGGCGCACTGCCCGCGCCGACGGCGGTGGCCGGGCCGGCTCCGATCCCCGGCCGGTTCGGGGTGACCGCGCGGGTGCTGTGCGCGCTGGCCCCGCTGCTCACCGTCGGCCTGCTCGGGGTCGTCCCCTCGCTGCTGCTGGCGGTCCGGCGCCGACGGGCGTACGACATCGCCGGCGCGGCGGTGTTCTGCGCGCTGCTGCTCACCGTGATCGTCTCCGCCGGGGTCGCGGGCGGCCTGAAGAACCCGACCGCCGACACCACCGGCCAGATCACGCTGACCGTGCTCTGGTTCCTGCCGACGGCGCACTTCCTGGTGATGGACAGCCGCGTGGTCTGGCTGGCCGGGCGACCTGCGCCGCAGGCCGTGTCGCCGTACGCGGTGCCGAACGTCTCGCCCTACGCGGCGACCGTGCCCGGGTACGGGGTGCCCGCGTCCGCCGTGCCGACCGCGCCCGCCACCCCGGCCCCCTCTGCGCCTGCCCATTCGGCCCCGACCCCCTCCGTTTCGGCCCCCGAGACCGCCCACGACCTGCGCGAGCTGGGCGAGTTGCTGCGCCGCCAGGCCCGCCAGGACCGGCCGTGACCGCCGCCCGGCTGATCGCCAGCCGCTACCGGCTCACCGAGAAGATCGGCCACGGCGGCATGGGCCAGGTCTGGGCCGGGCAGGACGAACGGCTGCACCGTCCGGTCGCGGTTAAACTGCTGCGCCCCGAGCACCTGGTCCCCGGCGGGACCGGCTCCGACGGCGAACGGGCCCGCCACGGCGACGAGTTGCACCGCCGCTTCCTGCGCGAGTGCCGGGTCACGGCCGCGCTCGACCACCCCGGGCTGGTCACCGTCTTCGACGCCGGCGAGGACGAGGGCGAGCTCTACCTCGTCATGCAGCGCATCCCCGGTGTCAGCCTGGCGGACCTCATCGCCGAGGACGCGCCCTTCCCCGTCGAGCGCGCGGCGGCCGTCGCCGCGCAGCTGTGCACCGCGCTGGCCGCCGTCCACGCCATCCCGGTGGTCCACCGCGACCTCAAGCCGAGCAACGTCATGATCCGCGAGGACGGCCGCACCGTCCTGCTCGACCTCGGCATCGCCACCGCCCTCGACACCGAGAGCACCCGGCTCACCCTCACCGGCGTGCCCGTCGGCAGCCCTTCCTACATGGCCCCCGAACAGGCCCTCGCCGCCACCACCGACCCGCGCAGCGACCTCTACGCGCTCGGCTGCCTGCTGCACGAGATGCTGGCCGGCGAGGAGCCGTTCCGGGCGCCCACCGCGCTCGGCGTCCTGCGCCGACACGTCGACGAACCGCCCGTCCCCCTGCGGGAGTTGCGCCCCGAGGTGCCGCAGCCGCTGGAACAGCTGGTGCTCGACCTGCTCGCCAAGCAGCCCGCCGACCGCCCCGCCGACGCCCGGACCGTGTACGCGCGGCTGCTCCCGTTGCTGCCCCAGGCCGACGGCGCCCCGCAGCCCCGCTACACCCCGCTGCCGGACCCGGCCCGCCCCTTCCGCTACCCGCACCAGCCGCAGCCGCCGGCCGCGGCGGCCGCCCCGGCGCCCGCGGTCCGCTCCGAGCCACGGCCCTTCCTCATGCCGCCCGCCCCCGCGACACCCCCCGCCGTCCCCGCGGGCCCGGACCTCGGCGCCGAGTGCGCCCGGCTCTCCGACCTGGTCGACGCCGGCCGCCACACCGAGGTGCTCGGCCTCGCCGCCCGCCTGCTGCCCCGGGCCGAGGCCGAACTCGGCGACGCCGCACCCCTGGTGCGCACCATCCGCACCATCCACGCCCGCATCCTCCTGCACGAGGGCCACCCCCAGCAGGCCCTCCCCGAGTACCGCCGCCTCGCCGCCACCGCCGACGGCGGCCCGTACGGCCCCCAGGGCCTCGACCACCGCTACCGCGCGGCCATCTGCCTCGAACGGCTCGGACACGGCGCCGAAGCCCTCGCCGAGTACCAGGCACTCCTCACCACCCACACCGCCCGCCTCGAATCCGGCCTCGACACCGACCCCGAGCGCAGCTACGACCTCCGCGAACGCATCGGCCTCCACCTCGCCGCCACCGGGGACCCCCAGAACGCCTGGCAGTGGCTGCTCCCCCTCCTCCTCGACCGCGAACGCCGCGACGGCCCCCACCACCCCACCGTCCGCCGCCTCCGCCAGTCCCTGTCCACCCTCACCCCCGCCTCCACCCCCTGGCCCCCGCCCCACCCCTGATCCCCACCGCCCCCGCCCGCCCGTGTCTCCCGTCCTCACCCCCCCGCGCGGCGGCGGCCGCTGCCGGTGTCCGGGCCCGGGGCGGAGCTCAGGCAGGGTGTGGGGACACGGGCGGGCGGGGTGCGGGCGCGGGGGTAGGTTCGGGGTGTGACGACGAATGCTGTGCCGACGAAGACTCCGGGCGCGAAGTTGATCCTGCTGACCACCACCCACCGGGTGGCCCCCGGCCTGCTGGCGTGGCCGGCGTGGGAGGCGTTGCGGTCGGCGGGGCGGGTGCTGGTGGGGGACGAGGGGCATCCGCAGGTGGCGGCGGTGCGGCAGGCCGGGGTGGTGGTGGAGGCCGTGCCGGCCGGGTCGGCGCCCGCGTTGGCGCGGCTGCTGACCGGGCAGCCCGCCGGGACCGGGCCGACGGTGTGGCTGGGCAGTCCGGACGGGGACCCGGGACTGACCGACGCGCTGGCGCGGCTCGCGGTGGAGCACGCCGGCGAGGTGCCGGAGATCGAGGTGCTGCCCGGCTCGTACGACCTGCCGGGGTCACGGCTGCTGGACCTGGTGACGGTGATGGACCGGCTGCGCTCCCCGGGCGGCTGCCCCTGGGACGCCGAGCAGACGCACGAGAGCCTGGTGAAGTACCTGGTCGAGGAGGCGTACGAGCTGGTCGAGGCGATCGAGGAGGGGGACCGGGAGACGCTGCGCGAGGAGCTGGGTGACGTCCTGCTGCAGGTGTTCTTCCACTCCCGGATCGCCGAGGAGCACCCGGCCGAGCCGTTCACCATCGACGACGTGGCCGGGGACATCGTCGAGAAGCTGATGTACCGGCACCCGCACGTGTTCGGGGACGTCGAGGCCGGGGGCGCCGCCGAGGTGGAGGCGAACTGGGAGCAGCTGAAGGCGGCCGAGAAGGCGGACCGCGAGTCGGTGCTGGACGGGGTGCCGGCCGGGCTGCCCTCGTTGGCGTACGCGGCGAAGCTGGTGTCCCGGGTGCGCCGGGCGGGCTTCACGGGGGTGCCGGACGAGCCGTACGAGCTGCCGGCCGAGCTGACCGCCGACTCGGCGGGCCGGCTGCTGCTCGCGGTGGCGCAGCGGGCGCACGACGCCGGGGTGGACGTGGACGCGGCACTGCGGTCGGCCGCGCGCGGTTACCGGGACGCGGTGCGCGCGGCCGAGGGCCTCAAGCCGGAGTGACGGGCCCCGGCTCGGAGTGACGGGCCCGGGCTCGGGGTGACGGCCCGGGCCTGGAGTGACGGGCCTCAGGCCGCCTTGGCGGCGGGCTCGGGGCGCCGCTGCGGCGGGACGAGTTCGCCGATGGCCTCGCCGACGAGGACGACGAGTTCGGCGAGGCGCTCCAGGTCGAGGTGGTCGGGCAGCTCGGCCAGCGAGACGATCCGTTCGCCGTCCGGGCCGGCCACGGCGAACAGGTCGATCGGTCCGAGGTGCTTCTCGGCGGTGTCCACGAGGGCGGCGACGTCGCTGGGGCGGCGGATGTCGCCGCAGACGCCGACGACGGGGCAGCCGGGCCGGTCGAGCTCGGAGGCGAGGTCCTCGGCGATGCCGACGTGCTGGTCGGCGATCAGCATTCCGGTGGCGCCGGCCGCGGCGAACCGACGGGCGAGGCCCGCGCCCGACCCGCCGTCGAGGACCGCGATGACGACGACTGACCCGCTGACCCGCATGGCCTGCTCCTCCCTGTGGACGACACCGCACCGGCGCCCACGCGTACTGCGGAGGATCGTAGGCACGTCCTGACCCTCCGCAACAGGGATTACCCCTCAGGTGACCAGGCTCACGCCCGCCCCGCGGCCAAGAGTCGGCCAAGAGCTGTCCACGGGCTGTCCACGGCCCGTCCATGGACGGGCCACGGAGTGTTGGCGCGCCGGACGCGATCCGCGGGCGGGGGAGCGGCGGCCCGCCGGAGGGAGGGCGGGCCCGTCGCACCGGATACGGTCGGTCCATGCCTGCTCAGCCCGACCCCGCCCGTCCCGCCGCCGCGACCTCCGACGCCACCGCCCCGCAGCTGTTCACCTGGGAGTTCGCCGCCGACCCGTACCCCGCCTACGCCTGGCTGCGCGAGCACGCCCCGGTGCACCGCACCACGCTGCCGAGCGGCGTCGACGCCTGGCTGGTGACCCGGTACGCGGACGCCCGGCAGGCGCTCGCGGACAGCCGGCTGTCGAAGAACCCGGCGCACCACAGCGGGCAGGCGCACCGCACCGGCCGGGTGGGCATCCCGGGGGAGCGGCAGGCGGACCTGATGACCCACCTGCTGAACATCGACCCGCCGGACCACACCCGGCTGCGCCGACTGGTGTCGAAGGCGTTCACCCCGCGCCGGGTGGCCGAGTTCGAGCCGCGGGTGCAGCAGCTCACCGACCGGCTGATCGACGGCTTCGCGCAGCGCGGTTCGGCGGACCTGATCCACGAGTTCGCCTTCCCGCTCCCCATCTACGCGATCTGCGACATGCTGGGCGTGCCGGCCGAGGACCAGGACGATCTGCGTGACTGGGCGGGCATGATGATCCGCCACCACGGTGGGCAGCGCGGTGGGGTGGGCCGGGCGGTCAAGCGCATCCGCGCCTACCTGGTGGACCTCATCCACCGCAAGCGGGCGGACCTCGGTGACGACCTGATCTCCGGCCTGATCCGGGCCAGCGACCACGGCGAGCACCTGACGGAGAACGAGGCCGCCGCCATGTGCTTCGTGTTGATCTTCGCGGGGTTCGAAACCACCATCAACCTGATCGGCAACGGCACCTACGCGCTGCTGCGCAATCCGGAGCAGCGCCGGTTGCTGCAGGAGTCGGTGGCGCGCGGGGAGACCGCGCTGCTGGAGACCGGGATCGAGGAACTCCTGCGCTACGACGGGCCGGTGGAGCTGGCGACCTGGCGGTTCGCGACCCGGCCGCTGACCATCGGCGGGGTGGACATCCCGGTCGGCGACCCGGTGCTGGTGGTGCTGGCCGCGGCGGACCGCGACCCGGCCCGGTTCGCGGACGAGAACACCCTGGACCTGGCCCGGGCCGACAACCCCCACCTGGGGTTCGGGCACGGCATCCACTACTGCATCGGCGCCCCGCTGGCCCGGATGGAAGGGCGCGCCGCGCTGGCCACGCTGCTTTCCCGGCTGCCCGATCTGCGGCTCGCGGAAAGCCCGGAGAATCTGCGCTGGCGCGGCGGTCTGATCATGCGTGGGCTGCGCGAACTCCCGGTGGAATTCAGCCCGGAGAGCCGCTCCCCGCACACGCCTGCGCATACCCCGTCCGCGCCCTCGCGCTGAGGTCACGCGACGGACGTCACCGATCGCCTGCCGGCGAGGGTGTGAACGCCCATCAATCCGGACATAACGCCGCCGGTGGTAGGCGATCGGACACGGGCCGTAATTTTCATGTGATATCGACGATATGAGCTTGTGATTGGTCTGATGATCTGTCTACTCTCCCTGGAGTTCGCAGCTGCGGACCTCGTGCGCGGAACGCCGAATCCTGCCCGCCGCGCCACGGGAAACCGACCAGAACCCTGGGCAGGGGCGGGGGAACCAGGTTTGTTGCCGTCTCCCCACGGCTTGGGGTGAAGCCGCCCGAGCGGAATCGTCTCCGCGTACGGCGGCCGGGCCACCTCCCGGTCCGAACCCGACAGCTCACCTCGCAGGCGTGCGGAGAGGGACCTCTTCATGCTGTTCGTTGGAACTGGCCGTCACCGTCGTCGCACCCAGGCCGAGAAGGCCATCGCCGTCGCCGGTGTGGCCGGCGTCGGACTCGCGATGCCGCTCCTCACCGCCACCGGCGCCTCCGCCGCCCCGGCCTCCACCTGGGACTCCGTCGCCCAGTGCGAGAGCGGCGGCAACTGGAGCATCAACACCGGCAACGGCTTCTACGGCGGCCTCCAGTTCACCTCCAGCACCTGGAAGGCGTACGGCGGCACCGCCTACGCGCCGCAGGCCAACCAGGCCAGCAAGGCCCAGCAGATCTCGGTCGCCGAGAAGGTGCTGGCCTCGCAGGGTCCGGGGGCCTGGCCGGTCTGCTCCCAGAAGGCCGGTCTGGCCAAGGGCGGTGCCCCGGCCGCGGTCGACACCTCCTCGGACGCCAAGGCGCAGTCCGCCCCCAAGCAGCAGACCCCGAAGCCCGCCGCCAAGCCGGCCGAGAAGCCGGTCGCGCAGAAGCAGGCCGCCCAGAAGCCGGCGCAGAAGCCCGCCGCGCAGCCGGTCCAGCAGGCCGCCCCGCAGCAGCAGGCGCAGCCGCAGACCCCGGGCTTCTCCGGCAAGGC
Organism: Kitasatospora sp. NPDC101235; assembly: GCF_044767505.1. Classification (NCBI taxonomy): domain Bacteria; kingdom Bacillati; phylum Actinomycetota; class Actinomycetes; order Kitasatosporales; family Streptomycetaceae; genus Kitasatospora; species Kitasatospora sp. NPDC101235. Next base: position 117,470 of record NZ_JBIWNZ010000002.1, read on the forward strand.
CGGCTGGGACGCCGACGCCAAGGTGTACTGGTACCAGAACAACGGCGCCTGGTACTGGACCAGCCACCAGAGCGTCTACCAGCAGTACGCCGGCCAGGCCGCCGCCCAGCCGCAGTACGCCCCGCAGGCCGCGCAGTACGCCCCGCAGGCCACCGGCCACGACTACACGGTCCGCGCGGGTGACACCCTGTCGACCATCGCCGCCGCCCAGGGCGTGTCCGGCGGCTGGAACGCGCTGTACGAGCAGAACCACGCCACCGTCGGCGGCGACCCGAACCTGATCCTGCCCGGCCAGGTGCTGCACCTCGGCTGAGCCGTCGCGGCCGGCGCCGGGCCGTGGTGCCCGGCGCCGGTCCGTCATGTCCGGCGCCGACGCCGTCGCGTGTTCCGTCCCGGCATCCGAAGGGGCCTCGGTCCTACCGGTCCCCTTCGTCCGCATTCGCCCGCTCCGGTGGGACAAGCTGGGGCAAGCAGGTGAACTACCGGTGGGTAGTGGGGCCACACGCTGAGACGGGACCGAGGTCGGCGTGGCCCCGGGAGCCCGGGCGGTTAGGCTCTGGTCGTAACGACTCCGCAATCGTCCTGCTGACAGCACCACCGTCAGACCGGACCCTGCTTCCGCAAGGAGATGCCTCGTGCCGTCCATCGATGTCGTCGTAGCCCGTGAGATCCTCGACTCGCGCGGCAACCCCACGGTCGAGGTCGAGGTCGGCCTCGACGACGGCAGCACGGGTCGTGCCGCTGTCCCGTCGGGTGCCTCCACCGGTGCCTTCGAGGCGCTGGAGCTGCGTGACGGCGACAAGAACCGCTACTTCGGCAAGGGCGTCGAGAAGGCCGTCCTGGCCGTCATCGAGCAGATCGGCCCGGAGCTGGTCGGCTACGACGCCACCGAGCAGCGCCTGATCGACCAGGCCATGCTGGACCTGGACGCCACCCCGGACAAGTCCTCGCTCGGCGCCAACGCCATCCTGGGCGTCTCGCTGGCCGTCGCGCACGCCGCCTCCGAGGCCAGCGACCTGCCGCTGTTCCGCTACCTGGGCGGCCCGAACGCGCACGTCCTGCCGGTCCCGATGATGAACATCCTCAACGGCGGTTCGCACGCGGACTCCAACGTCGACATCCAGGAGTTCATGATCGCCCCGATCGGCGCGGAGTCCTTCTCCGAGGCCGTCCGCTGGGGCGTCGAGGTCTACCACACGCTCAAGGGCGTGCTGAAGGAGCGCGGCCTGTCCACCGGTCTGGGCGACGAGGGCGGCTTCGCCCCGAACCTGGACTCCAACCGCGAGGCCCTGGACCTCATCGTCGAGGCCATCCAGAAGGCCGGCTACGTGCCCGGCCGTGACGTCGCGCTGGCCCTGGACGTCGCCTCCTCCGAGTTCTACGAGGACGGTGCCTACCAGTTCGAGGGCAAGGCGCTCACCTCCGCCGAGCTCATCGAGTACTACGCCGGGCTGGTCGCCGCCTACCCGCTGGTCTCCATCGAGGACCCGCTGGACGAGTCGGACTGGGACGGCTGGAAGGCCATGACCGAGAAGCTGGGCGACAAGGTCCAGCTGGTCGGCGACGACCTGTTCGTCACCAACCCGGCCCGCCTGGCCCGCGGCATCGAGACCGGCACCGCCAACGCGCTGCTGGTGAAGGTGAACCAGATCGGTTCGCTGACCGAGACCCTGGACGCCGTCGAGCTGGCCCAGCGCAACGGCTACCGCTGCATGATGTCGCACCGCTCCGGCGAGACCGAGGACGTCACCATCGCCGACCTGGCCGTCGCCACCAACTGCGGCCAGATCAAGACCGGTGCCCCGGCCCGCTCCGAGCGCGTCGCCAAGTACAACCAGCTGCTGCGCATCGAGGAGATCCTCGACGACGCCGCCGAGTACGCCGGCCGCGGCGCCTTCCCGCGCTTCCGCTCCGCGGAGTGATCGGTACCGCCACGCGGACTGTCGAGCACGGCAAGCACGAGGGCCGGGCGTTCCCGGTAGCGCACGCCTGACCGGTGCCCCGCCGTTCACCCCGTAGGGTGGACGGCGGGGCACCGTCGCGACCAGGAGGGGATACGGGAGATGGCTGGCTGGAGGATCCCGGGCTTGGCGGCCCGGCCCCGGTTCACGAGCCGGGCGACCGTCCTCGTCCTGGTGCTCTGCTCGCTGGTGGCGATCCTCGCCTACCCGACGCGGCAGTTCATCTCCCAGCGCGCCGAGATCTCCGCCCAGCGGGCGAAGGCCGACCACGCGCGCCAGCAGGTCGAGCAGCTGCGCCGGGAGAAGGCCCGCTGGCAGGACCCGGAGTACGTCAAGGCGCAGGCCCGCGCCCGGCTGCACTACGCGGTGCCGGGGGAGACCCCGTACATCGCGGTGGATCCGGCCGGCCAGTCCTCCGCCCAGCCCTCCTCGTCCGCGGCCGGTGCCGCCTCCTCCCAGAACACAGCCTCCGGAAGCGCCGGCGAGGCGAAGGCCGCCAAGCCCTGGTACGCCGGCATCTGGGACTCGGTGGACGCCGCCGACACCGCTGCGGCGGCCGCCGCCACCCCCCTTCCGCTCCCACCGTCCCCCGTTGGAGACACCTCCCCCCATGACCACTGAGAACCACCCCACCGTCTCCGACGCCGACGTCGCGGCCATCGCCGCCCAGCTCGGCCGGGTGCCGCGCGGCCTGCGCGGCGTGGCGCACCGCTGCCCCTGCGGCAACCCGGACGTCGTGGAGACGGCGCCCCGGCTGCCGGACGGCACGCCGTTCCCCACGCTCTACTACCTGACCTGCCCCAAGGCCGCCTCGCTGATCGGCACCCTGGAGGCGGAGGGCGTGATGAAGGAGCAGAGCGCCCGGCTCGCCGAGGACCCGGAGCTGGCCGCCGCCTACCAGAAGGCGCACGAGGACTACATCGCCCGGCGCGACGCGATCGAGGTACTGGAGGGCTTCCCGAGCGCGGGCGGCATGCCGGACCGGGTGAAGTGCCTGCACGTGCTGGTCGGCCACTCGCTGGCGGCCGGCGAGGGCGTCAACCCGCTCGGCGACGAGGCGATCGGCATGCTGGAGGACTGGTGGGCCAAGGGCCCGTGCGTCTCCCCGGCCGAGGTCGAGGCCGCCGGTGAGCGGGTCGCCCGCAACCGCGCCAAGGAGCAGGACCACGAGGCCGTGATCGCCGCCAAGCAGCAGAAGACCGCCGAGCGCGCCGCGAAGAAGCGCGCCGCCGACGAGGCCGCGGCGGAGCAGGAGTCCGAGTGAGCACGACCCGTGTGGCCGCGATTGACTGCGGCACCAACTCGATCCGCCTGCTGGTCGCCGACCTCGACCCGGAGACCGGGGAGATCACCGACCTGGACCGCCGGATGATCGTCAACCGGCTGGGCCAGGGCGTGGACCAGACCGGCCGGCTGCACCCGGACGCGCTGGCCCGCACCTTCGCGGCCTGCCGGGAGTACCAGGAGATCATCTCCGGCTTCGGCGTCGGCCCCGAGCGGCTCCGCTTCGTCGCCACCAGCGCCTCCCGGGACGCCGAGAACAGCGACGAGTACGTCAAGGGCGTGCGCGACATCCTGGGTGTCGAGCCCGAGGTGGTGAGCGGCGAGGAGGAGGCGCACCTGTCCTTCGTGGGCGCCACCAAGGAGCTGACCGGCGGGCAGTTCCCCGGTCCGTACCTGGTGTTCGACCTCGGTGGCGGCTCCACCGAGTTCGTGCTCGGCGCGGACGACGTGCAGGCGGCGCGTTCGGTGAACATCGGCTGCGTGCGGCTCACCGAGCGGTACTTCGGCGACACCGAGCTGCCCTCCGAGGAACAGGTCGCGGCGGCCCGGGCGCACGTGCGCGCCGAGCTGGACCGGGCCGAGGAGGTCGTCCCGCTGACCGGCGCGGCCACCCTGGTGGGCCTGGCCGGCACGGTCACCACGGTGTCCGCGATCGCCCAGGGCCTGCCCGGCTACGACTCGGCGGCGATCCACCACTCGCGGGTGAGCCGGGAGCGGGTCGCCGAGATCACCCGGGAGCTGCTGGCCGCCACCCACGCCGAGCGCGCGGCCATCCCGTCGATGCACCCGGGCCGGGTGGACGTGATCGCGGCCGGGGCGCTGGAGCTCCTGGAGATCATGGAGCGCACCGGCGCTGCCGAGGTGGTCGTGAGCGAGCACGACATCCTCGACGGCATTGCCTGGGGTATTGCCCCCTGACCCCGTGCACGGCTTATCCGGACCGGCCCCGGCACCCCTTTCGGGGGTCGGGGCCGGGGCGCGCCCGAACCCGGACGGGAAAGTTCGTGAATTTCTTCACATGGTGATCGGGTCATTCGTCGCACCGGCCCGCCCGCTACGTCCGAAATGTGGGACCGAAGGCCCGTCGGTCGGGTCGCCCATGAGATCGCAGGTCAGACCTGGTTCGAGGTTTGAATATCGAAAACACGCGCGGGAACCCGGGCGCTGTGCGGATCGTTGCTGCTCAGGCCGGTAGTGCTCCGGCGCGCGTTCGCGCGGGGTCGCCCAGGGGTGCGAGCCCCCGCGCCGGGCCCGGTTTTGCGGCCGCGCAGTGTAGCACGGGGGGTCCGTCAACTTGTGACCGGGCTCACGAAGGCTGCTCCGGACGGTGCTGGATACTTTCGGATATGAGCACCACGGAGCGTCCTCGCATCCTCATTGTCGGCGGTGGTTACGTCGGCCTGTATGCCGCGATGCGCATCCTCAAGAAGATGCGCTACGGCGAAGCGACCGTCACGGTCGTGGACCCGCGGTCGTACATGACGTACCTGCCCTTCCTCCCCGAGGCGGCCGGCGGCAACGTCGCGCCCCGCAACCTCGTCGCGCCGCTGCGCAGCGCCCTCAAGCAGGCGGAGGTGCTGACCGGGTCCGTCACCGGCATCGACCACGCCCGTAAGGTCGCCACCATCCAGCCCGCGGCCGGCGACAGCTACGAGCTGCCCTTCGAGTACCTGGTCGTCGCGACCGGCTCGGTCTCCCGCACCTTCCCGATCCCGGGTCTGGCGGAGAACGGCATCGGCATGAAGACGGTCGAGGAGGCCATCGGCCTCCGCAACCACGTCATGGCCCAGCTGGACAAGGCCGAGTCCACCACGGACGAGGAGATCCGCCGCAAGGCCCTGACCTTCGTGGTGATCGGTGGCGGCTTCGCCGGCATCGAGACGGTCGCCGAGATCGAGGACATGGCCCGCGACGCGGCCAAGCTGTACAAGACCGTCAGCCGCGACGACATGCGCTTCGTCGTCGTCGAGGCGGCCAACCGCATCCTCCCCGAGATGGGCCCGGACCTCGGTCTGTGGACCAAGGAGAAGCTCGAGGAGCGCAACATCGAGGTCTACATCGAGACCTCGATGGACTCCTGCGTCGACGGCCACGTCATGCTGAAGAACGGCATGGAGATGGACGCCTCCACCATCGTGTGGACGGCCGGCGTGAAGCCGAACCCGGTGCTGTCCGAGTTCGGTCTGCCGCTGGGCCCGCGCGGCCACGTCGACACCGCGCCGACCCTGCAGGTCCAGGGCTTCGACTACGTCTGGGCCGCCGGCGACAACGCCCAGGTCCCGGACCTCGCCGCCGGCGAGGGCGCCTGGTGCCCGCCGAACGCGCAGCACGCCTGCCGCCAGGCCGTCGTCCTCGGCGACAACGTGATCTCCGGCATGCGCGGCTTCCCGCAGAAGGAGTACAAGCACAAGAACCTCGGTGCGGTCGCCGGTCTCGGCCTGCACAAGGGCGTGGCGATCCTCTTCGGCAAGTACAAGCTGAAGGGCCGTCCGGCCTGGTGGTTCCACCGCCTGTACCACGGCGCGATGGTGCCGACCTTCAACCGCAAGGTCCGCGTCTTCACCGACTGGACGCTCGCGATGTTCCTCAAGCGCGAGATGGTCGGCCTGTCCCAGATGGAGCGGCCGCAGCTTCCGATCCAGGAGGTCACCCCGCCCACCAAGCCCGTCGAGGCCGCCAAGCCGGCCGCCGACAAGGCGCTCGCCAGCAAGTAAGCGACTGAGACCCCGGTGTGGGAGCACCGGGGTATGAGTCGGAGGCTCTCCGCCCGGCAGCATTGCCGGACCACGACCTCCGTGGTGCTCAGCCGGCCGTGCGACCGGGCGGAGTACAGAAGTAGAAGGTCCCCTGCCGAAACCCTTCGGCAGGGGACCTCTCTCGTTCCGGGGAGCGGTCAGTCGGTCTTGATGCTCGACAGGATGTCCAGCTTGGACGCCCGGCGGGCCGGCCAGATCGCGGCCACCAGGCCGACCACCCCGGCCAGCGCCAGGAACAGCGCCAGCTGGCCGTACGGCAGGACCGTGGTCAGGCCGGAGAGGCTGGACTTCAGGGTGCCGTTGATCGCCCAGGCGATGAAGCAGCCGAGCAGCAGGCCGATGCCGGCGCCGAACAGCGAGATCAGCACGGACTCCAGACGGACCATCCGCTTGATGCCTCCGCGGTCCAGGCCGATCGCCCGCAGCATCCCGATCTCGCGCTTGCGCTCGAAGACCGACATCGCCAGCGTGTTGACCACGCCCAGGATCGCGATCAGGACCGCCATCCCGAGCAGGCCGTACATCACGTTCAGCGCGAAGGTGATGGTCTGGCTGAACCCGTCCCGGATGTCCTGCCGGGACTTCACCTCGATCACCGGGTTGGCCCCGGTGGCGTCCTTGAGCGCCTGCTTGAGGCCGTCGGTGGCGCCGTCCTTGCCCTTGACCAGGACGTCGGAGACGTATGGCTTGGGCTCGTGCTTGGCGATCTCGCTGTTGGCCAGCATGACCTTGCCGAGCGCGCCGCCCGCCTTGTACACGCCGCCGACGGTGAGCTGACCGGTGGACTCGTCCGGGAAGGTCACGTTCAGCACCGAGCCGGTGGTGGCGTTCAGCTTCTTGGCGGCGTCCTCGTCGAGCAGCAGCCGGCCGTTGCCGAAGTCGGCGGTGGAGCCGCTGGTCAGCTCGACGTCGGCGAGCTGGTCGAGGGTGGCCGGGTCCAGGCCGCTGATCGTCTTGTAGGTGCCGTTGAGCTTCCAGTCGGTGGTGGTCATCGCCGAGGAAGCGGCCACCCCGGGGGCCTTGGCGATCTGGGCGGGCACCTGCTCGGACAGGCTCATGCCGTTGGCGGCCCCGACGACGAAGTCGGCCTTCATCGAGCTGGTGACGGCCCGGTCGATGGTGTCGTTGACCGAGGCGCCGATCACGGTGAGGCCGGTGACCAGGGTCAGACCGATGGTCAGCGCGGCGGCGGTGGCGGCGGTGCGGCGCGGGTTGCGCACCGCGTTCTGCTGGGCGAGCTTGCCCGGGGTGCCGCCGAGCCCGCGCAGCAGCGGGCCGACCAGTGCGACGACCGGACGGGAGAGCAGCGGCAGCAGGACGAACACGCCGATCAGGGTCAGGAAGGCCCCCAGGGCGACCGGTATCCGGCCGCTGTCGTTGCCGGTGGAGGCGCCGTAGCCGATCAGCGCCAGGCCGCCGGCGGCGAGCACCGAGCCGATCGTGTTGCGGACCACCAGGCTCTTCTGGGAGACCGGCTGGTCGCCGCTGCTCATCGCGGCCACCGGGGCGATCCGGGAGGCGCGGATGGCGGGCAGCAGGGCCGAGGCGACCGTCACCAGGATGCCGACCACGACCGTCACCACGATGGTGAGCGGCTTGATCACCAGCGAGCCGTTCGGCATGTTCTCGTTCATCGCACCGATCAGCGACTGCATCCCGGCGCCGATCCCGACGCCGGCCAGCAGACCGGCCGCGGCGGAGACAGTGCCGATCAGCAGGGCCTCGATCAGCACGGACCGGGTGACCTGCTTGCGGCTGGCGCCGATGGCGCGCATCAGGGCCAGTTCCTTGGTGCGCTGGGCGACCAGCATGGTGAAGGTGTTGGCGATGATGAAGATGCCGACGAAGAGCGAGATGCAGGCGAAGGCCAGGAACATCGTGCGCAGGCTGTCGGTGGCCTTGGTGATCATGGCCTGCTCGTCGGCCTTGAGCTTGGCGCCGGTCTCGACGTCGAACTGGGGGCCGGACGGCATCGTGGGCTGGGCCTGGGCGAGCAGAGCGTCCTGGCTGGTCCCGGGCTTGGCGGTGAGCACGATGCTGCTGTAGCGGCCCGGCTCCAGCAGGGTCTGCTGGGCGGTGGCCTTGTCGAACAGGGTGAGCGTGCCGCCCGTGTTCACCACCGGGTCGTCGGTGGTGAAGACGCCGGTGAGCTTCGCCTCGACGACCGGGCCGTTGGCGGCGACCCGGACGGTGTCGCCGACCTTGTAGCCGGCCTTGTCGGCGGTCTTGCGGTCGAGCGCGACCTCCTTGGCGGCCTTCGGGCCCTGGCCCTCGACCATCGGGTAGCGCGGGTCCTTGCCGTCCTGGCCCGGCGCGAAGTTGGCACCCTTGGCGGCCCAGACCTGGCCGATCAGGGTGCCCTTCTTGTCGGCGACGCCGGTGAAGCCGCTGACCACGCCACGGGCGCCGGCGGTGCCCGGCAGGGCGGCCAGCTGCTGGAGGGTGGCGTCGGTGAGGGTGGCCGAGCCGCCCTCGCTCTTCTGCCGGGCGGAGGCGGAGGAACCGGCCGCGCGGTCCACCACCTGGACCGAGACGTCCGAGTAGCTCTTGGAGTTGCTGTCCCGCATGGCCTTGCCGAAGGTGTCGGAGAAGACCATGGTGCCGGCCACGAAGGCGGTGCCGAGCATGACGGCCAGCGCCGTCATCAGCAGTCGGCCCTTGTGGGCCAGCACGTTGCGCAGTGCGGTGCGATACATGGGGTGTCCTGGGAGGGTCGGTGAGCGGGCTGCGGCTGCCGGTGTGTCAGCTGGTACGGCCCTTGGCGTCGAAGCGGCGCATGCGGTCCAGGACGGTGTCGGCGGTGGGGTTGTGGAGTTCGTCGACGATGCGGCCGTCGGCGAGGAAGACGACGCGGTCGGCGTAGGAGGCGGCGACCGGGTCGTGGGTGACCATGACGACGGTCTGGCCGAGTTCGCGTACGGAGTTGCGCAGGAAGGAGAGGATCTCGGCGCCGGAGCGGGAGTCGAGGTTGCCGGTGGGCTCGTCGGCGAAGATGATGTCGGGCTTGCCGGCCAGGGCGCGGGCGCAGGCGACGCGCTGCTGCTGGCCGCCGGAGAGCTGGGAGGGCCGGTGGCTGAGGCGCCCGGACAGGCCCACGGTGTCGACGACGCGGTCGAGCCAGGCCTTGTCGACCTTGCGGCCGGCGATGTCCATCGGGAGCGTGATGTTCTCCAGGGCGGTCAGCGTGGGGAGCAGGTTGAAGGCCTGGAAGATGAAGCCGATGTGGTCCCGGCGCAGCTGGGTGAGCTGCTTGTCCTTGAGGCCGACGAGCTCGGTGTCGCCGATGGTGGAGGAGCCGGAGGTGACGGTGTCGAGGCCGGCCATGCAGTGCATGAGGGTGGACTTGCCGGAGCCGGACGGGCCCATGATGGCGGTGAACTCGCCCTGGGGGAAGACGACGCTGACGTTGTCGAGGGCGACGACGCGGGTCTCCCCCTCCCCGTAGACCTTGTTCAGGCCGGTGGCTCGGGCGGCCGCCAGGCCGGTGTGGACGGCGGTTGCGGTCGACGTGGTCACGGGGGGCTCCTTTTGTGCTGGTGGACTTGTACCTCCATGTTCCGCGACGTGATCATGGTCTTGCGTCGCTCCGCCGGACGGTTGGCCCTACCACCGCTGGGCGTACGGGATGGGTGGACCTCTCCTCCTGCGGTATGACGTGAACCCTGAGGCAGGAGGATGGCCGGAACGGATATCCTTCGTGGCCGAATCCCGAACAGGTCGTCAGATCGCAAGGAAACATGACAACTTCCGGGGCTTGGAACATGCGAAAGGGCGAGCCGGACGACTAGGCTCAGGGTGGTTTCGCAGACGCCCGGATGGTGGAACGCAGACACGGGCAGCTTAAAACTGCTTGGCCGCGAGGCCGTGCCGGTTCGAGTCCGGCTCCGGGCACCGATCGTCCGGCGGGGGCGCGACGGCGTCCCCGCCGGACGTTGTTCACTGGATCCTCCTCGCGGCGTATCCCGAAATTTTTGCCATGCCATTACCCTTGTGCACGGGCGGTGCAGTGCCGCCACGGAGGGAATGAGCAATGAGAAGCAGCAACCCGGTCTTCTCGCGGGAGGGGTCCTTCACCCGCGACGCCGGCTACGCGGGGTTCGGTACCACCGCGCAGGCCGGGAGCCCGAACGGCAACAACCCCTACGCGGGCACGCCGTACGCCCAGCAGCCGCAGGGTCAGCCCCCGCTGACCGACGAGCAGCTCTACGAGCTGTACAACGGGCCGTCGGCCGGCCCGGCGGCCACCGGGCGGATGACGCTGGACGACGTGGTCGCCCGCACCGCGATGACGCTGCTGACGCTGGTCGCCGCCGGTGCGGTGGCCTGGTTCGCGCTGCCGTTCGAGAACTACGGCTACGCCGCCGGCGCCTCGATCGTCGCCTTCGTCGTCTACCTGGTCATCGCCTTCAAGCGCAGTGTGAGCCCGCCGCTGATACTGACGTACGCGGCCCTCCAGGGCTTCGCGATGGGCGCCATCTCACACGCCTTCAACACCGTGCTGAACGGCATCGTGATCCAGGCGGTGCTGGGTACGGCGGCGGTCTTCGCGGCGATGCTGTTCGCCTACAAGAGCGGTCGCATCCGGGTCACCGCGCGCTACCAGCGGATCGGCATCGCGATCGCCATGGGCTTCGTGCTGCTCATGCTGGTCAACATGGTCGCCATGGCCTTCGGCGCCGACATGGGGCTGCGCTCCGGCCCGCTGGGCATCGTGGTCGGCCTGGTCGGCATCGGTCTGGGTGCCTTCTTCCTGTCGCTGGACTTCGCGGCGATCGAGGAGGCCATCGCCCAGGGCGCCCCGCAGCGTGAGTCGTGGCGGGCCGCCTTCGGGCTGACCCTGTCGCTGGTCTGGATCTACATGGAGATGCTGCGGCTGATCGCGATCCTGCGCGGCGACGACTGACGGTCCGTCCCGCTGTGCACCACTGCCGCCGGGCCCCGGAGCCACTCGCTCCGGGGCCCGGCGGCTTTCTCGCTTACGCTCCTACCCATGCATGACGTAGAGCCCCTGGTCGAAGCCGTCGAGTCCCTGGCGGATCGTTTCCGCTCGCTGCCGCAGAGCAAGCTGCTGGGCACAGTGCCCGGGTACGCCTCGCGGGCGGCGGCCGCGCTGGAGCTGGCCCGTCGGCTGGCCGGGCTGGCGCTGGCGGCGGAGGGCGGGCCGCAGCGGGAGTTCCCGGACGCCGGGGCCTTCGCGGTGGGGGACCAGCTGGCCGTCGCCGGGCACGACCTGGCGGCCGCGCTCGCGGCGCTGCCGGAGGGCGCGGAGGTGGCGCTGCCGGACGGGCCGGTGGCGGCGGCCGAGGTGCTGGCCGGAGCGGTGGCCGCGGTGCGGGAGACGGCGGCGCTCTGCGGCTGAGCGGGCGGAGCGGGCTCACCATCGAGCGGCGCGCGGGGGCGAACGCCCCTGCCGGGCGGTGGGGGAGCGGCCGGTGCGCGAGCGCCCGTACGGGCGGCACGGAGGTGCCGGACGGAGTCCGGGAACGCCGAAGGCCGGCCGGGTCGGTAACCCCTTGACCCGGCCGGCCTTCGGCGTGCTGCGCGCCGGTGAACTGGTGTCAGATGCTGGCGACCACCCGGTCGGCGAGCACGTAGACGGCCTCCTCGTCGGTGGAGAAGGTCAGCGAGTAGGAGCCGGAGAAGCGCGAGCCGCCGAGCAGCCGGACGTGTTCACCGGCGCGGACGGCGTCGATCAGCCGGTAGGCGGCCTCCCGGTCGCCCGGGGCCACGCAGAGGGTGGTGCCGTCGGCGAAGGCGTACACGTCCAGGGTGCCCAGCGGGCCCGGGCGGACGTCGATCAGGGCGACGGCCTCCTCGGCGAGGGCGGCCAGCCGGCCGTCGGTCCACTCCCGGGACGACGCCTGGCTGGGCACGAAGTCGGGGTGCGAGGGGTGGCGGCGCGGGTCGGGCGCGGCGACCGGGGCCTCCTCGACGGCCGGGTCGGCGTCCAGCAGTCCGGCCTCCAGGCCGGTGGCCAGCAGGTCGGCCTCGCGGCGGGCCCGGGCGTCCTTGGCGGTCTCGCCGACCGGGTGGCCGGGGCGCAGCGGCACGCCGCCCTCGGTGCCGGGCTCGGCGGGGGCGGTGCCGCCCTCGTCGATCAGGTCCTCCAGCGCGGAGCGCAGCGCCTCGCCGAACTCCGGGTCCATCGTCCCGGCGTTGTCGGCGGCGTCCTGCGGGCCGGTGGGGCGGGGGAAGAAGAGCGGCCACTCGTCGGTGCCGGAGAACGTGCCGGAGAACGGGGAGTCGAACAGCGGCGCGTCCTCGGCCGCGCGGGCCTCCTGCTCGGCCCAGAACGCCCGGGCCTCGGTGATCTCCCGCTCACGGTCGGCGGCGAGCGCCTCGGTGACGGCCCGGCGTATCGCGGCCTCGTCCACCGGCGCGGGCGCGGCCTGGGCCGCGGCCTGCGCGTCCAGCCGGCGGGACAGTCCCCGGAGGTGGAGCAGCACGGCGGTCGACACGGTGATCAGGATCAGCAGCAGGATGGTGTAGACGGCGCTCACGGAACGTACTCCTAGCGAGGAGCGGAACGGGGTTACGTGTCCACACTGCCGCATGCGGGGCTGTTACCGCAGTGGCGAATGTCCAATTCGTCCGTGACTTTCGCTCTTGTCCCCAAATTGTTAGGTAACACCGTTCTACGCAGTGGAGTTGATCCGCTCCGCAGTGTCGATTTCCGGCTCGAAAACGACAGAAAAGAGGGCCGGATCGACCTCGCGGTGTGATTCGGCCCTCAATTACGCAGTGTCACTCCAAATGGGTGGTCCAGACCCTTCGGAGGGTGACCGGAGGGTCAGCTGAGGCGCTCGATGACCATCGCCATGCCCTGGCCGCCGCCGACGCACATGGTCTCCAGGCCGAACTGCTTGTCGTGCCACTGCAGGGAGTTGATCAGGGTGGTGGTGATCCGGGCGCCGGTCATGCCGAAGGGGTGGCCGACCGCGATCGCGCCGCCGTTGACGTTCAGCTTGTCCAGGTCGACGCCGAGGTCGCGGTAGGACGGGATCACCTGGGCCGCGAAGGCCTCGTTGATCTCGACCAGGTCGATGTCGTCGATGGTCAGGCCGGCCCGCTTGAGCGCCTGCTTGGAGGCCTCGACCGGGCCGTAGCCCATGATCTCGGGGGAGAGCGCGCTGACACCGGTGGAGACCACCCGGGCGAGCGGGGTGATGCCCAGCTCGCGGGCCTTGGTGTCGGACATGATGACCAGCGCGGCCGCGCCGTCGTTCAGCGGGCAGCAGTTACCCGCGGTCACGGTGCCGTCGGGGCGGAACACCGGCTTCAGGCCGGCCACGCCCTCCAGGGTGACGCCGGCGCGCGGGCCGTCGTCCGTGCTGACCACGGTCCCGTCCGGAAGCGTCACCGGGGTGATCTCGCGCTCCCAGAAGCCGGCCTTGATGGCGGCCTCGGCGAGGTTCTGCGAGCGGACGCCGAACTCGTCCTGCTCGGCGCGCGTGATGCCCTTGAGCGCGGCCAGGTTCTCGGCGGTCTGGCCCATCGCGATGTAGGCGTCCGGCAGCAGGCCGTCCTCGCGCGGGTCGTGCCACTCGCCGCCTCCCTCCTCCGCGCGCTTCCTGGTGCGGGCCTGGGCCTCGTCGAAGATCGGGTTCATGGTGCCCGGCAGGCCGTCCGAGGTGCCGTTCACGCTGCGCGAGACGGTCTCCACGCCGGCCGAGACGAAGACGTCGCCCTCGCCCGCCCTGATCGCGTGCAGCGCCATCCGCGTGGTCTGGAGCGAGGAGGAGCAGTAGCGGGTGATGGTGGTGCCGGGCAGGTAGTCCATGCCCATCTGGACGGCCACGATGCGGGCCAGGTTGTGGCCCTGCTCGCCGCCGGGCAGGCCGCAGCCCAGCATCAGGTCGTCGATCTCGCGCGGGTCCAGCTGCGGCACCTTGGCCAGGGCGGCCTGGATGATGTGGGCGGTCAGGTCGTCCGGGCGGACGTCCTTGAGCGAGCCCTTGAAGGCCCGGCCGATCGGCGAACGGGCGGCGCTGACGATGACGGCTTCGGGCATGGCGGGCTCCTCGCTCGGTGACGGCGGACCTGGCGTCCGGGAGGAAAGTTACCGCCTGGTAGGTCAGGCGTCACCCGCCGCAGGGTGTGAGCTGGCCGACGTGTTCCCGGAGGCCCCGCCGGGGGCCGTACCGGCTTTCTTCCCGTTCTCCGGGCCGGGCAGGCCTGTCCGCAGCCGGTGGCGCAACTGGGCCCAGCGGCGCCCGGCGCCCTCCGCCGGTACGGCCGCCACCTCGGTGCCCGCCCGCCCGGCCGCCGCGGCGGCGGCCATGGCGACCGGCAGCACCGCGGCGCCCGGGGCGGCCGTGGCCGGGCGCTCCTCCTCCGGCCAGAGTCCGAGCGCGGCACAGACCGAGGGCAGCACGGCCATCGCGGCGGTCGCGTAGCCCTGGGCGGAGGGGTGGTAGCGGTCGGCGGCGAACATCTCCGGGCGGGCGGCGAATTCCGGGCCCAGCAGCGAGCCCAGCGAGACCGTCCGGCCGCCCGCCTCCACCACCGCGATGGTCTGCGCGGCGGCCAGCTGCCGGCTCAGCCGGCGGGCCACCCAGCGCAGCGGCGGCCGCACCGGCTTGATCGTCCCGAGGTCCGGGCAGGTTCCCACAACCACCTCGCAGCCGTTGGCGTGCAGGGCGGCGACGGCCTCGCCGAGGTGACGGACGGCCAGTTGGGCCGGGCTGTGCCGGGTCACGTCGTTGGCGCCGACCATGATCACGGCGACGTCCGGGTGGTGCGGCAGCGCCTGCTCCAGCTGGCCGGAGAGGTCGGCCGAGCGGCCGCCGGAGCGGGCCGCGTTGACCAGCCGGACGGGGCGCTCGGCCACCGACGCGAGGCCGGCGGCCAGCAGCGCGCCCGGGGTCTCGCCGGCCCGGGCGACGCCGAGGCCGGCGCCGGTGGAGTCGCCGAGGACGGCCAGCACGAGCGGGGCCTGTGCGGCGGCGGAGCCGTCGGCGAAGGCCTCGCCGTAGACGCCGTCCGCCCTGGGCGGGAGGGTCTCCAGGGCGCCGATGGCCTGGATGGCGAGTTTGCTCTCGGTCAGCAGCAGGCCGACCAGGCCCACCCCGAGCAGGCCGAGCCCGCCGCCGCCGTACGCCGCCGCCGTGGCGATCCGGCGGGCCACCCGGGCCCGCGAGTCCCGTGCCCCTGGCATCCGGTGCCCCCTTCACGTGGTCCTGCCGGCCCTCCGGGGCCACGGCAATGCCTGCACAGCGGTCTTACCCGCGCGCGGGGCGGGAGTACCGGAGGCGCCGGTGGGGGTGGGCCATTGGGGGAGGTGGGCAAGAGGGGGGTCGCGGGGCGGGTGCCACGCCCTACGCTTTGCAGTACCGAAAGCACTCGCATGCCCACAGACCGGGAGGACCCCCGTGCGGTACCACAACTCGATCATCGACCTGGTCGGCAACACGCCGCTGGTCAAGCTGAACAAGGTCACCGAGGGCATCAGCGCGACAGTGCTGGCGAAGGTCGAGTACTTCAACCCCGGCGGCTCGGTCAAGGACCGCATCGCGATGCGCATGATCGAGGCCGCCGAGGCCTCGGGTGCCCTCAAGCCGGGCGGCACCATCGTCGAGCCTACCTCCGGCAACACCGGTGTCGGCCTGGCGATCGTGGCCCAGCAGAAGGGCTACAAGTGCATCTTCGTCTGTCCTGACAAGGTCTCGACCGACAAGATCAACACCCTGCGCGCGTACGGCGCCGAGGTGGTCGTCTGCCCGACCGCCGTCGCCCCGGAGCACCCGGACTCGTACTACAACGTCTCCGACCGCCTGGTCCGGGAGACCCCGAACGCCTGGAAGCCGGACCAGTACTCCAACCCGGAGAACCCGGCCTCGCACTACCACTCCACCGGCCCGGAGCTGTGGGAGCAGACCGAGGGGCGGATCACCCACTTCGTGGCCGGCGTCGGCACCGGCGGCACCATCTCCGGCACCGGCAACTACCTGAAGGAGGCCTCCGGCGGCAAGGTCAAGGTGATCGGCGCCGACCCGGAGGGCTCGGTCTACTCGGGCGGCACCGGCCGGCCGTACCTGGTCGAGGGCGTCGGTGAGGACTTCTGGCCGACCGCCTACGACCGCAACGTCGCGGACCGGATCGTCGCCGTCTCCGACAAGGACTCGTTCCAGATGACCCGCCGCCTGGCCAAGGAGGAGGGCCTGCTGGTCGGCGGCTCCTGCGGCATGGCCGTGGTGGCCGCGCTGGAGGTCGCCAAGGACCTCGGGCCGGACGACGTCGTGGTGGTGCTGCTGCCGGACGGCGGCCGCGGCTACCTGTCGAAGATCTTCAACGACGACTGGATGGCCGACTACGGCTTCCTGCCCTCCTCCACCGACGAGGCGCACATCGGCGAGGTGCTGGCCCGCAAGGAGTCCATCGAGCAGGGCGGCGTCCCGCAGTTCGTCCACATGCACCCGAACGAGACGGTCGCCGAGGCGGTCCGGGTGCTGCGCGAGTACGGCGTCTCGCAGATGCCGGTGGTCTCCCCGGGCGCCGGCCACCCGGACATCATGGCCGGCGAGGTGATCGGCTCGGTGGTGGAGAAGCTGCTGCTGGAGGGCATCTTCGCCAAGGAGATCGAGCTCAGCGACACGCTGGACAAGGTGATGTCCAAGCCGCTGCCGGTGGTCGGCTCGGGCGAGACCGTCACCAACCTGATGACCGTGCTGGAGAAGGCCGACGCGGCCGTCGTGCTGGTCGAGGGCAAGCCCCAGGGCATCGTCACCCGTCAGGACCTGCTGGGCTTCCTGACCGGCCGCGGCCAGCACTGACGCGACGTCACCGGCGCTGCCGCCCTTCCGCGGGCGGATGCGGAGGATCCGTCCACGGGGGAAGTGGTACACCGGCGTCACCTGCCCGCAGCACGTGGTTAACAAGGCTCGGGCATCGTGGTCGTCAACGGCAGGACGCCGAGTGAGGCGACGGCAACCGTCCGGGAGCGGCTCCCCGGCGACCGCGGTCGGCTCCGGACACGTCGGGCGGCCCTGACCCGGCCGCCGTGTCCTCCCGCCGTGGGAGGCGCCGTCGTCCCGCCCCTGCCCGGCCCCGGCCGGCTGGCAGGGTGCGGCGGCTCCCGCGGCAGCACCGCGCCGCACGGCGCGTGTCCCCGCGGCTCCCGGGTGGGGGAGTCCGCGGGGGGAACGGTGGGGCCGGTCCTTCTCCGAGGGGCCGGCCCCTTCCGTTCGCGCCGTCCGGGCTTGTTCGCGCCGGGCGCGCGGGGGTGTGTTCCGGGCAGCCGCCCGTGCGCCACGCCGGGCGTGGCCGTCCCGTACGCTCGCACGCATGACCAGCACTGAAACGACCGACCAGGACGCCCCGCGCTACGTCCGGGTCAAGATCGAGCTCATCGCGGAGATCACCGACGAGGGCGCGCTCAAGGCGGCCGCCCTGGAGGCCGTCACCGCGGACGAGTACCTCGACGACGAGGAGCGCGCCCAGTCCGTCGAGGCCATCGAGGTGGACCCGTCGGGTTCGCTCGCCCACTTCATCGACCCCGTCGCGCTGCTCGGCGAGGTGCCCGGGGTGGAGCTCGCCTCGGCGACCTGGGAGTCGGCGCAGACCGAGTTCGACCCGGACGACGAGGAGTGGGACGAGTACCGGGTGGAAGACTCCGCCGAGTAGGACGGAACCACCGGGTGACGGCGTCCGCCGTCACCGCCCGTGAACGCCCGGTCCGCCCTGCGGGTCGGGCGTTTTGTCCCTGTTCGTCGGGAAGTTGGGTCATCTCATACGATCGCTTACCCTTCGGTGATGGAACCGTGAACGGGCGGATTGCGTTTCTGTATCCGTAATGCCCGGGATGATCTACAGGGAGACGCGACGTGACGGCACGGGACGGTCAGGGGCGGGCGGCCGCAAGCAGCTGGAGCCGGCGCGGGGTCCTCGCGGGACTGATCGGAGCGCCCGTCCTGCTGCTGGCGGCCTGCAACGACAACAGCAGCAGCGCCAGCAGCAGTGGCACCGGTGGCAGCGGCGCCGGCGGCGCGAACGGCACCCCGGGCTCCGGCGGTGCGAGCAGCAGCGCCCCGAAGACCTCGGCCGCGGTCATCACGGTCGTCCCGGCCGACGGCGCCGCCTCGGCGAGCTTCAGCGAGCCGGTCAAGGTCACCGTCGCCAACGGCACCCTGAGCAGCGTCAAGGTCACCGACACCACCGGCAAGGAGCTGGCCGGCCAGCTCTCCGCCGACGGCACCGGCTGGACCTCGGCCGCCGCCCCTGCCAGCGGTACCAAGTACACCGTCGCCGCCACCGCTTTCGACAAGGACAAGCTGGAGGCGGACTCCAACGCCGTCTTCACCACGGCGACCCCGGCCAACACCTTCGTCGGCTACTTCACCCCCGAGGACGGCTCGACGGTCGGCGTCGGCATGCCGGTCTCGATCAACTTCAGCAAGCCGATCACCGACCGCAAGACCGTCCAGCAGGCGATCACGGTGATAGCCGAGCCGGGCGTCGAGATCGTCGGTCACTGGTTCTCCAGCACCCGCCTCGACTTCCGGCCGCAGGAGTACTGGGCCAAGGGCACCAAGGTCACCCTCAAGCTCCGGCTCAAGGACGTCGAGGGCGCCAAGGGCGTGTACGGCACCCAGTCCAAGGACGTGAGCTTCACCATCGGCCGCGCCCAGACCAGCGTCGCCGACCTCGCCGCCAAGAAGCTCACCGTCACCACGGACGGCCAGGTCAGCGCGGTCTACAAGATCTCCGGCGGCTCGCCCGAGCACACCACCTGGGGCGGCAAGATGGTGATCTCCGAGCAGTACACCCAGACCCGGATGAACTCGCAGACCGTCAACCTGGGCAGCGAGTACGACATCGCGGACGTGCCGCACGCCCAGCGCCTCAGCACCTCGGGCACCTTCATCCACGGCAACTACTGGTCCTCGCCGTCGATCTTCGGCGGCCAGAACACCAGCCACGGCTGCGTCGGCCTCCAGGACGCCAAGGGCGCCCAGGACGCCGGCACGGACGGCTACAAGTTCTACAAGTCCTCGATGGTCGGCGACGTGGTCGAGGTCGTGAACTCCGGTGACAAGACGGTGGCCCCGGACAACGGCCTGAACGGCTGGAACATGGGCTGGGCCGCCTGGAAGGCCGGCAGCGCCGTCTGACCCGGCTCCGCACCCCAGCCGGAAAAACTTTCCGGGCGGACCGAACCTCGCGGTCCGCCCGAGGAGTAGGACGGGTGTGAAACGCGAGCAGAGACAGCGCCAGGACGCCGAGTTCAGCGCGTTCGTCGCCGGGAGCGGTCGCCAACTGCTGAGGCTGGCCGAGCTGCTGACCGGCGACCCGGACCGGGCGAAGGACATCGTGCAGTCCGCGCTGGAGCGGGCCTACCTGAACTGGCACCGGATCACCGGGGACGACCCGAGCGCGTACGTCCGCCGGATCGTGGTCAACCAGCACCGCGACTGGTGGCGCCGGCTGCGCAACCACGAGCTGCCCACCGAGCACACCCCCGACCGGCCGCTCGCCGAGGACCTCGCCGAACGGCAGGCCGAACGGGCCCTGCTGCACCAGGCGCTGGGCACCCTCACCCGCCGGGAGCGGACGGTCGTCGTGCTGCGGTACTACGGGGACCTCACCGAGGCCGCCGTCGCGGCCGAACTGGGCATCGCCCAGGGCACGGTGAAGAGCACGCTGCACCGGGCGATGTCGAAGCTGCGCGCACTACCCCAACTCGCCGACCGCTCCGGCGGGGTGGCGGGTTCCACGACGCACATCGAGGTGACGGTATGAGCTTCGAGAACCGGCTGGGCCGGCTGCTCAAGGACGAGGACCCGTACGCGAGCGGGCCGGACCCGGTGCCGATCATCGCCGCCGCCCGGCGCCGCCGGGCCAGGCGCAGAGCGGGGACCGGGGCGGCCGTGGTCGCGGTGGCCCTGGTCTGCGGGGCGACGGCGGTGACGGCCGGCAACGCCCGGCACGTCGGGCGGATCGCGGGCGAGGCGGGGGCGGCGATGACCCCGTCGGCCGGAGCAGTGATGACCCCCTCGGCAGGGGTGGCCACGCAGCTGCCCGGCACTGCGACCGCCACCCCCAGCTACGTCCCGTCCCCGCTGCCGACCAGGCTGCTGCTCTCCCCGGTGAAGCGGGTCGCCGCCGGGGAGAGGATCCAGATCACCGAGAACTTCCGGATGTGGGTCACCCCGACCGAGAAGTGCCAGGACGTCCGGACCGGTGGGGTCTGGAGCCCCGGCGCGAACTGCTGGGACCTGCGCAGCGACAACCTGGACCACGACAAGCCCAACGTCGCGGCCCAGATGTACAGCAACAAGGACGCCGCGGTCGTCGCCAGCTACTACCTGGGCCCGTCCCCGAGCACGATCGTCGCGTACCGGGACGGCATTCCGACCACGGCCACCCTGGTCACCACCGCCGGTATGCAGGGGTGGACCGGCTACTACGTGGTCCTGCCCCCGATGCCCGAGCGCGACCCCGCCATCCACCGGCCGTCGGTCAGCCCCGCGATCGGGGTGTACGACGCCACGGGCGCCCTGCTGGCGTCGCTTCCCGGCTTCGCGACGGACGGCAGCGACGAGAAGGTCCCGGACCGGCTGTGACCGGCGCCGGGGAAGGTCAGCCCTCGGTGCGGGCCACGCCGATCGGGCAGGAGGCGCCGGTGCCGCCGAGACCGCAGTACCCGTTGGGGTTCTTGGCCTCCGACAGGTACTGCTGGTGGTACGGCTCGGCCGGGAAGAACGGGCCCGCCGGGGCGATCTCGGTGGTGACCGGGCCGTAACCGAGCGCGGTCAGGGACGGCTGGAACGCGTCCCGGGTGGCCGCCGCGGCCTCGGCCTGGGCGGGGGAGTGGGTGTAGACGGCGGAGCGGTACTGGGTGCCCACGTCGTTGCCCTGGCGGTTGCCCTGGGTCGGGTCGTGCGCCTCCCAGAAGGTCTTCAGCAGGCGCTCGTAGGAGATCACCGCCGGGTCGTACACCACCCGGACCGCCTCGGTGTGCCCGGTCAGCCCGCTGCACACCTCCTCGTACGTCGGGTTGGGGGTGTGGCCGCCCTGGTAGCCGACCAGGGTCGTCCAGACGCCGGGCAGCCGCCAGAAGGTGCGCTCGGCGCCCCAGAAGCAGCCCAGTCCGAAGTCGGCCACCTCCAGGCCCTGCGGGTACGGACCGGTCAGCGGGTGCCCGAGCACGGTGTGCGGCTCGGTCAGGGCGAAGCCCGGGCTCGGCCGACCGGGCAGCGCCTGGTCGGCGGGGACGAGCGAGGTCTTGTGGCGGTTGAACAGCACGGCCTGCTCCAGCGGGTCGGGAAAGGTGGCTCAGGGTGCAACGCGAACGGCCGCCCCCGGATTCCGGGAGCGGCCGTACGGACCGGTCTTCCTAGCGGGCCGCCTCGACGGCGCCTTGGACCGCGTCGATCCGCAGGTCGACGAAGGACTGCCGGGGATCGTTGAAGTTGGTGAACGGCGGCGGGATGAACCGGCCGAGTGCCTGGTACTGCTCCAGCGCCTCGGTCATCCGGCCGGCCCGGGTCAGGGCGTACGCGAGCCAGCCGCGGGTGTACGTGGTGCGGATGTGGTCGGGGTCGGCGGCCGCGAGGTCGGCGAGTGCGGCGTCCAGGGCGGCGCCGACCTCCGGGCGCTGCCAGGCGGAGAGCTTCTCCCGGTCCCGGGCGAACTGCTCCCAGTACGCCTCCAGCTTGATCGGCGCGAGCAGACTGCCGGTCGGCGCGGCGGCGATCGCCTCGTCGATGAAGGCGTGCATCAGCTCGTGGCTGCCGTGCCACTTCGCGCACCAGTACTGCAGCGCCCGGTTGTGCGCGCCCCAGTGGTGCGGATCGCGCGCGGTCAGCTCGGCCCAGAGCTGCCGGAACCGGTCGTTGGACCAGTTGTGGCCCATGGCGACGCCGATCCGGGCGGCCCACGGGTTGGGATCGTCGGGGGCGAGCTCGGCCGCCTTCGCGCACGCCTCGTCGGCCTCCGTCAGGATCCGGTGGAAGCCCTCGAACTGCTCGCGGGTGACCTCGCTGGCCCGGGCGCTGGTCCGGATCTTCCATGCCAGGCCGATCAGCGCGTTCGCGTGCAGCAGCGCGGCGGTCGGGTCCTGCGGTCGTTCCGCGCGCCAGGCGCGCAGCCAGGCGTCGTCCTCGGCCGCCAGGTCGGCCGGTTCGTACAGCCGCCGCCAGCGGACATCGGGGGTGCCGTCAGCGGCGAGGTGGGCGGCGACCGGCCGCCAGTCGCCGGCCTTCGCGGCGGCGAGCGCGGCCGCCTCCTCGGGGCCGGGCTCGCCGAACGGGACCAGCTCGCTGCCGAGGAGCAGCCCGTGGTCGGCGGGGGTGATGGTGTTCGCCGCCCGCCTCTCCTCGGCGAGCCGCGCCTCGTGGCGGGCGATGGTCGCCTTGGCCCGTTCCAGCTGCGCCAGCTTGCGCTTGGCCAGCCGGGTCATGACGACCGGGAACAGCAGGGCGAGGCCGACGACGACGAGCACGATGATGCCGATCAAGGGAGCTCCTTCCGCGTGTGGACGGGGTCAGGCGGTCAGGCGGCCGGGAGGCCGGCCCCGGCGAGCAGCGCGCGCAGCGGCGCGGTGTCCGCGGTGTCCGTGCAGGCGGCGTCGAGGGCCGCCCCGAAGCCGTCCTCGAAGCCGTCCGGCAGGTGGAGCTCGGCCGGTCCGGACCAGGAGAGCTCCCAGCGGGCCAGGCCGGCGTCGGCCAGTGCGACGACGGTGGCGTGTGACAGTTCCTCGCGCAGCACCGGGCGGGCGAACTCGCGGGCGGCCCGGCCGGTGGCCGCGGCGGCCTCCTCGCTCTTCGGCAGCCGGTCGGTGAACTCCCAGGCCCGGCCGGCGTCGACGGCGTCGAGCAGGCCGTGGACGGTGGGCCGCAGGCCCAGCTCGGTCAGCGCCCGGTACGCCGGGGCGGCCGCCTCGCGGGCGTGCGACAGCATCGCCCCGCGGACCAGCTCGGGCCATTCGACCCGCTGCTTGCGGGCCGCCTCGGGGATCAGGGAGACGACCTCCAGTTCGGTCAGCACCCGCTCGGCGTCGTGCAGCAGGGCGAGGGCCGGGCCGGCGGCACCGGGGCCGCGCCCGTCGTCGGGCAGCGCCTCGATCGCGGCGACCCGGCGGTCGATCGGCGGGTGCGAGTCGTACGGGTCGGGCTGCTCCTCGGGCAGTTCGAGCGCGTACTCGGCGAGTTCCTGCCGGCGCTTCGGGTCGGTCAGCAGGTGGGCCAGGCCGCCGTAGACCTGGCCGGGCGGCGGGAGCAGGCCCGCGTCCCAGCCGAGGGTGGCGTAGCGGCCGAGGTAGAAGTCCTGCGCGGAGTCCAGCACCGGAATCTTGCGGAGCGCCGCGGCGGTGGCGTCCCGGCCGGCGATCTGGGCGGCGACCTGGTCGGCCGCGTACTCCTGGCGGCGGCCGACCGCCTCGGAGACCCGGAAGTAGAGCTTGGCGTAGAGGGTGAAGAGCTTGGCGAGCACCCGGTCGACGCCGCCGGAGGCCTGCTCGCCGGACGGCTTGCGGCCCTTGGCCAGCCGCTTTTCGGCCTTGGCGGCCAGCTTGGCGGCCTCCGTGGCCTGGTGCTGGTCGGCGCGCTGGTGGAGCCCGCCGATGGTGTGCAGGACGGCGCGGCGGCCGGCCACCGTGACGGCGGCCAGCCGGACGTCCCGGTTGCTGTAGTGGCCGAACTCGTGGGCCAGCACGGACTCCAGCTCGCCCTCGGTGAGGCCGATCAGCAGTGGGGCGCCGATGACCAGGTGCCGCTTGCCGGGGACCAGGCCGAGCATCCTGGCCTCCTCGTACACGCCCGCGTTGACCTCGGGCACGAGCCGGATCTCGGCCGGTCCGCGGACGCCGGTCCGCTCGGAGATCCGGTCGACCACGGCCCAGAGGGCGGGCTGCTGCTCGCGGGTGAGGAGCACGCCGGGCACCTCGCCGTCGTCCTTGCGGCGGCGGGTCAGGAACACCACCCGGACCACCGGGTAGGCGATGACGGCGGTCAGCGCCCAGATCTTGAACAGACCCGGGCGCATGTGGTCCGACGCCTGGTACAGGGCGATGTCGAGGGCGAGCAGGCCCACGACGATGCCGACGGCGAGCAGGTAGAAGCCGACGAGCAGGGCCACGGCCGTGACGGCTCGGATGGATGTGCTCATGCCAGTGGAACGCTGGGGCGCGCCCATGCGGTGATCCTCCCCGGGGGCGCGACGGCAGGGCGGCGCGCGACTGTTGCATGGTGAACATGTGTACGACGGGTGGAGATCGTAGCGGTCGCCAGGGGCTCGGCGCACCGCGGTTTCGGCCCGCCGCACCCCCGCTCCCACCTGCGGGTTCGTACTGCTTTCCGGTTCGTGCGGGCTTGACGGCATTCGCACACTAGGCTCGGACCCATGACCCAGCACCAGCTTCCTCAGGGCTTCGAGACCCTCGCCATCCACGCGGGTCAGGAAGCAGACCCCCAGACCGGGGCCGTCGTCACGCCGATCTACCAGGTGTCCACCTACAAGCAGGACGGGGTGGGGGGCCTGCGGGGCGGCTACGAGTACAGCCGCAGCGCCAACCCGACCCGCACCGCGCTGGAGGAGTGCCTCGCGGCGCTGGAGGGCGGCGCCCGCGGCCTCGCCTTCGCCTCCGGCCTGGCCGCCGAGGACACCCTGCTGCGCACCATCCTCAAGCCGGGTGACCACATCGTGATCCCCAACGACGCCTACGGCGGCACCTTCCGGCTGTTCGCCAAGGTGCTGACCCGCTGGGGCGTCGAGTTCTCCGTCGCCAACACCCAGGACCTGGCCACCGTCCGCGAGGCGCTGCGCCCCAACACCCGTGCGGTGTGGGTGGAGACGCCGTCCAACCCGCTGCTGGGCATCACCGACCTGGCCGCGCTGGCCGAGCTCGCGCACGGCGCCGGCGCGCTGCTGGTGGTCGACAACACCTTCGCCAGCCCGTACCTCCAGCAGCCGATCTCGCTCGGCGCGGACGCGGTCGTGCACTCCACCACCAAGTACATGGGCGGCCACTCGGACGTGGTCGGCGGTGCGCTGGTGCTGGCCGACGCGGGCCTCGGCGAGGAGGTCGCGTACCACCAGAACGCGATGGGCGCCGTTTCCGGCCCGTTCGACGCCTGGCTGGTGCTGCGCGGCATCAAGACGCTGGGTGTCCGGATGGACCGGCACAGCGCCAACGCGGAGAAGGTCGCCGAGCTGCTGGCGAGCCACCCGAAGGTCAGCCAGGTGCTCTACCCGGGCCTGCCCGAGCACCCCGGCCACGACATCGCGGCCAAGCAGATGAAGGCCTTCGGCGGCATGGTCTCGTTCCGGGTCGCCGGCGGCGAGGAGGCGGCCGTCGAGGTCTGCAACCGTGCGCAGCTGTTCACCCTCGGCGAGTCGCTCGGCGGTGTCGAGTCGCTGATCGAGCACCCGGGCCGGATGACCCACGCCTCGGCGGCCGGCTCGCCGCTGGAGGTGCCGTCCGACCTGGTGCGCGTCTCGGTCGGCATCGAGTCGATCGACGACCTGCTGGCCGACCTCAAGCAGGCGCTGGGCTGAGGCCGTCGGGGGCCCCGCGGCCCCTCACTGCCCCTGCTGGTCCGCCGTGTACGACTCCATCGCGAGGTTGAAGCGGGCCAGCAGGGCGCAGAACGCGCGCTGCTCCTCCGGCGGCCAGCCGGCCACCAGGCGGCGGGTCAACTCGGCCCGGCCGTCCCGGACTTCGGTGAGCCGGCCGGCGCCGTGCGAGGTCAGCGCGAGCCGTACGGCGCGGCGGTCGGCCGGGTCCTGCACCCGGCCGACCAGTCCGGCCGCGACCAGCGGGGCGACCTGGCGGGTCACCGTGGAGGAGTCCACGCCCAGCGCCTCGGCCAGCGCCTTGACGTTGGCCGGCCCGTGCCGCTCCAGCCGGTCGAGCAGCAGGTAGGCGGCCCGGTCCAGCGCCCCGACCCCGCCGCCGGGGGTCCGGACCTGCTCCATGCGGCGTGCGAACACCGCTAGCTGGTACTGGAGTTGGGTGTGCACGGGGTCGGTGCGGTCGGTGGCCTGGGGCGAGGTCGTCGTCATCGCGGCTCACGATCGTCGTGCGGTGAGGGAGGCTCAGAAGCAGCAGCGTACGCGGGCCGGGCGGGCCCGGGAACAGGCCCGGCATCCCGGATTGCCGCCGCCCGCGCCCGTAGTCTGGCGCCATGCACAACTGGCCGATCACCCTCGACGACGTCCGCGGCGCCCAGAAAATGCTTGCCGGGGTCGCCCGGGTGACCCCGATGGAGGGCAGTCGGCACCTCTCCGGGCTGGTCGGTGCGCCGGTCCACCTGAAGTGCGAGAACCTCCAGCGCACCGGGTCCTTCAAGCTGCGCGGGGCGTACGTGCGGATCGCGGGACTCTCCCCGGTGCAGCGGGCCGGCGGGGTGGTGGCGGCGAGCGCCGGGAACCACGCCCAGGGAGTGGCGCTGGCGGCCTCGCTGCTGGGCGTGCACTCCACGGTGTTCATGCCGGTCTCGGCGCCGCTGCCGAAGGTCGCGGCCACCCGTGAGTACGGCGCCGAGGTGCGGCTGCACGGCGCCACCGTGGACGAGGCGCTCCAGGCCGCTCAGCGGTACGCGGAGGCGACCGGAGCGGTGTTCATCCACCCCTTCGACCACTGGGACGTGGTCACCGGTCAGGCGACCGTCGGGCTGGAGATCCTGGAGCAGTGCCCCGAGGTGCGGACCATCCTGGTCGCGGTGGGCGGCGGCGGACTGCTGGCCGGGATCGCGGCGGCGGTCAAGCCGCTGCGGCCGGACGTGCGGGTGGTCGGGGTGCAGGCGGCCGGCGCGGCCGCGTACCCGCCCTCGCTGGCGGCTGGGCGGCCGGTGTCGCTGGAGCGCTTCGCCACCATGGCGGACGGGATCATGGTCGGGCGCCCCGGCGACATCCCGTTCGAGGTGGTGAACGTGCTGGCGGACGGCATCCGCACGGTCTCCGAGGACGCACTGTCGCGGGCGCTGCTGCTGGGGCTGGAGCGGCTGAAGCTGGTGGTCGAGCCGGCCGGGGCGGCCCCGATCGCGGCGCTGCTGGAACAGCCGGACTCCTTCGAGGGTCCGGTGGTGGCGGTGCTGTCCGGCGGCAACATCGACCCGCAGCTGATGCAGCGGGTGCTGCGGCACGGGCTGGCGGCGGCCGGGCGCTACCTGTCGCTGCGGGTGCGGCTGGCGGACAAGCCAGGCGCGCTGGCGGACCTGCTGGGCGTGCTGACCAGGGTGGACGCCAACGTGCTGGACGTGGCGCACGTGCGGATCGACCCGCGGCTGGGGCTGACCGAGGTCGAGGTGGACCTGCACCTGGAGACCAAGGGGCCGGAGCACTGCGCGCTGGTGGTCGGAGAGTTGCGGGACGCGGGCTACGTGGTCTCCGGCTGACTCCTGCCCCTTGACGCGATATATCGCGTACTGCGAGACTCGCGATACATCGCGTTCGCGTTCCCACGCGTCGAGAAGCGAGTCACTCGCGTGCCCGAAAACAGGGCGAAGTGGGACGGATCGCCCCATACGTTCGAGGAGATGAGGCAAGGCCATGGCGCCAGCCATCCAAGCCGAGAACCTGGTGAAGACCTTCGGCGACGTACGAGCTCTGGACGGTGTCAGTCTCGACGTCCCGGAGGGCACGGTGCTCGGGCTGCTCGGCCCGAACGGCGCCGGGAAGACCACCACCGTGCGGGTGCTCACCACCCTGCTCCGCCCCGACTCCGGCCGCGCCGTGGTCGCCGGGGTCGACGTGCTCAAGCACCCGAACAAGGTCCGCAGCCTGATCGGCCTGTCCGGCCAGTACGCGGCGGTCGACGAGTACCTGACCGGCTTCGAGAACCTCACCATGGTCGGCGAGCTCTACCAGATGAGCAACCGCGCGGCGAAGGCCCGCGCGCTGGAGCTGCTGGAGTGGTTCAACCTCACCGAGGCCAAGGACCGCACCGCCAAGACCTACTCCGGCGGCATGCGCCGGCGCCTGGACCTCGCCGCCGCGCTGGTCGTCCGGCCGCCGGTGATGTTCCTGGACGAGCCGACCACCGGCCTCGACCCGCGCAACCGGCTCGCGCTCTGGGAGGTCATCGAGACGCTGGTCGAGCAGGGCACCACGCTGCTGCTCACCACCCAGTACCTGGAGGAGGCCGACCGGCTCGCCCACGACATCGCGGTGGTCGACCACGGCCGGGTGATCGCCCGCGGCACCGCCGACCAGCTCAAGGCGCAGATCGGCGGCGAGCGGATCGAGGTCGTGGTGCACGAGCGCGGCAGGATCGGCGACGCGGTCGCCGCGCTGTCCGGCTACGCGCTGAACGAACCGACGGTGGAGAAGAACACCCGCCGGATCACCGTGCCGGTCAGCGGCGGCGCCCGGGTGCTGGCCGACGCGATCCGCGAACTGGACGCCCGCGGGATCGAGATGGACGACATCGGGCTGCGCCGCCCGACCCTGGACGACGTCTTCCTCACCCTCACCGGCCGCGTCGCCGAGGAGCAGCAGGAGGAGGACGGCGCCGACCCCGGGGCGCGCGGCCGGGGCAAGGGCAAGGGGGGCGTGGGCGGAACGGACGGCCCGGGTCCGGACAGGCAGGCCGTCGCGGCCGGGAAGGGGAACTGAGATGAGCACCGCCACCGAGCACGCCATCGGCGGGGCGGTACCCAGGCAGCGCCGGGGGATCGCCGCCTCCCTGCACGACTCCTGGGTGGTTGCCAAGCGCAACCTGCGCCGGATGACCCGCATCCCGGAGATCGTGGTCTTCGGACTGATGCAGCCGGTCATGTTCGTGCTGCTGTTCTCGTACGTGATGGGCGGGGCGATCAAGATCCCCGGCACGGACTCCAGCTCGGACACGTACATCCAGTTCCTGATGGCCGGCATCTTCGCCCAGACCGTCACCTTCGCCGTCGCCGGCGCCTCGGCTGGCATCGCCGAGGACATGAGCAAGGGGCTGGTGGACCGGTTCCGCTCGCTGCCGATGGCCCGTTCGGCGGTGCTCGTCGGCCGCACCCTCGCGGACCTGTGCCAGACCGCGTTCATCCTGGTCGTGCTGGCGCTGGTCGCGCTGCTGGTCGGCTGGCGGATCCACGACGGCGTGCTCAACGCGCTCGGCGCCTTCGCACTGCTGCTCCTGCTGGGCTACGCCTTCTCCTGGATCGGAGCGCTGATCGGCCTGTCGGTGCGCAGCCCCGAGGCGGCCACCTCGGCCGGTCTGATCTGGCTGTTCCCGCTGACCTTCGTCTCCAACGCCTTCGTGCCGGTCTCCTCGATGCCGGATTGGCTCCAGCAGGTCGGGTACTGGAACCCGTTCAGCGCCACCGTGCAGGCCTGCCGGGTGCTGTTCGGCAATCAGGTCGGGCCGGTCGACAGCGCCTGGCCGATGGAGCACGCGGCGCTGGTGTCGGTGATGTGGTCGGTGGTGATCACCGCGGTGTTCTCGTGGCTGGCGGTGCGCAAGTACCGCTCCTCCACCGCCTGACCGGGCACCCCCGGAACACCGGAGGGCGGCCGCGGAAGTCCTGGACCTCCGCGGCCGCCCTCGTGTCGTGCGACTAGGTCAGCCGGCGTGCGGCACGACCTTGACGATCTTCACCATGGCCGGCTTGCCGTTCGGCAGCTCGTAGGTGGCCTCGTCGCCGATCTGCTTGCCGTCGATCGCGCGGCCCAGCGGGGACTGCGGCGAGTAGACGTCCAGGTCGTCGGCGCCCGCGACCTCGCGGGAGGCGAGCAGGAACTCCATGAGGTCGTCCTCGTCGCCGTCGAAGGCGACCGTGACGACCATGCCCGGGGCCACCACGCCCGAGTCGGCCGGCGCCTCGCCGACCTTGGCCCGCTCCAGCAGCTGGGTCAGCTGGCGGATGCGCAGCTCGTACTTCCCCTGCTCCTCCTTCGCCGCGTGATAGCCGGCGTTCTCCTTGAGGTCGCCCTCCTCGCGCGCCGCCTCGATCTTCTGGGCGATCTCGATGCGCCAGGGCCCGGTCAGGTGGTCCAGCTCGGCCTTGAGCTGGTCGTAGCCGGCCTGAGTGAGCCAGGTCACGTTCTCGCTGGTCTGGGTCACGGGTGCTCCTCGTAGGTGCTGGGGCTGTGCTGAGGGTGTGAGTCGTCAGCAGGGGTGGTGGTGATATCGGTCTCAACTACAAAGCAACGCCCGCTCCCGTACCATCCGGTGCGGAAGGGGCGAAACCACGAGCCTAACAAGTCCTGCTGACAAGCGGGAGAGGCGTTGGCGCGCCATTGACGGTGGCGTGACGCCGGGGTGTACGGCAACGGAGTGCGGGACCTTCTACGGATGCCCGCTCTCCGGATCGAATATGCGCGCTACGGGAGACGGAGTGCACTGCTCAGGGCGCACACCGCCGGGCGGGGGTGCACGCTGCTCGGGTGCGCGCTACTTGGCCGGGGTGCAGCCGAGCAGCTCGGCGGTGGTGCCGCGCGAGGTGGTGCGCAGGGTGACCACCGCGTCGTAGCTGGAGCCGGCCGCCGGGACCGGGAAGTCGGCCACCCCGACCGTCCCGTGGTCGTCGCCCTGCGAGCGGACCGTGCAGGTGCCGGCCTGCCCGTCGCTCTTGCGCACGGTGAGGTGCAGCTGGACCTCGGAGTCGGAGAGCACCTGGAAGGTCGGCACCGAGCCGTTGATCTTCGACTCGCGCAGCACGTAGGAGCCGCCCAGCCAGGCGATCAGGCCCAGGCCGAGCACGCCGCAGACCGCGCCGATCACCTTCAGGCGGCGGTCCGAGGCGCGGTCGCCGCCGCGGCCGTAGCGCCCCTCGGGCAGACCGGTGGCGGTGGTGTCTGCACTCATCGGACTCCGTCCTCTCCTGGGGGAGGGGCCGCGCGGGTGGTGCGGGGGGAATGCGACGCTCCTCCAGTCCGTCACTATAGGAGGGGCACGCCCGCGGCCGGTCCGGCGGGGGCAGGGCTCGGCCGCGCCGGCGACGTTCAGCGGCCCGGCCCCGCGGCGACGCGGTCCCGAAGTGAGCGGTTCGTACGGTGGGCAGACCCGGACTTCGCGGAACGCCCGACGAGTGTGGAAGGAACGCAAGGCGTTGACTGAGCAGTTGCGACTGATGGCGGTGCACGCCCACCCGGACGACGAGTCCAGCAAGGGCGCGGCCACCATGGCCATGTACGTCGAGCAGGGCGTGGACGTGCTGGTGGCCACCTGCACGGGGGGCGAGCGCGGGTCGGTCCTCAACCCCAAGCTCCAGGGGGACCCGTACATCGAGGAGAACATCCACGAGGTGCGCCGCAAGGAGATGGACGAGGCGCGGGCGATCCTCGGCGTCGGGCAGGCCTGGCTGGGCTTCGTGGACTCCGGCCTGCCCGAGGGGGACCCGCTGCCCCCGCTGCCCGAGGGCTGCTTCGCCCTCCAGGACATCAAGGAGGCGGCGGAGCCGCTGGTCCGGCTGATCCGCGAGTTCAAGCCGCAGGTCATCACGACCTACGACGAGAACGGCGGCTACCCGCACCCGGACCACATCATGACCCACAAGATCACCATGGTGGCCTTCGACGCCGCGGGCGACCCGGACGCCTACCCGCAGGCCGGTGAGCCCTGGCAGCCGCTCAAGCTGTACTACAACCACGGCTTCCCGATGGGCCGCATCCGGGCCCTGCACGAGTACCTCACCGAGCACGGCCACGAGTCGCCGTACGGCGAGTGGATCGAGGGCTGGGAGAAGAGCGGCCGCAAGGAGCGCGAGATCACCACCCGGGTCCACTGCGGCGACTGGTTCGAGACCCGTGACCGCGCGCTGATCGCCCACGCGACCCAGATCGACCCGGACGGCCCGTGGTTCCGCGTCCCGCTGGAGGTCCAGCGGGAGGTCTGGCCCACCGAGGACTACGAGCTCGCCCGTACCCTGGTCGACGTGGACCTGCCGGAGGACGACCTGTTCGCCGGCCTGCGCACGCCCACCCTGGCGGTCGAGGCCGCCGACACGCGCGACTGAACCACCCCCCGATGGCCCGGCTCCCCGTGAGCCGGGCCACCATAGAGATATGAGTGCCTCCGTGAACCTCGTCCACCTCGCCGCTGACCTCGCCGTCGACGACGCCAAGGTCACCCCTGGCCTCCTCGGCTTCCTCGTCTTCGCCGCCCTCGGCGTCGCGACCTGGTTCCTGGCCAAGTCGATGAACCGGCAGTTCAAGAAGGTCGACTTCGTCGAGCAGCCGGAGGCCCCGAAGGAGTGAGCCGCCGGCCCCGCCCGCGGTGACCACCGGGCTCCGGCCGCATCGTCGACGGACTCCTCGGCCCGACCCCGACCGGGGTGCCCGGGCGGATGCGGACCTTCGACGCCGACCTCGGGACCGGCTCCCGGACCGGCCTGACCTGCCGCGCGCCGGCGCCGGATGCGCGAGGATGGGGGCATGCCGAACCGTCTCGCGGACGCGACCTCGCCGTACCTGCTCCAGCACGCCGACAACCCCGTGGACTGGTGGCCGTGGGGGGTGGAGGCCTTCGACGAGGCGCGGCGGCGCGGCGTGCCGGTGCTGCTCTCGGTCGGCTACTCGGCTTGCCACTGGTGTCACGTCATGGCGCACGAGAGCTTCGAGGACGCCGGGCTCGCCGAGTACCTCAACGAGCGGTTCGTCTCCGTCAAGGTGGACCGGGAGGAGCGGCCGGACGTCGACGCCGTGTACATGGAGGCGGTGCAGGCCGCGACCGGGCAGGGCGGGTGGCCGATGACGGTGTTCCTCACCCCCGACAAGGAGCCGTTCTACTTCGGCACCTACTTCCCGCCGCAGCCCCGGCACGGGATGCCGTCCTTCCGGCAGGTGCTGGAGGGTGTGGACGCCGCCTGGCGGGACCGGCGGGAGGAGGTCGGCCAGGTCGCCGGACGGATCCGGGCCGACCTGGCCGAACGGGCCGCCGTCTACTCGGCCGGCGCCCACAACCCGCCCGGAGAGGCGGATCTGCACCAGGCGCTGGTGACCCTCAGCCGGGACTTCGACCAGAGCCGCGGCGGCTTCGGCGGCGCCCCCAAGTTCCCGCCGGCCATGGTGCTGGAGTTCCTGCTGCGCCACCACGCCCGGACCGGCTCGGAGGCGGCGCTGGAGATGGCCGTCCGCACCGGCGAGGCGATGGCCCGCGGCGGCATCCACGACCAGCTCGGCGGCGGCTTCGCCCGGTACGCGGTGGACGCCGGCTGGGTGGTGCCGCACTTCGAGAAGATGCTGTACGACAACGCCCTGCTGCTGCGTGCCTACCTGCACCTGTGGCGGTCCACCGGATCGGACCTGGCCCGCCGGGTCGCGCTGTCCACGGCGGACTTCCTGCTGCGCGAACTCCGCACGCCCGAGGGCGCGTTCGCCTCGGCGCTGGACGCCGACAGCCTGGACGAGGAGACCGGCGCGATGGCCGAGGGTGCCTACTACGCCTGGGAGCCCGGCCAGTTGGTCGACCTGCTCGGCCCCGCCGACGCGGCCACCGCCGCCCGGCTGTTCACCGTAACCGCCGACGGCACCTTCGAACACAGCAGCTCCGTGCTCCAACTCCTCGCTGACCCCGAGGACTTCGCCGAGTACGAGACGATCCGGGCGCGGATGGCCGAGGCCCGGGCGGCCCGCCCCGCCCCGGCCCGGGACGACAAGGTGGTCGCCGCCTGGAACGGCCTCGCCATCGCCGCCCTCGCCGAGACCGGTGCACTGCTGGACCGCCCCGACCTGGTCGAGGCCGCCGAACGCGCCGCCGACCTGCTGCTCGCCGTCCACCTCACCGAGGACGGCCGGCTGCTGCGCACCTCCCGGGACGGCCGGGCCGGAACCAACGCCGGCGTGCTGGAGGACTACGCGGACACCGCCGAGGGCTTCCTCGCGCTGTACGCCGTCACCGGCGAGTCCTCCTGGCTCCAGCTGGCGGGCGGCCTGCTCGACACCGTGCTCAAGCACTTCACCGACGAGGCCTCCGGCGCGCTCTACGACACCGCCGATGACGCCGAGGAGCTGATCCGCCGCCCGCAGGACCCGACCGACAACGCCACCCCGTCCGGCTGGACGGCCGCCGCCGGCGCCCTGCTCACGTACGCCGCGTACACCGGATCCGACCGGCACCGCACGGCCGCCGAGCGGGCCCTCGGCGTGGTCGGCGCGCTCGCCGGCCGGGCGCCGCGGTTCATCGGCTGGGGCCTCGCCGTCGCCGAGGCGCTGCTCGACGGGCCGCGCGAGGTCGCCGTCGTCGGCCCGGACGGCGACCCGGCCACCGCGGCGCTGCGGCGGGCCGCGCTGCTCGGGACGGCGCCGGGGACGGTGGTCGCGGTCGGCACGCTCGGAGGGACCGAGGTGCCGCTGCTGGCCGACCGGCCGCTGGTCGACGGGGCGCCCGCGGCGTACGTCTGCCGGCACTTCGCCTGTGACGCCCCGACCACCGATCCGGCGGTACTGGCCGAGAAGCTGGGCGTGGTGGTCGCATAGCGGGCGTTCCGGCGGCGGCCGGATAATCGTTGGCGGACACGTCCGGGTCCGGTCCACCATGGGCCATGACCTGGACTTTCAGCACCTCCCTCGACGAGTTCCGGGAGGAGGCAGGGGCCTTCCTGGCCGCCCGCCCCGCCGAGAACACCGTCCTGCTCACCATCACGCACCGGCTGACCGAGTCCGGCCCGACCGTGTTCGGCGAACCGCCGGTCTTCGGCTGGTGGCGGGCCGAGGAGGGCGGCCCGGTCGCGGGCGCCTTCCTCCGGACACCGCCGTTCGACCCCCGGCTCTCCTTCATGCCGCCGGCCGCGGCCGCCGAGCTGGCGGTCGGCCTGGCCGCCGCCGGAACCGGGTTCACCACGGTGACCGGGGTCGGCGGCGGCTCCGAAGCGGTCCGCGCCTTCGCCGACGCCTGGACGGCGGCCACCGGCACCGAGCAGTCCGTCCGCTTCGACGAACGGCTCTACCGGCTCGGCGAGTTGGCCGACCCGCCGCGCCCGCCCGCAGGCCGCCACCGGCTGGCCGAACCGGCCGACCGCGAACTGGCGATCCGCTGGTACGAGGAGTTCCTGGTCGAGGCCGAGGTCGAACTCCCCGACGTCCCGCGGGCGGTGGACGAGCGGATCGCGAACGGCTGCCTGCACCTGTGGGAGGACGACGGCCGCCCGGTCGCCCTGGCGGGCAGCAGCCCGATCCTCGTCGGCATGTCCCGCATCGGCCCGGTCTACACCCCCACCGGGAGCCGCGGGCACGGCTACGGCACCGCCGTCACCGCCGCCGCCTCGGCCCACGTCCTCGCCCACGGCGCCACCGAGGTCCTGCTCTACACCAACCTCGCCAACCCGACCAGCAACTCCATCTACCAGCAGATCGGCTACCTGCCGGTGGAGGACTCCCTGATCGTGGACTTCCGCGCCCCCTGGCGGAGCCGCGGGGCCGTCAAGCGTCCTTGATCGGGTGCACACCAGCCACCTTCGTCCCGAAGGGGTCGGTGGTGGCCACCGTGGCCGGCGCCGGCAGGTGATCGGCGTTCTTCGGCGAACGAACCGGGTGCGCCGTACCTGAGGGACATGCCGGCGGTGGGGGCGCCTCCGGAGACCTGTGGCCCCTCGTTGGGAAACATCGCTGCGGTTGTCGCGGGCAAGCCCGGCGAGGTCCATGTGACGAAGGGCCGGGGATGATGTCCCGCTGGACGGCGATCGGCTCGGCAGCGCTGTCCGTCGTCGTCGCGGCGACCCTCGGAACGGTGTTGTTCTCCAACGGTTACGGGCCGTTGGCCCTGCACGACCGGGGCGGCGCGCTGAGTCCCAGTGCGGCGCAGAGCCGGGTCGACGCCGTCCTGCGTGCCACCATGGGGGCGGTCTCACCGGCGCTCAGCGGGGCCGGCCGTCACTCCCAGTCCCACCTGATCCCCAGGAGGCACGGCCGCAGGGCCGTGGCGACCAGGTGGACGCAGTGGTGGCCGTCGAGGGTGAGTTCCTCGGTCTCGTACGGGGCGTCGCCGGGGGAGCGGAGGGCGAAGCGGTGGCAGCGGACGGGGAGGGCGGCGGGGTGGAAGGCGATCTGGAGGACGTACTGGCCGGCGCCGGCGTTGAAGCCGCGGACGTATTCGCAGCTGGGGTCGGCGGAGGGTGCGTCGTCGAAGCCGTAGCCGAGCAGCTGGGTGTCGCCGGTGCGTAACCGGCGGTCGAGGAGCAGTTCGGCGGCGAGCAGGTGGTGGGCCTGGTCGCGTCGGATGCGGCCGGGGCGGCAGTTCTCGGCCGTGACGGCGGCGGCCGCCCTGGGGGCCACCGCGCTGGCGGGCGCGGGTGCCGTGCTGCGGCGCAGGACGGGTGTCCGTCGCGGCTGACGGCGGGCGGGGCCCGGCCGGTCGGGCCGGGCCCCGCTGCCCGCACGCGTCATGCCCGCACGCGTCATGACGGGAGCGCACCCCGAGGGAGGGAGTCCCACCCGCCGTCGGAGGGGATCTCACATCCCGGCGAAGCCGCTCCCCAACAGCGCGAAGGTCTGATCGATCAGGGAAGCGATGTCCTCCCGCCCCCCGCCCGCGGCCCATTGGAGGAGGGCTTCGGCGGTGGCCGCGGTGATGGCGGCCGCGGTCACCCTCATCTCGTACGTGGGCTCCTCGACGCCGGCCCGCCGGGTGAGCACGGTGAGGAAGAGCTCCTGCGGGTTGTTGTCGCCCCGGTGCAGTGCGGCGCGCAGCGCGGAGACCTCGGTGATCAGCCGCATCCGGGTGAACAGTTCCTCGCGCTCGTGCTGGAGCAGCTCGTGGATCAGGTTGGCCATGGCTCCCCGGCAGGACTCCAGGAAGGGCTCGTCGGCGGGCCGCTCCAGCAGGGCGGCGATCACCGCCGGGTCGTACTCGTCGGAGAGGACCAGGTCCTCCTTGGTGGCGAAGTAGCGGAAGAAGGTGGACGGCGAGACCTCGGCGGCGGCGGCGATCTGCTCGACCGTGGTGTTGTCGTAGCCCTGCTCGGAGATCAGCCGGTACGCCTCGCGGCGGATGGTCTGGCGGGTCTTCAGCTTCTTGCGCTCGCGCAGCGACAGCGGCGCCTCCAGTTTCGCCTGGACCGGGTTGGTCGGGGCGTCCGGGAGGGCCGCGGTCGGCTGCTGGGGAGTCATGCCCCGATTATCCGTGATCTCCGGCGTCGGCCGGGGTGTCCGCGGGCATCCGGGCCGCGACCAGCACCGCCGAGACCACCGCGACCAGCCCGGAGACCAGCAGCACCACCCCCATCCCGTGCACGTACGCGGCGTGCGCGGAGGCGCTGAGCGCCGGCCCGCCGCCGGCCCGGGCGACGGCGTCGGCGGCGACCACCGACTCGCCGGCCCGGTGCGCCGCCTCGGCCGGCAGCCCGCCGGTGTCCAGTGCACCGCGGTACGCCCCGGACAGCAGGCTGCCGAAGGCGGCGATCCCGATCGCGCCGCCGACCTGCCGCAGGGTCTGCAACAGTCCCGAGCCGACCCCGGCCCGGGCCGGCGGCAGCGTGACCAGGGCGGAGGACTGTGCGGTGATCAGCGACAGTCCCATGCCGACGCCGAGCACGCTGAGCCAGATCGCGGCCCGCCCGTAGCCGTCGCCGAGGCCGGTACGGCTGCCGAACAGCAGCGCGGCGGCGAGCAGGGCCAGGCCGAGGGTGATCACCGTACGGGCGCCGAGCCGGTCGACCAGGCGCTCGGTGGCCTTGGCGGCGACCAGCAGCCCGAGCATCATCGGCATCAGCCGCAGCCCGCTGCCCAGGGCGTCCGCGCCGAGCACGCTCTGGAAGTAGAGCGGCAGGACGAAGAAGGCGCCGAACAGGACGAGCGAGATCAGCGTGGCGGCGACGGAGGACCAGCGGAAGGTGCGGTCCGCGAGCAGCCCGAGGTCGAGCATCGGGTCGCGCTGCCGGCGGCTGCGCAGCACCAGCGCGGTGAGGGCGAGCAGCGAGCCGGCCAGCGTGCCGAGCACCAGCGGATCGGTCCAGCCGCGCTCGGCGCCCTCGATGATGCCGTAGGTGAGTCCGGCCAGGCCGGCGGCGGCGAGCACGGTGGCGAGCAGGTCGATCCGGGGCGCGGCCGGGTTGCGGCTCTCCGGCAGCAGCAGCACGCAGGCGGCGATGCCGATCGCGGTGAGCGGGACGTTGATCGCGAAGACCGAGCCCCACCAGAAGTGCCGGAGCAGGAAGCCGCCGACCAGCGGCCCGAGCGGAGCGCCGAGGGAGAGCGCGGCGGCCAGGATCGCGGTGGCCCGGCGCTGTTCGGCGGGCGGGAAGAGACCGGGGATCACCGCCAGCGACATCGGCATCACCAGCGCGGCGGCCAGGCCCATCCCGGCGCGGGCGGCGATCAGGGTGGCGGGGGAGCCGGTGAGCATGCCGACGGCGGAGGCCAGGCCGAACATGGCGAGCCCGGTGGTGAGCGTGCGGCGGCGGCCGAACCGGTCGCCGAGCAGGCCGGCGGGGAGCATCACGGCGGCGAAGACCACGGTGTAGGCGTCGACGATCCACTGCTGCTGCCCGGTGGTGGCCCCCAACTGTGCGGCCAGCGTGGGCAGCGCGACGTTGAGGACCGTCATGTCGAAGCTGATCACCAGGACGCTCAGGGCGACGGCGACCAGGGCGAGCCAGCGGCGTGGATCGGCGGAGACGGCGGGTGCGGCGGTGGCCGCGGTTGCGGGCGGGGCGGCGGGCACGGTTCCTCCATGTGCCTCTACTGAAAGCTTCTCTCAAATGAGAGTAACTATCAAAAGGTGGCGACCGTCAACCCGTGCGGTCAACCCGCGCCGTCGAACCCGAGCCGTCGATCCGTCAGTACGGTCGAATGACTACGCTCCGTAATGTGTCCTGGAAGTGCTGCTTCCGCACAAGGAATTGACGCAACGTTGATCTGTCGTTCGCCGCCCCGGGGCAGTCGGCCATGACTGTCGGTAGATACGATGTGGCAATCGGTCAGTGCTGGCCGACGCGTGCCGAGAGCGGAGAAGGGGTGGGGCGGCAGGAGCCGACCACGAGCCCGGCACCGGGAAAGGGGACCGAAGTGGCCGACGCGGACGACAGGCAGGCGAGCACCCAGGTGTGGGGTTCGGTGGTGGTGGTGGGCTCTGCGCTGGCCGTGGTCGCGGCCTATCTGATCAACGGCGCCCCGCTGGTCCTGGCGGTCGCCGGGGTCGAGACCCTGCTGCTCATGGTCTACGTCGCCCGCCGCTGGCGCGCGCTGCACGGCCGTCCGGCCCCGGTCCGGCACCGCCCGCGCCGGGGCGTCCCGGACGCCGCGCACTGCGAGCGCTGCCGCCGGGCCCGCGAGGCGCTGGACGCTCGGCAGGCGCGGGCCCGCTCGGCCGGCGCGGTGTGGCAGCCCGGGGCTGTGCTGCTCCCGACGCCGGCCGGGTCACCGCGCGAGCCGTACCGGGGGCCGGGCGAGTCCCACCGGGAGTCGCACGGCGAGCACCACCACGCGCACGGGCTGCCGCAGGACCCGGCCCCGCACTCGGAGCCCGGCGCCGCCGACCACCCGGCCCACCCGCGCCGCCCGCAGATCCGGGCCCCGTACGAGCGGCCCTGGACAGCGGGACGGGCGGCCGTCCGGTCCGTGGACCGTTCGACCGCCCGTCGGGGTGCGCCGGGATCAGCCGGCCGTGCTGTACGCCACCAGTGAGACGCCGACGTACTGGACGATGAACGCCCCGAGGGTGAAGGCGTGGAACACCTCGTGGAACCCGAACCAGCGCGGTGAGGGGTTGGGCCGCTTGAGCCCGTACACCACGCCGCCGATGCTGTAGAGCACCCCGCCGACGATCATCAGCACCAGGACGGCGACCCCGCCGGTGCGCAGGAAGTCCGGCAGGAAGAAGGCGGCGGCCCAGCCCAGCGCGAGGTACACCGGCGTGTACAGCCAGCGCGGCGCGCCGACCCAGAACACCCGGAACGCGATCCCGGCCAGCGCGCCGCCCCAGACCGCCCAGAGCAGCAGCTGCTGGTCGGCGCCCTTGAGCAGCAGCATCGTGAACGGCGTGTAGGTGCCCGCGATGATCAGGAAGATGTTCGCGTGGTCCAGCCGGCGCAGCACGGCGTCCCCGCGCGGGCCCCAGTCGAAGCGGTGGTACACCGCGCTGACCCCGAACAGCAGCCAGGCGCTGACCGAGTAGGTGGCGCAGGCGATCTTGGCGGGCGTGGAGTCGGCCAGGCAGATCAGCACGATGCCGGCGGCCACCGTGGCAGGGAACATCCCGGCGTGCAGCCAGCCGCGCCACTTCGGCTTGCTCTCCGTGAGTGCACTCTCCGCGAGCGCAGCAGCAGTCATGCGCAGCATGCTACCCGTTACCTACGGAGCCGTAGGTTACTCGCGCGTAGGAAGTGGCGATCGTCACTGTTAGACGTTTTGGAGTATTTGGAGTGTGGCGCCGCGCACTCCGTCGGGGGTTCGGCTGGCTTATTACTGCCCGGTAATCATACTTACTGTAGTAAAAGGTGCGTCAATTTCGACGCTTCGCTGCGTTCTGGCCTTGAGTCCGGAGCTACGCTGCAAGCACCCTCAGACCCCCGCGACGCCATCTCCTCGCCGAGATGGCGTGAAACGGAGCGATCGTGTCGTACGAGATCTCTGCTCTCAGCGCATCCGCGCCCACCCGCCACAAGCAGCTGCTCGCTTGGGTGAGCGAGATCGCCGAGCTCACCCAGCCGGACCGCATCGAGTGGTGCGACGGTTCCGACGAGGAGTACCAGCGCCTCGCGGACCTGCTGGTGGCTCAGGGCACCTTCAAGAAGCTCAACGAGGAGAAGCGCCCCAACTCCTACTACGCCGCCTCGGACCCCACGGACGTGGCGCGCGTGGAGGACCGCACCTTCATCTGCTCCGAGCAGGAGAAGGACGCCGGTCCGACCAACAACTGGAAGGCCCCCGCCGAGATGCGCGAGGTCTTCCAGGGCGAGCAGGGCCTCTTCCGCGGCGCGATGAAGGGCCGCACGATGTACGTCGTGCCCTTCTCGATGGGCCCGGTCGGCTCCCCGCTGGCCGCGTACGGCGTCGAGATCACCGACTCCGCCTACGTCGCCGTCTCCATGCGCGTGATGACCCGCATGGGCCAGGCCGTGCTGGACCAGCTCGGCGAGGACGGCGACTTCGTCAAGGCCGTGCACACCGTCGGCGCCCCGCTCGCCGAGGGCGAGGCGGACGTGCCGTGGCCGTGCAACAGCACCAAGTACATCTCGCACTTCCCGGAGACCAAGGAGATCTGGTCCTTCGGCTCGGGCTACGGCGGCAACGCCCTGCTCGGCAAGAAGTGCTACGCGCTGCGCATCGCCTCGACCATGGCCCGCGACGAGGGCTGGCTGGCCGAGCACATGCTGATCCTGAAGCTCACCCCGCCGAGCGGCGAGGCCAAGTACGTCGCGGCCGCCTTCCCCTCGGCCTGCGGCAAGACCAACCTGGCCATGCTCCAGCC
This sequence comes from Kitasatospora sp. NPDC101235, assembly GCF_044767505.1. Classification (NCBI taxonomy): domain Bacteria; kingdom Bacillati; phylum Actinomycetota; class Actinomycetes; order Kitasatosporales; family Streptomycetaceae; genus Kitasatospora; species Kitasatospora sp. NPDC101235. The sequence goes on from NZ_JBIWNZ010000002.1 coordinate 158,746, forward strand.
GACGGTCCCGGGCTGGAAGGTCGAGACGATCGGCGACGACATCGCCTGGATGCGCTTCGGCGCCGACGGCCGCCTGTACGCCATCAACCCCGAGGCCGGCTTCTTCGGCGTCGCCCCCGGCACCGGCGTGGACACCAACGCCAACGCCATCGACACCCTGTGGGGCAACACCGTCTTCACCAACGTCGCCCTCACCGACGACGGCGACGTGTGGTGGGAGGGCCTCACCGAGGAGCCCCCGGCGCACCTGACCGACTGGCGCGGCAACGACTGGACCCCCGAGTCCGGCACCCCGGCCGCCCACCCGAACGCCCGCTTCGCCGTCCCGGCCGCGCAGTGCCCGACCATCGCCCCGGAGTGGGAGGACCAGGCGGGCGTGCCGATCTCGGCGATCCTGTTCGGCGGCCGCCGCGCCACCGCCGTCCCGCTGGTGACCGAGTCCTTCGACTGGCAGCACGGCGTCTTCCTCGGCGCCAACATCGCCTCCGAGAAGACCGCCGCCGCCGAGGGCACCGTCGGCGAGCTGCGTCGCGACCCGTTCGCGATGCTGCCGTTCTGCGGCTACAACATGGGTGACTACTTCGCCCACTGGCTGAAGGTCGGCGCCCAGGCGGACGCCGCCAAGCTGCCGAAGATCTACTACGTCAACTGGTTCCGCAAGGACGCCGAGGGCAAGTTCGTCTGGCCCGGCTACGGCGAGAACAGCCGCGTGCTCAAGTGGATCGTCGAGCGCCTGGAGGGCACCGGCGAGGGCGTCGAGACCCCGATCGGCGTGCTGCCGACCGTCGAGGGCTTCGACCTCGGCGACCTGGACCTCTCCAAGGAGGACCTCGACCTGCTCTTCACCGTGGACGCCGACATCTGGCGCCAGGAGGCCGCCCTCGTGCCGGCCCACCTGGAGACCTTCGGCGACCACACTCCGAAGGAGCTGTGGGACGAGTACCGGAACCTCGTCGCGCGCCTCGGCTGAGCCTGAGCCTCAGCCGGGAGAGAGGCGGGCGCGCGGCACGAACCGCGCGCCCCGCCGAGCGGCAGGACGGCCGGAGTTCCGCCGGGCGATTTTCCCCCGACCAAGGAGATCGCCCGGGCCGGAACTCCGGCCGTAGTGTTTTCCGCCCCCTCGGAGGGCCGGCTCCTCACGGCTGCACGTAGCCGCCGAGAAAGTCGCCGATCCGGGTCACCGCGTCGGTGATCTCCTCCGCCCGGGGCAGCGTGACCAGCCGGAAGTGGTCCGGCTCGGGCCAGTTGAAGCCGGTGCCCTGGACCAGCAGGATGCGCTGGGAGCGCAGCAGGTCGAGCACCATCCGGGCGTCGTCCCTGATCTTGTGGACCTTGGGGTCCAGCCGGGGGAAGGCGTACAGCGCGCCCTTGGGCTTGACGCAGCTGACCCCCGGGATCCGGTTCAGCAGCTCGTACGCGGCGTCGCGCGAGGCGTGCAGCCGGCCGCCGGGCAGCACCAGGTCGCGGATCGACTGCCGCCCGCCGAGGGCGGCGGCCACCGCGTGCTGCGCGGGCATGTTGGCGCACAGCCGCATCGAGGCGAGCACGGTCAGGCCCTCGATGTAGCTGCGGGCCCGGTGCCGGTCGCCGGACAGCACCATCCAGCCGGAGCGGAAGCCCGCGACCCGGTACGCCTTGGACAGTCCGTTGAAGGTGACGCAGAAGAGGTCCGGGGCCAGGGTGGCCAGCGGGACGTGCTCGGCGTCGTCGTAGAGGATCTTGTCGTAGATCTCGTCCGCGTAGACCACCAGGTCGTGCCGGCGGGCGATCTCCGTGATGCCCTCCAGCACCTCGCGCGGATAGACCGCGCCGGTCGGGTTGTTCGGGTTGATCACCACGATGGCCCTGGTCCGGTCGGTGACCTTGGCCTCGATGTCGGCGAGGTCCGGGTACCACTCGGACTGCTCGTCGCAGCGGTAGTGCACCGCGGTGCCGCCGGCCAGCGAGACCGAGGCGGTCCACAGCGGGTAGTCCGGGGCCGGGACGAGCACCTCGTCGCCGTCGTCCAGCAGCGCGGTCATGGCCAGCTGGATCAGTTCGGAGACGCCGTTGCCGAGGAAGACGTCCTCGACGGAGAGGCCGTGCAGCCCGCGGTCCTCGTAGTGCATGACCACCGCGCGGCGGGCGGAGAGCAGGCCCTTGGAGTCTCCGTAGCCGTGCGCGTTGGCGAGGTTGCGCAGGATGTCCTGGAGGATCTCCGGGGGCGCCTCGAAACCGAAGGTGGCCGGATTGCCGGTGTTGAGCTTGAGGATGCGGTGGCCCTGTTCCTCCAGCCGCATCGCCTCGTCGAGTACCGGACCGCGGATGTCGTAGCAGACATTGGCGAGCTTGCTGGACTGGATGACCTGCATGTCCGCCTACTTTAGGGGTACGCAGGGGCCGTGGGGCGGCTCTCCGGAGGGGTGCTTCCGAGGGCCCGAACGGCTCCCTTGGATCGGCAGGCGGCGGTGGCGGGCGGCCTTCCGAACCGGCAGTCGAAGGTCCGGAATCCTCGTGTGTGCGAGGAGCGCACGCGGGCGTGCGGAACGAGACGGACGGCACGCCGCCCGGCGCGGGAGGATGTGGCCGGTGCGTCGATCGAGGAGGGGGTGCGCCGGTGGTCCCGGTCGTGGTCGCGGCGGTGCTGGTCGGTCTCCTGGCGGCTCCGCCGCTGCGCGGGCAGATCGCCCGGTTCGCGGTGCCGGAGGGCCGGCCCTGGTGCGACGACTGCCCGTCGTGCGGGCGCGCGGTGCGGCTGCTGCCGCCGACCGGGCGCTGCCCGGGCTGCCGGGAGCGACTGGGCGCCGGCCCCTGGACGGTGGAGCCGGTCGCGGTGGCGGTCGCCGTCGCGGTGGCGTACGCGGCGGACGGGCTGCTGGTGCCGACCCTGGCGCTGGCCTGGGCGGCAGCGGTCGGGGTGGCGCTCGGCTTCGTCGATGCGCGGGTGCGCCGACTGCCGTACCGGCTCACCCTGCCGCTGCTCGGCGGGGTGACCGCGCTGTTGCTGCTCGCGGCGTCGGCCGAGGGCGACCCCGGCGCGCTGCTGCGCTGCCTGCTGGCCGCGCTCGCGGTCGGGGGCGTGCTCGAACTGGCCGTCTGGCTGGGCGCGTTGGGCCCCGGCGACTCCCCGCTCGGGCTCGCCCTGGGCGGGCTGCTCGGCTGGTACGGCTGGTCGGTGGCGCTCGGCGGGCTGTTCGCCGCGATGGTGCTCGCCGGGCTGTGGGCCACCCTGCGGGCCGCCGCCGCGCTGGCCCGCCGCCGCCCGGTGCGCGGGCTCGACCTCCCGGTCGGCCCGTTCCTGCTGCTCGGCGCGCTCACCGCGGTCCTGGCGCGGTGAGCGCGCGCGTTCGGCAGCAATCGCGCGCTCTCGGCGGGATCGCGCGCTCTCGGCAGTGACAAGGGGAGCGGAACGGAAGGGCCCGCCGCACCGGTCGGTGCGACGGGCCCCGCCGCCGACGCGCAGGCCCCACCCTCAAGGAGCGGCGCGCCGGGGGAGTTGAGCTCTGGTGGCTGCGGCCGGGTGGCGGCCGCGGCCGAGTGCCGCAGCCGTCCGTGGCGGCTGCGGCCTTGCCGTTACGGCATCTTGTGGACGAACGGGCCGACCGCGCTGGAGAACGCGTTGCCGTTGTTGGCGTCCCAGTTGGTCGACCAGGTCATCGCGCCGCGGATGGTCGGCCACTTGGCCGGCGGCACGAAGCTGCCGCAGTTGCTGCCGGTGGCCAGGCAGTCCAGCGCGTTGTTCACCACGGCCGGCGAGACGTAGCCGCCGCCCGCCGCCTTGGTGGAGGCCGGGACGCCGATGCCCACCTGGTCCGGCCGCAGGCCGCCCTGGATGTGGGTGCAGACCTGCGAGGTGATGAAGTCGATGGTGCCCTGGTTGTAGACCTTGCCGTCGCAGCCGTTCATGCCGCCCGAGTTGTAGAACTGGGTGTTGACGACGGTGAGGATGTCCTTGGTCTTCAGCGCCAGCTGGAAGTAGGCGCCGGCGGTGCTGTACATCCCGATGGTCTCGGGGGCCATGGTCAGCACGAAGCCGGGGCCGACCTTGGCCTGGAGGGCGTGCAGCGCGTCGCCGAGCGGGCCGGCCTGGACGCCGTTCTCCAGGTCGACGTCGATGCCGTCGAAGCCGTAGTCCTTGATGATCGCGTAGGCGCTGTTGACGAAGTTGGCGCCGGCGGTGGCGTCCCCGACGGTGATCGCGCCGTTCTGGCCGCCGATGGAGAGGATGACCTTCTTGCCGGCCGCCTGCTTGGCCTTGATGTCGGCGCGGAACTGGGCGTCCGTGTAGCCGCCGAGCGCCTTGGACAGGCCCGGGTCCAGGGTGAAGCTGATCGCGCCGGTCTGGGTCGGCACGGCGTCGGCGAAGGAGACCGCGATGATGTCGTACGCGCTCTGGACGTCGCTCAGCCGCTGCACGGTCGAGTTGTTGTCGAAGTTCTGCCAGTAGCCGGTGACCAGGTGGGCGGGCAGGCCGGTGGCCGGCGGGGTGGTGCTGGTCGGCGTGGCGGTGGGGGTCGCCGTCGCGGTCTGGGTCGCCGTCGCGGTGGGGGTCGGGGTCGCCGTCCTGGTCGGCGTCGCGGTGGCCGTGGGGGAGGCGGTCGCCGTCTGCGTGGGGGTGGGGGTCGCGGTCGGCGACGGGGTACCGGTGCCGCCGGGGCCGATCAGCGCGACGTCGTCGGCCAGGTAGGCGCTCTGGCCGTACCAGCCGTGCAGGTAGACGGTGACGCTGGTGGCGTTCGCCCCGGTGGTGAAGGTGGTGGACAGCTGGTTCCAGCTGTTCTGGTTCGACCAGACCAACGGGTCGGTGCCGCCGGTGCCGCGCGCACCGAGGTAGACGTACGGACCGTGGACCCACGCGCTCAGCGTGTAGCTGGTGTTGGGCAGCACGCTGATGGTCTGGGTGCACTCGGCGGTGTCGCCGGCGCCCGGGGTGGCCTGGAGGGCGCCGGTGCCGGAGTGGACCGGGGAGGAGACCGTGGTCGCGGCGCCGGTGCAGGTCCAGCCCGCGAGCCCGCCGTCGAAGCCGCCGTTGCCGACCAGGTTGCCGACCGCCGCGCTGGCGCCGCCGGCGAAGAGGGCGAGGCCGCCGCCGGCCAGGGCGAGGGCGGTGGCACCGGCCGCGACGGCCGGGAGGGGGCTGCGCCGGCGCTTGTGCGAAGGCTGGTTCAGCGTACGGGCCATGGGGTGACGCTCCTGGGGGAGGAGCGGCCGCCGCGGTGGGGGGCGCGGCGGCCGCGTGTGGGGGAGGGGAAGTCCGAAGTGAGCCTGCGGGGCGGAGGGGGAGGATCGTTCCGTCCCGGATCAAAAGCTGGACTAGACCATTGCTGGCCGTCAAGCACCGGAAGAACGGCTTACGGTTCCGTTAAGGATTCGGAGACCGTTCCGTGTCCCCGCCCCGGGGGCCCGGAACCACCCCGCCGCCCGCCCGGACGGCCCCCGACACGCCGGTCGCGACAGACTTCGTACAGGACCGTGACCAGACCGCTACCTGGGGCTTTACCGTGCACCTGCGTGCCGGAGTAGGCTGCGCCGGGGGCGGTGACGCACCAGTTGCAACGAGCACGGAGGGGCCGGGAAACATGGGTCTGCGCGATGTCGCCGAACGGACGCCGGGGCTTCGCACCCTGCTCAGCGGGATGTACGGGCTCTACGGCCGGCGGGTCGAGGTCCACCTCGCGAGCACCCCGCGCCACATCGGCGTGATCCTGGACGGCAACCGCCGCTGGGCCAAGGCGGCCGGCGGCTCCACCGCGTACGGCCACCAGCGCGGCGCCGACAAGATCAGCGAGTTCCTCGGCTGGTGCGACGAGACCCACGTCAAGGTCGTCACCCTCTGGATGCTCTCCACCGACAACCTGGACCGCCCGGCCGACGAGCTCGTCCCGCTGCTCGGCATCATCGAGGACGCCGTCACCGGCCTGGCCGCCGCCCGCCGCTGGCGGGTCAACCCGGTCGGGGCGCTGGACCTGCTGCCGCAGCACACCGCCGACGTGCTCAAGCGGGCCGCCGACCAGACCGCCGAGATCGACGGCATCACGGTCAACGTCGCGGTCGGCTACGGCGGCCGGCACGAGATCGCCGACGCCGTCCGCTCGCTGCTCCAGGAGCAGGCCGGCCGCGGCACCTCGATCGAGGAACTGGCCGAGATCCTGACCGTCGAGCACATCTCCGAGCACCTGTACACCCGCAACCAGCCCGACCCCGACCTGATCATCCGCACCTCGGGCGAGCAGCGGCTGTCCGGTTTCCTGCTCTGGCAGAGCGCGCACAGCGAGTTCTACTTCTGCGAGGCGTACTGGCCGGCCTTCCGCAAGGTCGACTTCCTGCGCGCGCTGCGCGCGTACGAGCAGCGCCACCGGCGGTTGGGGCTGTAGTCCCGGGCCGGCGGCCCCCGGCCCCGGCCGCCCGGAGGAAATGACCGCCGTAGGCCTGGCCTACCCGGCGCCGGCGCGAGGCCAAACGTTCACCGGCAATGATCCGTCAGTTCGCCGGGCACGCGAATGCACCGTTCCCCGCCTGGGAATACTCCAGTCAGTCCGGCCCCGAGGCCACAGGGGCAGCGGGGGCCGGCTTGCCGCGGATGACGCAGGGTCATCCGCTCTGGAGGCCTAGTGGTCAGTTCCAAGAGCCGCCGGACACCAGACCGGCGCACGTACGTTCTCGACACCAGCGTGCTCCTGGCGGACCCGCTCGCCATGACCCGCTTCGAGGAGCACGAGGTCGTCCTCCCGGTGGTGGTCGTCACCGAGTTGGAGGCCAAGCGGCACCACCCGGAGCTGGGCTACTTCGCCCGCCAGGCGCTGCGGCTGCTCGACGACTACCGCATCCGCCACGGCCGGCTCGACGAGCCGATCCCGGTCGGCGAGCTCGGCGGCACCATCCGGGTCGAGCTCAACCACTCCGACGTGTCGATACTGCCGGTCGGCTACCGGGCCGGCGGCGGTGAGGCGGACACCCGGATCCTCGCAGTCGCCCGCAACCTCCAGGCCGAGGGCTACGACGTCACCGTCGTGTCCAAGGACCTGCCGCTGCGGATCAAGGCCAGCTCGGTGGGCCTGCTCGCCGAGGAGTACCGGGCCGAGCTCGCGATCACCTCGGGCTGGACGGGCATGTCGGAACTGCACGTCCCGGCCGACCAGGTGGACGCGCTGTTCTCGGCCGGCCACGACGCCGGGGTGGACGTCGACGGGGCCACCGAGCTGCCCGTCCACACCGGACTGGTGCTCACCTCGGAGCGCGGCCGCGCGCTCGGCCGGGTCACCGGCGACGGCCGGGTGCGGCTGGTGCGCGGCGAGCGCGAGGCGTTCGGGCTGCGCGGGCGCAGCGCCGAGCAGCGGGTGGCGCTGGACCTGCTGCTCGACCCGGAGATCGGCATCGTCTCGATGGGCGGTCGGGCCGGCACCGGGAAGTCTGCGCTGGCGCTGTGCGCGGGGCTGGAAGCGGTCCTGGAGCGGGGGCAGCACCGCAAGGTGATGGTCTTCCGGCCGCTGTACGCGGTCGGCGGGCAGGAGCTGGGCTACCTGCCCGGCACCGAGGCGGAGAAGATGGGCCCCTGGGCGCAGGCGGTCTTCGACACCCTCTCCGCCGTCACCACCCCGGACGTGATCGAGGAGGTCATCTCGCGCGGGATGCTGGAGGTGCTGCCGCTGACCCACATCCGGGGGCGCTCGCTGCACGACGCGTTCGTGATCGTGGACGAGGCGCAGTCGCTGGAGCGGAACGTCCTGCTGACGGTGCTGTCCCGGATCGGCCAGGGTTCGCGGGTGGTGCTCACCCACGACGTGGCGCAGCGGGACAACCTCCGGGTGGGCCGCTACGACGGTGTGGTGGCGGTGGTGGAGAAGTTGAAGGGCCATCCGCTCTTCGCCCACATCACGCTCACCCGCTCGGAGCGTTCGCCGATCGCGGCGCTGGTCACGGAGATGCTGGAGGACATCCACCCGTGATCCGCCCCAGATAGGGGCATAGTCGGACAATACGGTCAACTGGTGGCCTGGAGCCCGCTCCTGACGGAGCGGGCTCCATCCGGTTCATCACATCGAGTGCTTTCCGTCCAGGGAACTGCTGTGCGGTGAATGTGACATGCGCCACGCGGGCGGGAATTGCGTCGACAGTGCCCGGTGCGGCATGGTGAGGGTTCTGTCAGGCCCCGCGTACGGCGCGGCAGGGCTCCCGGACTCCGGGAGTCAGGCCCCGGAAGGTCCGCCAACTCCGGTCGGTGGACGCATAATTGAAGACCGTTGAGCTGTACGCCGCCCGATTCCAACGCCCGGTCGCCTCACCTCGGCCGGACGCCGGGCCAGCACCTCCCGTGACCAGAGCACCGTGCGGAGGTCCGTGTCAAGGGGCATGTTGCGCCCGTACGGTCACACGTGGGCGATGCTGGAAGGAATCCATGTGACTCGGATCTCGGTCCGGGGAGTTGCTGTGGCCTCCGCCACCGCCGTCACCGCTGTCGGTGCCGTCGTGGGTATGGCCTCGGGCAGCGAGGGCAAGACGACGCAGACGGTCGATGTCGCCGGCGCGACCCTGCTTGCCGAAGTCCCCTCTGGCGCCCAGGCGCAGACCATCAGTGACAACATCGGCCAGCAGGCATCCGCCCAGCAGGCCTCCGCCGACGCCGCCGCCAAGGCTGCCGCGGAGCAGAAGGCCGCCGAGGAGGCCGCGCGCCAGAAGGCCGCCGCGGACGCCCAGGCGAAGGCCGACGCCCAGGCCAAGGCCGACGCGGACAAGGCGGCCAAGGCCGCCGACGACGCGCGCAAGGCCGCCGACGCCGCCGCCAACCGCTCCAAGGCCCGCTCGGCGATGACCGCGGTCGAGGACAGCGCGCCGCCCGTCTCGGTCAGCCCCGGCTCGGTCCAGGACCTGGCCCGGCAGATCGTCGGCAACGACGCGCAGTTCCAGTGCTTCAGCCAGATCGTGAAGCGCGAGAGCGGCTGGGACTACACCGCGACCAACAAGAGCTCCGGCGCGTACGGTCTGGTCCAGGCGCTGCCCGGCACCAAGATGGCCTCGGCCGGTGCCGACTGGCGCACCAACCCGGCCACCCAGATCAAGTGGGGCCTCAGCTACATGAACAGCCGCTACGGCAGCCCCTGTGGCGCGTGGTCGTTCTGGCAGGGCCACAACTGGTACTAGGAACGGCTGCCGCTCCGGCGGCGTGGTTCCGCACGGCCCCCGGCTGCTCGTCCGCCCAGGACGCGCGGCCGGGGGCCGTGGCGTTCTCCGGCCCGGGCGTTCTCCGGCCCGGGACGAGGGGCGGGCCGCGCCGCCCGGGCTGCGCTGACCATTGCGCCCTCGGGCGGTGCGGCCCCGGTTGCGGACGCGGGGCGCGGGAAGGGGTCCTGGTTGCTCCCCGCACCGGCCGGTCCGCCGGCAGGTGGCCGTGGGGCGACCTCGGCGGTTCGGCTCCGGGGTCTCGTCCCGACTCCTCCCCAGCGAACCATGTCCGAAACCAGATGGAACCTGGCGTTTTGTCCGGTACATCGGGATGGGAGGTTCTGGTCGAACGGACCGGCGGTCGGACTGGCCGAGCCCTCGCCGGGTAGCGTCATCCCTGACGGCCGCGGCAGGACCCGCGGCGTACCGCCGGGCACGGCGGGTTCGGCAGGGGAGCGGTGGTAGCGAGGATGGCGCGGGGCGGAAAGGCCTTCAAGGCCGTGGCCAAGGGCATGGCCGTGGTGGCGAGCGCGGCCGCCGTGATCGAACGGCGCCGGCGTGCCGCGATGGCGGCCGACCCCGACGAGCCGGCCCTCCCGGCGCCGGCCGCCGGGCACGTGCCGGCGCTCGTGGACGGGGGTGTCCCGGCACTCGACGAGGCGCCCGGCCCGGTCCCGGTCCCGCGGGCCGACCCGGCCCCGGCGGTGCCGGCGGCCCCGGCGGTCGACGCGGTCCCGCCGTCCGCCGCGGCGGCCCCGGCCACCCAGGCCGTACCGGTCGCGCACACCGGGCTCGGACGGGAGTACCACCCCGGCCGCCCGGCCACGCCCGCCGAGGCGGTGCCGTGGGGGCTGCGGGTGGCCGCCGAGTCGACCTGGCGGCTGCTGCTGCTCGGCGCCGCGCTCTACGTCGTCTTCTACGTGGTCGACATGCTGCGGCTGGTCGCCTTCTCGGTGCTGGCCTCGTTGCTGATCACCGCGCTGCTGGAGCCCTCGGTCTCCTGGCTGCGCCGGCGCGGGGTCCCGCACTCGCTGGCGGCGGGCGGGGTGTTCCTCAGCGGCCTGGCGGGGATCGGGCTGGTCGGCTGGTTCGTGGTCTGGCAGGTGACGACCAACCTCTCGGACGTCACCACCCAGGTGAAGACCGGCGTCAACCAGCTGCGGGACTGGCTGGTCACCGGGCCGCTGCACCTGACCCAGCAGCAGATCACCGACTTCGCCAACCAGATCACCAAGGCCATCACCACCAACACCGATCAGCTCACCTCGGCCTCGATCACCGGCGCGCAGATCGCCGTCGAGGTGCTGACCGCGCTGCTGATGACCTTCTTCACCACCTTCTTCTTCCTCTACGACGGCGCGAAGATCTGGAACTGGGCGCTGCGCGGCCTGCCCCGGCACTCCCGCTTCGCGATGGCCGGGGCCGGTCCGAAGGCCTGGGCGACGCTCACCGCCTACGTGCGCGGCACGGTCTGCGTGGCCTTCATCGACGCGCTCTGCATCGGCATCGGCGTCGACCTGCTGGGCGTGCCGCTGGCCCTGCCGCTGGCCGTGATCATCTTCCTGGGCGCCTTCGTCCCGCTGGTCGGCGCGCTGGTCACCGGCACCGTCGCGGTGCTGATCGCGCTGGTCACCCAGGGGCCGTGGACGGCGCTGATGGTGCTGGTGGTGCTGGTGGTGGTGATGCAGGTCGAGAGCCACATCCTCCAGCCGCTGATCCTCGGCCGGGCCGTCCGGGTCCACCCGCTCGGCGTCGTGCTCGGCGTCGCGGCCGGCGGCATCATCGGCGGCATCGGCGGCGCGGTGGTCGCCGTCCCGCTGATCGCCGTCACCAACACCGTGGTGACCCACCTGCGCCGCCGCAACGAGGCCGGCCAGGCCGTCTTCACCGCGCTCGAAGCCGCCCGCGAGGCCGCCGAACGCACGGCCGGGCGTACGGCCGAGCGCGCCGCGGCCACCCACCCAGCCCCGTCGGCCGCACCCGCCACCGACTGACCCCGCCGCCGGCCGGCCCAGCCCTACCGGCCCCGCCGGTCCGGGAGAACGACGACGGGCCCCTCGCGGACGTGGTGTCCGGGAGGGGCCCGTCGGGGTGCCGGGGTGCGTCAGGCGCCGGCGGTGGCCAGGACGGCCTCGGAGTCGAGGACGCCGGCCACGGCCTGGAGGACGGCGGCGATCTTCATCGAGGCCTGGATGACCTCGCGCTCGACGCCGGCCTTGCGCAGGACGGCCTCGTGCGAGTCGAGGCACTGCCCGCAGCCGTTGATGGCCGAGACCGCGAAGCACCAGAGCTCGAAGTCGACCTTCTCGACGCCCGGGGTGCCGATGATGTTCATCCGCAGACCGGCCCGCATCGTGCTGTACTCCTTGTCGGAGAGCAGGTGCAGCGTCCGGTAGTAGACGTTGTTCATCCCCATGATCGCGGCCGCGCCCTTGGCGGCGGTGTACGCCTCCGGGGAGAGGTTGGCCTTGGCCTCGGGCTCCAGCTCGCGCAGCAGACCGGGGCTGCGGGTGGCCATCGCGCAGGACAGCACCGTGCCCCAGAGCTGCTGGGCGGGGAGGTCGGAGTTGCCGATGACCGAGCCCAGGTTGAGCTTGAGGTCCTTGGCGTAGTCCGGGAGGGCGGCCTTCAGGTCGTCGAGAGCCATGGGTCAGCCCGCCAGCAGGGCCTGGGCGTCGAGGGTGTCCTCGCCCTTGTTCCAGTTGCACGGGCACAGCTCGTCGGTCTGCAGGGCGTCCAGCACCCGCAGGACCTCCTTGGGGTTACGGCCGACGGAGCCGGCGGTCACCATGACGAACTGGATCTCGTTGTTCGGGTCGACGATGAAGACGGCGCGCTGGGCGGTGCCGTCCTCGTTCTCGACGCCGCAGTCGCGCATCAGGTCGTGCTTGATGTCGGCCAGCATCGGGAAGGGCAGGTCGCGCAGGTCCTTGTGGTCCTTGCGCCAGGCGTGGTGCACGAACTCGGAGTCGCCGGAGACACCGAGGATCTGGGCGTCACGGTCGGCGAACTCGTCGTTCAGCTTGCCGAACGCGGCGATCTCGGTCGGGCAGACGAAGGTGAAGTCCATCGGCCAGAAGAAGACGACCTTCCACTTGCCCTCGTAGGACTTGTGGTTGATGTCGGCGAAGGCGCTCGCGGCGTCCAGGTCGACACAGGCCTTGAGGTCGAACTCGGGGAACTTGTCACCGATCGTGAGCACGTTCGCTTCTCCTGAAGTGAGATGAGGGGAGCTTTGTCCGGAATCCGGACATCACTCACGATTCCACATCGTGGACTGATCAGGGAAATAGCTACACTGGATGTGTCTGATCGGAGATTGTTATCAGTACCGAATCCCCCACGTCGCGGCCGGGTCCCCGCAGGAACACCGGCACCAAGGGTGACCAGACTGTGGCGAGCGCCACAGTCCGCAGCCCGCGCACGCCGACCGTCGCCCAGCTGCGGGCCTTCGTCGCGGTGGCCGAGCACCGGCACTTCCGGGAGGCCGCCGCCGCCACCGGGACCAGCCAGCCCGCACTGTCCGGGGCGGTCGCGGCGCTGGAGGAGTCGCTGGGCGCGCAGTTGGTCGAGCGTACGACGCGCAAGGTGATTGTCACCCCGCTGGGGGAGCGCGTGCGCCAGCACGCCCGTCGGGTGCTCGCCTCGCTGCAGGCCCTCACCGAGGAGGTCGAGGCCGCCCGCCGCCCGTTCACCGGGCCGCTGCACCTGGGCGTCATCCCGACCGTCGCGCCCTACCTGCTGCCCACCGTGCTGCGGCTGGTCCGCGACCGCTTCCCGGACCTGGAGCTGCACGTCCACGAGGAGCGCACCCCCTCGCTGCTGGAGGGCCTGGCCGCCGGGCGGCTGGACGTCCTGCTGCTCGCGCTGCCGGCCGGCGGGGCCTCGCCGACCAGGGACATCCCGCTGTTCGACGAGGACTTCGTCCTGCTCACCCCGCCCGGCCACCCGCTCGCCGGGCGGATCGACGTGCCGCGCGACGTGCTGCTCGACCTGGACGTGCTGCTGCTGGAGGAGGGCCACTGCCTGCGCGACCAGGCGCTGGACATCTGCCGCGAGGTCGGCGCCGCCCCGGCGGGCTCGACCACCCGCGCCGCAGGCCTGTCCACCCTGGTCCAGCTGGTCGCCGGGGGCCTCGGGGTGACCCTGCTGCCCGCCACCGCGCTGGACGTCGAGGCCGGGCGCACCGATCGGCTGGCCGCCGTCCGCTTCGCCGCCCCGGCGCCCGGCCGCCGGATCGGGCTGGCCGTCCGGCCGGGCTCGGCCCGCAGCGCCGAGTACGAGCGCTTCGCGGCCGCGCTGCGCGAGGTGCTGGCCGAGCTGCCGGTCCGGATCGCCTCCTAGGAGGTCTGGCGGAGTTCCGCTGCCGGGGTGCCCAGGCAGAGCCCGACCGTCGTCGCGACCAGGAGCTCCAGCGCCTCCAGGGTGTCCTGGTCGGGGCGGTCGCCGGGCCGGCGCAGGGTGAGGTGGCGGGCCGTCAGGCCGTCGAAGCCGCTGAGGAAGTGGACGGCGATCCGGCGGGCGGGCAGCGCCAGGGCCAGGCCGTGGGCGGCCGCGAGGGCGCTGAGCATCTCGGCGGCGGTGCCCTCGATGTCGTGCTGGAGCCCGAGCATGATCTCCTGCATGTCCGGGTCGCGCATGGCCAGCGCCCCGAACTCGCTCAGCAGCACGCAGCGCCCGTGCTCGCCGGTGGCGGCCTCCCAGAGCGCGTGCACCAGGGTGCGGACCTGTTCGCCGAACGCGCCGTCGCCGGGGGAGGCGGCGCGCACCTCGCCGACGAAGTCGGACTTCAGCTGCTGGACGACCGCCCGGTAGAGGTCCTTCTTGGTGCCGAAGGTGTAGTGCACCGTCGCCTGTGCCACGCCCAGCTCGGCCGCGATCGCGCGGGTGCTGCCGGCCGCGATTCCCTCCCTGGTCATCAGGTCGATCGCGGCCTGGACCAGTTGCGGTCGGCGTTCGGAGGCGGGGACGTGAGCCATTCAGCCAGGGTAGCGCCACGAGCGAGCAACTGTGTCGCATGATCTTGTCGGCCAACTTTGTCGCTCGACAAAGTTCGGTCTACGGTGGGACGCGACCTGCCCTGACCGACCCGAGGGACCGCCGATGGCCACGTACCTGTACCGACTGGGCCGATACTGCTTCCGGCGGCGACGGGCCGTCGTCGCCGTCTGGATCGCCCTGCTCATCGCCATCGGCGGGGCCGCGGGCGCCTTCGCCGGCAAGACCACCGATGAGTTCAAGGTTCCGGGCACCGAGGCGCAGGCCACCCTGGACCGGATCAAGGACACCTTCCCGGCGCAGGGCCACGGCTCCGCGCAGGTCGTCTTCGCCGCCGGTGCGCCCGGCGGCATCGGGACGCCCGAGGCGGGCAGGGCGGTCGGCGAGGCCGTCGCCCGGATCGCCCAGGTGCCGGGCGTGGCCGCGGTGCCGGACCCGTACGCCACCGGTGCGCTCTCGCCGGACGGGAAGGTCGCGCTCGCGCTGGTCTCGTTCGACCACAAGCTCGCCGACGTCACCGACCAGCAGCGCGAGGCCGTGAAGGCCGCCGCCGAGCCGGCCCGCGCGGCCGGGCTGGACGTGGCCTTCGGCGGCGACGCGTACAACACGATGGCCCGGATCGAGGGCGGCAGCGAGGCGATCGGCCTGGTGGTGGCCGGGCTGGTGCTGGTGGTGACCCTCGGCACGCTGGTCGCCGCCGGGCTGCCGCTGCTGACCGCGCTGGTCGGCGTCGGCGTGACGATGGCCGGCCTGCTGGCGCTCACCGGCTCCTTCGAGATCATCACCACCGCGCCGGTGCTGGCCCTGATGGTCGGCCTCGCCGTCGGCATCGACTACGCGCTGTTCATCCTCTTCCGGCACCGCCGCCACCTGGACGAGGGCCTGGAGCCGGAGGAGGCCGCAGCCCGGGCCACCGCGACCGCCGGCAGCGCCGTCGTCTTCGCCGGCCTGACCGTGGTCGTCGCGCTCGCCGGACTCGCCGTCGCGGGCGTCCCCTTCCTCACCGTGATGGGTCTGGCCGCCTCCGGGGCCGTGGTGGTGGCCGTCCTGGTCGCGATCACGCTGCTGCCCGCCGTGCTGGGCTTCACCGGCCGGGCCATCGACCGGCTGCCCGTCTGGAAGCGGGCCCTGACCGCCAACGGCCGCACCACCCTGGGCGAGCGCTGGGGCCGCTTCGTGGTCCGCCGCCCGCTGCCCGTCCTGCTGGTCGCACTGGCCGGGCTGGGCACCCTGGCGGTGCCCGCCGCGAGCCTGGACCTCGGTCTGCCGAGCGCCGGTTCGCAGGCCGCCGGGACGGACGCGCGCAAGGCGTACGACCTGGTCGGCGAGAGCTTCGGGCCGGGCTTCAACGCGCCGCTGGTGGTCGTGGTGGACGCCCACGGGGCTCCGCAGCCCGAGCAGGCGGTGCAGGGCGTGGCCGCGAAGCTCCAGACCCTCGACGGCGTCGGCACGCTGCTGCCGCCGGCCGTCGACCAGGCGAGCCGCACCGCGCTGGTGACCGTCATCCCGCGGACCGGCCCGGACCACGAGGACACCAAGGCGCTGGTCAACGAGATCCGCGGCCAGAAGACGGAGCTGAAGTCGGCGACCGGCGCGGACATCGCCGTCACCGGCACCACGGCCGCCAACATCGACGTCTCCACCAAGCTCGGCCAGGCACTGCCGCCGTTCCTCGCGGTGATCGCCGGGATCGCGGTGGTGCTGCTGGCGCTGGCATTCCGCTCGGTGCTCGTCCCGCTCAAGGCGGTGGCCGGGTTCCTGCTCAGCATCACCGCCTCGCTCGGCGCGGTGGTCGCGGTCTACCAGTGGGGCTGGCTGGACGGGCTGATCGACGTGCCCAAGGTCGGGCCGGTGGTGAGCTTCGTGCCGATCCTGCTGATCGGCGTGCTGTTCGGGCTGGCGATGGACTACGAGCTGTTCCTGGTCTCCGGGATGAAGGAGCAGCACGTCCACGGCGCGGCGCCGCGCGAGGCCGTGGTGGCCGGCGTGCGGAACGGGGCCCGGGTGGTCACCGCGGCCGCGCTGATCATGGTGGCGGTGTTCGGCTCGTTCGTCTTCGGCCACGACCCGATCGTCCAGCCGATCGGCTTCGCCCTCGCGGTGGGCGTGCTGGTGGACGCCTTCGTGGTGCGGATGGCGCTGGTGCCGGCCGCGATGGCGCTGTTCGGCAAGGCCGCCTGGTGGTTCCCGAAGCGGCTGGAGAAGGTCGTGCCGCGGGTGGACATGGAGGGCGAGCAGCTGATCGCCCGGCTGGCGGAGCAGCCGGCCGAGGAGCCGGCCAAGGAGCCGACCCGGGTCTGACGGCCCGTACGAGGCGCCCGGCGGGAACCCTCCCGCCGGGCGCCGTCACGTCTGCACGGGCAGCCGCTGCTCGAACCAGACCACCTTGCCGGTGCCCAGCCTGGTCGCGCCCCAGCGGTCCGCGCACCGGGCGACTATCTGCAGCCCGCGCCCGCGTTCGTCCTCCGGCCCGGTGCGGCGCGGGCGCGGCAGCAGCGGGCTGTCGTCGCCGACCTCGCAGCGCAGCCGGGTGGTGCGCACCAGGCTCAGGGTGACCGGCCGGGTCGCGTGCTGGACGGCGTTGGTCACCAGCTCGCTGACCATCAGTTCCGTCCCCTCGCTGAGCTCGTCCAGCCCCCAGCGGCGCAGCGTGTGCGCGGCCAGCCGACGGGCCCGGCCCGGTGTCTCGTTGCGCGGCTGGAGGTACCAGTGCGCGACGTCCCCGGCCGGGATGCCGTCGAAGCAGGCGCCGAGCAGTGCGATGTCGTCGCCGCGGTCGCCGGGCGGCAGGATCCGCAGCGCCTCCTGGCACAGCTGCTCGGGGGACTGCCAGCGGGCGGCGGCGATCCGGGCGCGCAGCACCTCCAGGCCGTCGCTGATCGGGCGGGTGCGGGTCTCCACCAGGCCGTCGGTGAACAACAGCAGCGCCGAGCCGGGCGGTGCGGGCAGCTCGACGGAGTTGAAGTCCACCCCGCCGACGCCGATCGGCGCCCCGGAGTCCAGCTCGACCAGCTCGGCGGTCCCGTCCGGGCGGACCAGCACCGGCGGGACGTGCCCGGCGTTGGCCATCACCACCCGGTTGGCGATCGGGTCGTACACCGCGTAGACGCAGGTGGCCAGGTGCTGTTCACGGCCGAGCCGCTGGGCCTGTTCGTCCAGGTGGTAGAGCACCTCGTGCGGCGGCAGGTCGAGGGCGGCCAGGGTCTGGGCGCTGGTGCGCAGCTGGCCCATGATGGCGGCCGAGGTGAGCGAGTGGCCCATCACGTCGCCCACGATCAGGGCGACCCGGTTGCCGGGCAGCGGGACGGCGTCGTACCAGTCCCCGCCGACCTGCGCGCCGCGCTCACCCGGCAGGTAGCGCTGGGCGATCCGGACGCCGTGCGACTGCGGCAGGCGCAGCGGCAGCATGCTGCGCTGGAGCTCGTTGGCGATCTCCCACTCGCGGGCGTAGCGCAGCGCGGTGTCCACGGCCAGCCCGGCCTGGGTGGCGAGGTGCGCCGCGGTCGCGGTGTCCGCGGCGTCGAAGACCGGGCGGCCGGTGCGTTCGGGAGGGCGGCGGATCAGTATCAGCAGTCCGAGCACGGCCTTGCGGCCGCGAAGCGGCAGGGCGAGGACGGAGGTGCCGGCGGCCAGCCGGGCCACCCCGCGGGTGCCGTACAGCTCGCGCAGCAGGGTCTCGGCGCGCTCGGCGGAGGGCGTGCCGAGGACGGCCGGCTCGGCGGGGCGGCGGCTCAGCAGGGCGTGGGCGAGCGCCCCGCCGCGGGTCACCGGGGTGGCCGGGCCGCCGTCGGCGGTCGAACGGGCGCCGTAGCGGGAACGGCGCCGGTCGTCCAGGCCGCTCGGGCGGCCGCGCCGGCCGATCCGGGTGCCGGTGCTGTGGTGTATCCGCAGCTCCTCCGGGAAGCCGGGTTCGCGTTCGACGTTGGGCAGCGGGTCGCGCAGGTGGATGACGGCGGCGTCGGCGAGCGTCGGGACCAGTACCCGGCCGATGTTGCGCAGCGTCGCGGCGAGGTCGAGGGCGCTGTTGATCCGCCGGGTCGCCGAGTCGAGGTACGCCAGGCGGACCGCCATCTCGGTGCGCTCCGGCCGTGCGCCGGCCCGCTTCGCCGCAGCCGGGGCCACCGTCAGGGCCGGGGCCGAGGGCGAAGCCGGGCCCGCCGCCGTCGGGGCCGAGGTCGGGGCCGGGACCTGACGGCGCTGGCCCGGGACGGCGGGCGGCTGCTCCGCCTCGGTCTTGAGCTGGTCGCGCACGGCTGCCTGTCCTGGATTCTGTGTGGTCGGTGAGCTGTTCTGTTGCACCGGCCGCGGGTGCGGCCGGTCCTGTCCCGGTTCGATCAGCCGACGCGTCGACAGCACAGGAACAGCTGTTCCTCCGGCGGCAGCGAGGTACTGGCCGGTGCGTACGGATGCCCCGAGCACTCCTCGACGGCGAAGCCGGCCGAGACCAGAACCCGCTCCAGATCCTCCCTCAGATACCCACTGATCCGCAGCTCTCTGCCAAGGAACGGAAGCGGAACGTGATCCAGGTCCGCCTCGACCATACCGAGCGCCAGCAGTCCGCCGGGCCGCAGGAGTTCGTGCAGCCGCCCGAGCACGGTCGGGATCTCGTCCTGCGGCAGCAGGATCAGCGAGAAGAACGCGGTGACCGCGGCGAAGTGGCCCCGGCCGTCCGGCCCCAGTTCGGGGGCGTTCCAGACCCGGCCCGCGCGCTCGGTGGCCAGATCGTACAGGTCGATCCGATGGAAGACCGGCGGGAACACGCCCGGGAAGGCGGTCCGCCGGGCCAGCGCGAGCATTCCGTCGGAGAGGTCCGCTCCGGTCACCCGCAGACCGCCCGCGGCCAGCTGCCGGACGGTCGGGTCACCCGTGCCGCAGCCCACGTCCAGCACCGGGGCGCCGGGTTCGAGCCGGGCGAGCAGCAGCCGGCCGCAGGCCAGCTGTCCGTCCTTGGCGGGGAAGGCCTCGCCGTACCCGGCGCCGATGGTGTCGAAGGCGACCGCCTGCAGTGCCCGGGCCGCCCGCCGCCGCCGTACCTCGGGATCGTCGTCGCCGGCGTCCTCGCCGACGGGGAACGGGTCGGATATCTGTCCGGTCGTCACGTTGCGAGGCACCCTTCCACCCGTGGCCTCCGGTGGCTCCTCCGCGGCCCCGTGGGCCGCTGCCGGTGGCGGTACGTCACGCACGCCGCACCACGTGGCCGGACTTCGCACCCCGACGGGTTTCCGGCAGACACTCGTGTGCGTACTGGCATCTGAGAATATGCGCGATCACTGGACCATGGGGTCCCTTTCCGGCCAACTCGCCGTGCTTGGGCCGTTGTGGCCGGGGTTGTGGAAGCACGAGGGTGCGGGCAGGGTTGTGCGCGAGACCCCGCACGCCGGACGGCGCGCCAGGGTGACGTCGATGACCTGCGGTTTTGCCGCTCCGCGGGCGGACTATCTGACGTTTATTGAACGTCAATCGATCCGGTGCACAGTGGAGTCCAGCGCCGGGGAAGCGTTGAGGGCGCTCCCGCAGCCGGGGGGCTGCGGGAGCGCCGACGCGCGGAACGGGGGGAGGTTCTCCGTGGGGGAGCGGAGGCCTTACGGCGCGGGGGGAGAGAGGGGCTCGGTGTGCTGCTGGGAGATGAGGTCCGCCACGGGGGAGGCCTCGGGCACACCGAGCCGTGTGAAGATCGCGTGGGCCTCCTGGAGGCACGCGAGTCCGCGGGCCGGCTGGGCGAGCGCCAACAGCGCCTCGCCCAGCGCGGCGTTCGCCAGGCCCTGGCCGTAGGCGGAGCCCAGCTCCTGGGCGATCGCCAGGGACTCGCCGGCGGCCTCGGCGGCCTCGGCGGGCTCCTCGGCGGAGAGCAGGGCGGAGGCGAGGCGGGCGAGGGTGTAGCCCTCCCAGAGGGGGTTCTGGTGGGACTGGTAGAGGCGGTGCGCCTCGCGCAGGTGCGGGACGGCCTCGCCGCCGGTGAGGACCACACCGAGTTGGTAGAGGGTCTGGGCGAGGAGCGGGCTGTTCTTGGAGGCCCGGGCGGCCGCGACGCCGTCGCGGGCCGACTTGACCGCCGTCTCGGTCATGCCGAGCCGGTGCTGCGCCCGGGCCATGTTGCTGACCACCCGTGCTTCGGCCGTCGGTGCGCCGACGGCCTGGCTGGTGGCACGGGCCTGTTCGTAGAACGACAGGGCCTCGGCCGGACGGTTGCCGACGTTCAGCATCACGCCCAGCATGTTGGCCGTGGCCATCAGGAGAAGCGTCGGATCGTTCGGCGACTGGTGGACCAGGCTCCGGCGGAACGACTGCTCGGCCCCCTGGAAGTCACTGGTGACGGACTCCAGTGTGCCGAGGGCGAGGTGGACCCGGGCGAGCGCGGCGCGGTCGCCGCAGCGCTCCGCGTCGCGGCCGATGGTCTCCAGGATCTGCCGGCCCTGAGGGCCGTGAGTGGGGTCCGGGCCGAGGCTGTACAGCAGGAGCAGCAGGTCGATCGCCGCGTGCTGGGCGGCGCGAGGACCGTCCGCCGCCGCGGCCGTGGCGTAGAGCAGAAGGGCGCCCTCGGTCCGGAGCCAGCCCTGGGCGGAGCCACTGGTCGGTAGGTCGATCCCCGCCGAGGCGGGGGCGGTGAGCAACTCGGGCAGCAGGTCGTCCGGCTCGATGACCTGGGCAGCGTTACGGACGGTCGGGATCAGCAGACCGAGCAGGCGCAGGACCGCCTCCTCCTGCTCCCCGGTGTCCCCGATCCGCTCGTTCTGCCGCTGGGCGTAGAGCCGGAGGAGGTCGTGATAGCGGTAGCGGCCGGGAGTGAAGCACTCCAGCATGTTCGCCTCGACCAGCGCCTCGGCGAGGTCCTCGGCGGTGTACTCGTCCGCGCCGAGCAGCGCCGCGGCGGCCGCCAGTGGGATGTCGGGGGAGTCGATCAGGGCGAGCAGCCGAAAGGCGCGGGCCTCGTCCACGGTCAACTGTCCGTAGCCGAGGCCGATGGTGGTCTCCACGGCGAGGTTGCCGAGCTGGAGTTCGTCCAGCCGCCGGCGCTGGTCCGCTAACCGACGGGCCAGGTCGGAGACGCTCCAGCGCGGTCGGCTGGCCAGCCGGGCGGCGGCGATGCGGACGGCCAGCGGCAGGAAGCCGCAGGCGGTGACGACCTGCATGGCCGCCTCCGGCTCGGCGGCGACCCGCTGCTCACCGACGATGGCCGAGAACAGTGCCAGCGCCTCGTCCGGGGTCAGTTCCTCGACGTCGAACAGCTGGGCGCCGGGGATGCCGGCCAGCCGGGAGCGGCTGGTGGCGAGTACGGCGCAGCCGGAGACACCGGGGATGAGCGGTCGGATCTGGTCGGCGTCGCGGGCGTTGTCCAGCAGGATCAGCATCCGCCGGTTGGCGAGCAGTGAGCGGTAGAGGGCGGCGCGCTGCTCCAGCGAGTCCGGGCTCTCGGTGACACCGAGCGCGTGCAGGAAGTCGCCCAGCACGCCCGCCGGGTCGGCGGGCGTGGCACCGGCGCCACGCAGGTCCACGTACAGCTGCCCGTCCGGGAACTCGGCCCGGACCCGGTGGGCGACGTGCACCGCGAGGGTGGTCTTGCCGACGCCGCCGATGCCGGCCAGCGAGGTGACCACCACGGCCTGGCCGGTGGCGTTCATCAGGACCGTCGAGAGGTCGCCCACCAGCTCGGTGCGACCGCTGAAGTCCGAGACGTCCGCCGGAAGTTGGGCAGGTGGTGCGGCCGGTCCATCCTCCCGGGTGGCGGGGGCGGACGCGATGGGCGGAGCCAGGTCGGGATCGGCGGCGAGGATGCGGGTGTGCATCGCGGACAGGCCCGCGCCCGGTTCGACCCCGAGCTCCTCGATCAGCAGTTTCCGGGTGTCGGTGTAGACGCCGAGCGCCTCGGCCTGACGGCCGCAGCGGTACAGCGCCAGCATCAGCAGCTCGCGCAGCCGCTCGCGCAGCGGGTGTTCGGCCGTCAGGCTGTTGAGCTCGCCGACGATCTCGGCGTGCAGGCCGATCTCCAGGGCGGCCGCGCACAGCTCCTCGGCGGCGGCCACCTGGCGCTCGGCGAGCCGCAGTCGCTGGGCGTCGGCGTAGGGGCCGGGGATGCCGGTCAGCGGGCGGCCGCTGAACAGGTCCAGCGCCTGCGCCAGCAGACGGTGCGCCTTGTGCCTGTCGCCCGCGGTGCGGGCGGCGGCGGCCTCGGCGGAGAGCCGCTCGAAGACCGTCAGGTCGAGTGCTTCGCCCGGGATGCGCAGCGCGTAGCCGTCGGCGACCGAGACCAGCAGCTCGGCGGGTCGGCGCACCTCGCGCCGGGGCTCGATGACGGAGCGCAGCCGGGAGACGTAGGTGCGAAGCGCGGCCACGGCCTGGGCCGGCGGCCGTTCGCCCCAGAGCGCGTCCACCAGGTCCTGGGTGGCGACCGGACGGCCGGAGTGCAGCAGGAGGGTGGTCAGAACGGCCTGCTGCTGGGGGGAGCCGAGGGAGAGGGGTTCCCCGTCGAGCCAGGCCTGGACCGGACCGAGGACTTGGAAGCGCAGCGCAGGGTTCTGCGGCGTCTCCCGAAACTCCATGAAGTCCCCCGATGGCCTGTGGTGTCGATTCCGTGAAAGGGCGCTCGGCGGTCCGCCGTGATGCTTCAGCTTAGGCGGGCACCCGACACTGCCGGACGGCGCCGCAAGCCGCACGATGTTTATCGGACATTTAATCAACTCTACGATACTGTCCGCGCGCCCGAGCCACGGAGGCCGGGCTGACGACAATTGATGACTGAAAGGCGGCCGCCCAATGGCCAACGACCAGAGCGAGACCCCGGTGGCGTCGGCGCCCGAGAACGAGGCGAAGACCGAGGCCCCGGCCGCCGCTGTGGAGGCGGGCAAGGCTGTCGAGGGCGCGGTGGCCGCGGCCTCGAACCCCGCCGAGTACACCGCGCCGACCGACGCGGAGAAGAACGCGTTCGAGGACGGTGCGTTCGGCGACGAGGGCCAGTACATCGAGGAGCCCGCCGAGCCGGCCGACGGCAAGTCGGACAGCCCGTACAAGCCGGAGAGCCTCATCGGCGGCAACCCGTAAGCCGTGTCACCCGAGTGCCCCCGTGCCCCCGTCCGGGCACGGGGGCGCTGTTGGTTATGCGCGCGCCAATTCGCGTGCGGGTGGATAGCGGTGGCCGATTCCCGCCCACGGTGCACGCATGGTGACCGGTGTTATCCGTAACGTGCCCGGCGGCGGGCCCCGGGCGTTCCGGAATTCCGGATTCACCAGGACGGTTGCCCGGGTCTGGGCGTTGTGGTTTGCGTGGATTTCTCCGCAAATTCCCGGTGCTGATCTCAATCAGCCGAATCGCGGGGCCCGGAGGTCGGGCCGACCTGGTGCGGGTCGGTGGTCCATTCCCGGCCGCCGGTCTCGGGGCGCAGGTAGTGCTCGCCGCCGATGGTGTCCATGTAGATGCCGGTACGTCCGGTCCTCCGGTCGAGGACGAGTTCACCCACGTGCGGCCGGTAGGCCGGGGCGTTTCGCTGTCGGGTGCTCACGGTGCCGCTCCTCGCTCTGGTCGGCGACTGGCCAGCATCTCTAGAGAAGCTAATATCTCTAGAGATGTCAACGGTCGTATCTCCTTACCGGCGACCGCGGGCGCGCCTACGATTTGTCCGAGGCAGAGGGAGCGGCGATGACCGGCAGCAGTGGCGACAAACGGCCCAAGTACCAACGGATCGCCGAAGCCCTGAAGGCGGCCATCGACACCGGCCGGTACCGCGCGGGCGACCGCCTGCCCGGCGAGAACGACCTCATGGACGAGTACGGCGTGGCCCGGATGACCGCCCGTCAGGCGCTGGGCGTGCTGCAGAGCGAGGGCATCGCCGAGGCGCGCCGCGGCGCCGGGGTGTTCGTCCGGGACTTCCGGCCGCTGCGCCGGCGCGGCATCCAGCGGCTGGCGCAGGGGCAGTGGGGGTCCGGCCGGTCGATATGGTCGGCGGACATCGACAACCGCAGCCTGGTGGTCGACCAGGTGTCCGTCGCCGAGCAGGGCGCGCCAGAGCACGTGGCCCGGGTGCTCGGGGTCGACCCGGGCGCCCCGATGTGCGTACGGCACCGCCGCTTCGTCCTGGACGGCAAGCCGGTGCTGCTCTCGACCTCCTACCTGCCCGCCGTCCTGGTCGCGGGCACCGCCATCACCCGCGAGGACACCGGCCCCGGCGGCACCTACGCCCGGCTCGCCGAGATCGGCGCCAAGCCCGTGCACTTCCGCGAGGAGGTCCGCTCCCGGATGCCCGGCGCGGAGGAGGCGGCCCGCCTGGAACTGTCCGCAGGCACCCCGGTCATCCTGATCTGCCGCACCGCCTTCGCCGACGAGGGGCAGGTCGTCGAGCTCAACGAGATGATCCTGGACGCCGCCTCCTACGTCCTGGAGTACGACTTCGACGCGTGACCGGGAGGCCGCGCCGGCACGGGAACCGCCCCGGCCGCAGGGGCGGCCGGGGCGGTGGGGGAACGCGGGGGGACTACTCCTTGGAGCGGACGCGCAGGTTGGTGATCAGCGGGCCCTCGGTGGTCTCGCGGAAGAAGTCGTTGCCCTTGTCGTCGACGACGATGAAGGCCGGGAAGTCCTCGACCTCGATGCGCCAGACCGCCTCCATGCCGAGCTCGGCGTACTCCAGCACCTCGACCTTCTTGATGCAGTCCTGGGCGAGCCGGGCGGCAGGGCCGCCGATCGAGCCGAGGTAGAAGCCGCCGTGCGCGGCGCAGGCGTCGGTGACCTGCTTGCTGCGGTTGCCCTTGGCGAGCATGACCATCGAGCCGCCGGCCGCCTGGAACTGGTCGACGTAGGAGTCCATCCGGCCGGCCGTGGTCGGGCCGAAGGAGCCGGAGGCGTAGCCCTCGGGGGTCTTGGCCGGGCCCGCGTAGTAGACCGGGTGGTCCTGGAGGTACTCGGGCATGCCCTCGCCGGCGTCCAGGCGCTCCTTGATCTTGGCGTGGGCGATGTCACGGGCGACCACCAGGGTGCCGGTGAGCGAGAGCCGGGTCTTCACCGGGTACTTGGACAGCTCGGCGCGGATCGCGGACATCGGCTGGTTGAGGTCGACCCGCACCACGTCGTCGTCGAGGTGTTCGTCGGTGGTGTCCGGCAGGTACTTCGCCGGGTCGGTCTCCAGCTGCTCCAGGAACACGCCCTCGGCGGTGATCTTGCCGAGCGCCTGGCGGTCGGCGGAGCAGGAGACGGCCATCGCGACCGGCAGCGAGGCGCCGTGGCGCGGCAGGCGCACCACGCGCACGTCGTGGCAGAAGTACTTGCCGCCGAACTGGGCGCCGATGCCGATCTTCTGGGTCAGCTCGGTGACCTTGGCCTCCAGCTCCAGGTCGCGGAAGCCGTGACCGGTCCTGGCGTCGCCGGAGGTCGGCAGGTTGTCCAGGTAGTGCGCCGAGGCGTACTTGGCGGTCTTCAGCGCGAACTCGGCGCTGGTGCCGCCGATCACGATGGCCAGGTGGTACGGCGGGCAGGCCGCGGTGCCCAGCGAGCGGATCTTCTGCTCCAGGAACGAGAGCATGCTCGCCTCGTTCAGGATGGCCTTGGTCTCCTGGTACAGGTACGACTTGTTGGCGGAGCCGCCGCCCTTGGCCATGAACAGGAACTTGTAGGCGTCGCCGTCGGTGGCGTACAGCTCGATCTGGGCCGGCAGGTTGTTGCCGGTGTTCTTCTCGTCCCACATGGTCACCGGGGCCATCTGGGAGTAGCGCAGGTTGAGCTTGGTGTACGCGTCGTACACGCCGCGCGCGATGGCGGACTCGTCGCCGCCCTCGGTCAGCACGTTCTGGCCGCGCTTGCCCATGACGATCGCGGTGCCGGTGTCCTGGCACATCGGGAGGATGCCGCCGGCCGAGATGTTGACGTTCTTCAGCAGGTCGAGCGCGACGAAGCGGTCGTTGGGGCTGGCCTCCGGGTCGTCCAGGATGCGGCGCAGCTGGGCGAGGTGGGCGGGGCGCAGGTAGTGCGAGATGTCGTGCATCGCCTCGGCCGTCAGCAGCCGCAGCGCCTCGGGCTCGACCTGGAGGAAGGTGCGACCGCCGGCCTCGAAGGTGGAGACACCCTCGGAGGTGAGCTTGCGGTACGGGGTCGGGTCAGCGCCCAGGGGGAGCAGGTCGCTGTACTCGAAGTCTGGCGTGGGAGCCATGGGGGCGGTCCTTAGCTGTCCAGTTGGTCCGGCTGCGTCGGCGAAGCACCATCCAGGGTATGACCCGGTGGAAGTCGGCATGCGGACAGGTCCGCCTTGCGTGACCGGGCTCACTCGCGCAGGAGTGCGACCGACTAGGCTGACCCCGTGGACAACTCGCCGTCGCACGACGACCCGGGGCAGCCGCCGGTGCCGGCGCCCGTACCGATGACCAAACCCGAACTCAAGCCCGACGCCAAGGCCGAGACCGCACCGCGGCCGCACGCGCCGGTCGCGGAGGCGGAGCTGCGCGTCTCCGACGCCGACCGCGAGAAGGTCGCGGAACTGCTGCGGGACGCCTACGCCGAGGGCCGCCTGGACGCGGACGAGCACGCGGAACGCATCGAGGCCGCCTACGCCGCGAAGACCTTCGGCGACCTCGTGCCGCTGACCCGGGACCTGCCGGCCCGTCCGCTGTCCTTCGAGAAGCCGCCGTTGGACGCCCCGCAGGCGACGCGGCCGCCGCAGCCGCCCGCGCGCCAGGAGTCCCCGACGGTGGTGGCGATCTTCGGCGGCGCGTCCCGCAAGGGCCGCTGGCGGGTGGGCTCGCACCTGAGCGCCTTCGCCGCGTTCGGCGGGGTGGAGATCGACCTGACCGACGCCGTGTTCGAGTCTCCCGAGGTGGAGATCACGGTGACGGCGATCTTCGGCGGGGTCGAGGTCCGGGTCCCGGAGAACGTGAGCCTGCAGGGATCCGGCGTCGGCATCTTCGGCGGGTTCGACGTCCGGGAGCAGACCGCGGCGGACCCGTACGCTCCGGTCGTCCGGGTCAAGGGCCTTGCGCTGTTCGGCGGTTGCGAGGCCAAGCCGCGCCGGGGCAAGAAGCTGAAGGAGTGGGTGCGCCGCCAACTCGGCGCCGACTGATCGTCGTTGACCTGCGCAGCGCCCGGCTGGGGATCAACTCCCGGTCGGGCGCTCGGTGTTGCGGCCGGTGCACTGCGTAGTCGATTGCGTGCAGTGTGCATGAATCGCGGTCGGGCGGGGTAGTTCCTTCCGCACATCGCTTCTTGGACGGCTGCGCACCGGAGGCGGCCGAGCGGCCGTGCCGGGGTTGGACAGCGGGGGCTCGCGGCCGGCGGGGGAGCGAGGGTTCCCCGTGTCCAGAGCCTCGTCAGGAGTACGGCCGTGCTGCATCCGATCGAGTCCCGCACCACCTCGCCAGTCGCCGCTGCGCAGGTCCTGGAACGCCGTCCCGGCGTCCGCCCGCAGCCGCAGTCTCCGGGCGGCCCGGCGGGTTCCCCCGCGGGCGAGGACAATCCCTGGCACACCGGTGCTGCGTGTCGGCGGGACGAGGCGGGGCTGTTCTTCGCGCCCTCCAAGGAGCCGACGGCGGCCCGGTTGTCGCGCGAGGAGCAGGCCAAGCAGGTGTGCGCCCGCTGCCCGGTGCTGCTGGAGTGCCGCGAGCACGCGCTGGCCCAGCCGGAGCCGTACGGGGTCTGGGGCGGGCTGACGGCCGCCGAGCGGCGGGTGGTGCTGGCCCGGCGCCGCCGCCGGGAAGCGGAGCTGCGCGAGGCGGCCCGGGTGGCGGCGGCCACGCGGCGCCGGATAGCCGGGTGACGGCGGGCCCGAGAGCGGGAGGACGGCGC
The DNA here is from genome assembly GCF_044767505.1 of Kitasatospora sp. NPDC101235. Classification (NCBI taxonomy): domain Bacteria; kingdom Bacillati; phylum Actinomycetota; class Actinomycetes; order Kitasatosporales; family Streptomycetaceae; genus Kitasatospora; species Kitasatospora sp. NPDC101235. The sequence goes on from NZ_JBIWNZ010000002.1 coordinate 186,638, forward strand.
ACCGCGGCCCCGGCGGAGGGGGATCCCGCCGGGGCCGCGAAGTGCGCTCCCGTGGAGCTCAGTTGGCGCGGTCGAAGTCGATCGCGCTGTACGCCCGCAGCTTCGAGAGCTTGTGGGTGGAGTTGATCTCGCGGATGGTGCCGCTCTTGGAGCGCATCACCAGGGAGCTGGTGGTGGCGGTCTCCGAGCGGTAGTGCACGCCGCGCAGCAGCTCGCCGTCGGTGATGCCGGTGGCGACGAAGAACACGTTCTCGCCGCTGACCAGGTCGTCCGTGGTGAGCACCCGGTCCAGGTCGTGGCCGGCGTCCAGGGCCTTCTGCCGCTCGGCGTCGTCCTTGGGCCACAGCCGGCCCTGGATCACGCCGCCCATGCACTTCATCGCGCAGGCCGCGATGATGCCCTCCGGGGTGCCGCCGACGCCCATCAGCAGGTCGACGCCGGTGCCCTCGCGGGCGGCCATGATGGCGCCGGCCACGTCGCCGTCCGAGATGAACTTGATCCGGGCGCCCGCCTCGCGGATCTCCCGGACCAGGCCGTCGTGGCGCGGGCGGTCGAGCACGACGACGGTGACGTCCTCGACGGCGCTGCCCTTGGCCTTGGCGACCCGGCGGATGTTGACCGCCGCCGGGGCGGTGATGTCGACGAACTCGGCCGCCTCGGGGCCGGCCACCAGCTTGTCCATGTAGAACACGGCGCTGGGGTCGAACATGGTGCCGCGGTCGGCGACGGCCAGCACGGCCACCGCGTTGTTCATGCCCTTGGCGGTCAGCGTGGTGCCGTCCACCGGGTCGACCGCGACGTCGCACTCGGCGCCGGTGCCGTCGCCGACCCGCTCGCCGTTGTAGAGCATCGGGGCTTCGTCCTTCTCGCCCTCGCCGATGACGACGACGCCGTTCATCGAGACGGTCGAGACGAGGGTGCGCATCGCCTTGACGGCGGCGCCGTCCGCGCCGTTCTTGTCGCCACGTCCGACCCACCGGCCGGCGGCCATCGCGGCCGCCTCGGTGACCCGGACGAGTTCGAGCGCGAGGTTCCGGTCGGGAGCCTCGGGCGCGACCTCCAGGGCACTGGGAAGGTGGTGCGGGTACTGCGTGGTCATCGTCGTTACCTCTCTGTACGCGACGGCCAGTGAGCGCCCGACTACTGCCTGGTCGAACGCCGTGGTGAGGGTTCTGCGATCGTATCTGCCCACGAGATGACTGTCTGTGGCGCAGGTCGCTGCTCTGTGGCGGAAACCACCGGTTCGTCCCCTTTCACCCGGACGTGGACACCCCTGGTGGAGGCCCGGAGATGTGGATGGGTCACCATGTGGGGGTGGCAGCAGACAGCAAGGGCATGAGGGGCCGGCAGACCGTACGGGACATGGTCCTGTCGATGCTGGCGGTCGGTTTCGTCGTCGGGGTCGGGTACCTGTTCCTTCCGCACGGCAACGGCGGCGACCCGGTGCGCGTGGTCGGGTACAGGGTGGAGGCGGCCTCCGCCAAGCGCGCCGCGCCGTACCCGCTGCTGTCCCCGGAGGGGCTGCCGGGGCAGTGGCGGGCCACCTCGGTCACCTACCGGCCGGCCGACCAGAACAACGGCAAGGGCAACGCCTGGCACCTGGGCTTCGTGACCCCCTCCGGCCAGTACGCGGCGGTCGAGCAGAGCGACGTGCCGCGCGACTCCCTGCTGGCCGACTACGTGAAGGGCGCCAAGCCGGACGGCACCTCCGAGGTGGCCGGCCGCACCTGGGACCGGGTGCAGGGCGAGAAGGACCGCGCGCTGGCCGTGCAGACCGGCCCCGGAACCGCCCTGCTCACCGGCACCGCCTCCTACGACGAGCTGGCCGAGCTGGCGCAGGCGCTCAAGTAGCCCGCCCCACCCCCTGCGCACGCCGAAGGGCCCCGCACCGGACGAACCGGTGCGGGGCCCTTTCGCGCGGGGCGGATCAGACCGTGGTGACGACCTCGTCGTAGGCCAGGCGCGGCGAACGCGGGAACCAGGCGTCCTCGCCCGGCTTGCCGATGTTGACCACGGCCAGCACCGAGTGCTCGCCGTCGCCGAAGAACTCCTTGTTGAGGCCGTCGGCGTCGTAGCCGGTCATCGGGCCGGCGGCCAGGCCGGCCGCGCGCACGCCGATGATGAAGTAGGCGGCCTGCAGGGCGCCGTTCAGCGTGGCGGACTGCTCGCGGACGCTGCGCTCCGAGAAGAACATGTCCTTGGCCTGCGGGAAGTGCGGGAGCTGGGTCGGCAGCTCCTCGTGGAACTCGTTGTCCGCGGCGAGGATGGCGACCAGCGGGGCGGCGGCGGTCTTGGCCTTGTTGCCGTCCGCCATGTGCTGGACGAGGCGCTCGCGGCCCTCCTCCGAGCGGACCAGGACGACGCGCAGCGGCTGCTGGTTGAAGGCGGTCGGGCCGAACTTCACCAGCTCGTAGATGGCCTGGACCTGCTCCTCGGAGACGGGCTCGTCGGTGAAGGTGTTCGCGGTGCGGGCCTCACGGAACAGCAGGTCCTGAGCGGCGGCGTCGAGTACCAGGGCGTCGGTGGTCATGCTTCTGCACCTCATGCGGAAGGGGGGTTCGTCGGTATGGCCGGCCGCAGCCGGTCACTCCCTCCAACATAGGTGAATATTCAACGATTCCCCAAGTGGATGTGACCCGCCTCACTCCCCGCCCGGGGTCGTGCCCTCCTCGGCGGCCAGTGCGGCGTCCAGCCGGGCCCGGGCGCCGTCCAGCCAGCGCTGGCACACCTTCGCCAGCTGCTCGCCGCGCTCCCACAGGGCCAGCGACTCCTCCAGCGACGTCCCGCCGTTCTCCAGCTGCCGGACGACCTCCAGCAGCGCGTCCCGGGCGTGCTCGTAGCCCAGCGCGTCGTCCGGGTTCGGCGCCGCCGCTGCCGCCGCGTCCTGCTGTTCGTGCTGCTCTGCCATGCGTGCCAGCGTAGGGGGTGGGACGGACAGCGCCACCCCTGCCGGCGCCGCCCCCGCGGTCGCTATCCCTCGTCGGCCACCGTGACGTCGAAGCCGCCGCCCGCCACCCGGGCGCGCAGCCCCTCGCCGGGCGCGACCTGCGCCGGGTCGGTCACCACCGTGCCGTCCGCCCGCTGGAGCACCGCGTAGCCGCGCTCCAGGGTGGCGGCCGGGGAGAGTGCCACCACCCGGGCCAGGGTGTGCCCGAGGTCGCTCTGTGCGTGGTCCAGCCGGTGCCGCAGGGTGCGCCGGACCCGCTCCAGCAGGCCCTCCAGCTCCTGCCCGCGCCCGTCCAGCATCCGGTGCGGGGCGGCCAGCGCCGGGCGGCTGCGCACCCCGTCCAGCCCGTGCTGCTCGCGCTCGACCCGGGACAGCACGTGCCGGCGGGCACGGTCACGCAGCTGGCGGATCCTGGCCAGCTCCTCGCCGACGTCCGGAACCACCCGTTTGGCCGCGTCGGTCGGGGTGGAGGCGCGCAGGTCGGCCACGAAGTCCAGCAGCGGCTGGTCCGGCTCGTGCCCGATCGCGCTCACCACCGGCGTACGGGCGGCCGCGACCAGCCGCACCAGGCCCTCGTCCGAGAACGGCAGCAGGTCCTCCACGCTGCCGCCGCCGCGGGCCACGACGATCACGTCCACCTCGGGGTGCTCGTCCAGCTCCCGCACGGCCGCGCTCACCCGCTCCACCGCGCTGACCCCCTGCACCGGGACGTTGCGCACCTCGAAGCGGACGGCCGGCCAGCGCCGCCGGGCGTTCTCCAGCACGTCCCGTTCGGCCGCCGAGCCGCGTCCGGTCACCAGCCCGACGCACTGCGGCAGGAACGGCAGCGGCTTCTTGCGCTCGGCCGCGAACAGGCCCTCCCCGGCGAGCCGCCGTTTCAGCTGCTCCAGCCGGGCCAGCAGCTCGCCGAGGCCCACCGGGCGGATCTCCGAGGCGCGCATCGACAGCTGTCCCCGCGCCGCGTACCACTCCGGCTTGGCGTGCACGACGACCCGCGCGCCCTCCTGCACCACGTCCGCGACCTGGTCGAACACCGAGCGGAAGCAGGTCACCGTGAGCGACACGTCGGCCTGCGGGTCGCGCAGGGTCAGGAACACCACGCCCGCGCCGGGGCGGCGGCTGAGCTGGGTGATCTGCCCCTCCACCCAGACCGCGCCGAGCCGGTCGATCCAGCCGCCGATCAGCGCGGAGACCTTGCCGACCGGGAGCGGCGCTTCGGGGGAGCTGGTGTTGGCCATGCGTACGAGGCTAGCGGCGTCCGCCGACACGGCCGAGACCGCCGCGGGCGCCGCCCTGGACGGCGAGCACCACCAGGCCGGCCACCAGCCAGACCAGCCCGACGAGCTGCGCGGTGGCCGCGGCCTCGTACACCACCGCCCCGATCACCGCGATGCCCAGCACCGGCACGACCAGGTGCCGCAGCCACCGCCGCGAGCCGTGCCGCACCACGTACCAGCCGATCACCGAGGCGTGCAGCAGCGCGAAGGCGGTCAGTGCGCCCACGTTCACCACCGAGGTGAGCTGGTCCAGCCCGTTGTCCCGGCCGGCCGCCCAGACCGCCGCCGCCATCGTGATCACCGCGGCCGTCAGCAGCGCCCGGCGCGGCACCGCGCTGGCCGGGTCGACCGAGCCGAGGAAGCGCGGCAGCCGCCCGGCCCGGCCCATCGCGAAGACCAGCCGCCCGGCCGCCGCCTGCCCGGCCAGGGCCGCGAATGCCGCGCCGATCGCCTTGGCGGCCGCCACCAGCACGTGCAGCCAGTGCCCGACGCCGCTCTCCACGGTGTCGTAGAAGGCCGAGCCCTGCGCGGCCGGGTCGGCGGCCAGCTGCTGCGGGGCCGTCGGCTCCAGCAGCGCCGCCAGGTAGGTCTGGACGACGAACAGCAGGCCGGCCAGTGCCAGACACCAGAGCACCGCCCGGGCCACCGCCGCCGAGGCGCCGACCGCCTCCTCCACGAAGGTGGCGATCGCGTCGAAGCCCAGGTAGGAGAGCACCGCGATGGACACCGCCGAGATCACCGCGGTCAGCGAGAAGCCCCCGACGGCGGTGAACGGGGTGTCCCAGCCGCGCCGGGCGCCGCCCTGGGCCAGTGCCACCACGGCCGCGACCACGAACACCACCAGCACCACGATCTCCATCGCGAGCACCGCGAAGCCGACCGCCGCCGCCGTCCGCACCCCGGCCAGGTTGAGCCCGGTGGTCACCATCACCGCGAGCGCCGTCCAGACCCAGCGCGAGACGTCGGGCACCAGGGAGTTCAGCGCGATCCCGGAGAACAGGTAGGCCACCGCGGGGATCAGCAGGTAGTCGAGCATCGCCATCCACCCGGCGACGAAGCCCGGGCCCTCGCCCAGCCCGGCCCGCGCGTAGGCGAACACCGAGCCGGTCTGCGGCACCGCGCGCACCATCTGGGCGTACGAGAAGGCGGTGAAGCCCATCGCCACCGTCGCGGCCAGGTACACCGTGGCGACGGCGCCGTGGCTCCTGGCGTCCAGCACGCCGAACACGCCGACCGGGGCCATCGGGGCGATGAACAGCAGTCCGTAGACCATCAGATCACGGACGCCCAGGCTGCGGCGCAGGCCGCTGGGCGCTGCCTGCTCGCTCACAGAGCTCATAGACACCATATTTTGATCGCTGTTGACCTGGTCCGCACGGAAAGTGTCCGCCGTCGGGGGGCTTCCGTCCGGGGAGCCGACAGAGCGGGCGGCGGTTGCGACCGCCCGTACGATGGAGCCATGTCCAAGACCGCGCAGCGCCGTGTCCTGCTCGCCGCCCCCCGGGGCTACTGCGCGGGAGTCGACCGCGCAGTAATCGCCGTGGAGAAGGCCCTGGAGCAGTACGGGGCACCCATCTACGTCCGCAAGCAGATCGTCCACAACAAGTACGTGGTGCAGACCCTGGAGAAGAAGGGCGCGATCTTCGTCGACGAGACGGAGGAGGTGCCCGAGGGCTCGATCGTGGTCTTCTCCGCGCACGGCGTCGCCCCGTCCGTCCACGACGAGGCGCGGGCCGGCAAGCTCGCCACCGTCGACGCGACCTGCCCGCTGGTCACCAAGGTGCACAAGGAGGCCGTGCGCTTCGCCGACGAGGGCTTCGACATCCTGCTGGTGGGCCACGAGGGCCACGAGGAGGTCATCGGCACCATGGGCGAGGCCCCGGACCGGATCCACCTGGTGGACGGCGCCGAGGACGTCGCCAACGTGCAGGTCCGGGACGAGTCCAAGGTCGTCTGGCTGTCCCAGACCACCCTGTCCGTGGACGAGACCATGGCCACCGTCGGCGAGCTGAAGAAGCGCTTCCCGGGGCTGGTCAGCCCGCCCAGCGACGACATCTGCTACGCCACCCAGAACCGCCAGGTCGCGGTCAAGCAGCTGGCCCCGGAGACCGACCTGCTGATCGTGGTCGGCTCCAAGAACTCCTCCAACTCCGTCCGCCTGGTCGAGGTCGGCCTGGAGTACGGTGCGAAGGCCGCCCACCTGGTGGACTTCGCCGAGGAGATCCGCGAGGAGTGGCTGGAGGGCGTCACCACGGTCGGCCTGACCAGCGGCGCCTCGGTGCCGGAGATCCTGGTCGACGGCGTGCTGGAGTTCCTGGCCGCACGCGGTTACGACACGGTCGAGACGGTCAAGACCGCCGAGGAGCACCTGACCTTCTCGCTGCCCAAGGAGCTGCGCCGCGACCTGCGCGCCGAGGCGGCGGGCAAGCTCTGACACTTCCCGGAAGGCCCGGTACCCCGTGGGGGTGCCGGGTCTTCTGCTGTGCGACCGCCTGCTGTGCGCGCCCGGGCGCACTCTCGTAGTTTTGTGCACAGGCTGTGGACAATCACAGGCCGTGGACGAGCGGCCCGCGGCCGACGGCGGAGGGTGGACGAGATGACTGCGGTATTCGGCGTGGACATCGGCGGCTCGGGGATCAAGGGCGCGCCCGTCGACCTCGCCCGGGGCACGCTCGCCGCGGAGCGCTACAAGGTGCTCACCCCGCAGCCGTCCGCCCCCGAGGCCGTGGTCGCCGCCGTCTGCGAGGTGGTCCGGCAGTTCGACCACCAGGGCCCGGTCGGGCTGACCTTCCCCGGCGTGGTGGTCGACGGCCGTACCAGGACGGCGGCCAACGTGGACAAGGGCTGGATCGACCTGGACGCGGCGGGCCTCTTCCGCGAGGCACTGGGGATGCCCGCGACCGTCCTGAACGACGCGGACGCGGCCGGGCTGGCCGAGCTGACGCACGGCGCCGGGCGGGGCCGGTCGGGCGTGGTCCTGGTGCTCACCTTCGGCACCGGCATCGGCAGCGCCCTGTTCGTGGACGGCACGCTGATGCCCAACACCGAGCTGGGCCACCTGGAGCTGCACGGCAAGGACGCCGAGCGCCGGGCCTCCTCGGCCGCCAAGGAGCGGCACGGGCTGAACTGGGAGCAGTGGGCCGGGCGGGTCGACGAGTACCTGGACCTGGTGGAGATGCTCTTCTCGCCGCAGCTGATCGTGATCGGCGGCGGGGTGAGCCGCAAGCACGAGAGGTTCCTGCCGTTGTTGAAGCACCGCCGGGCGCGGGTGGTGCCGGCGGAGCTGCGCAACGACGCGGGCATCGTCGGAGCCGCCATGGCGGCGGCCCGGACGGAGGGCTGAGGCCGGCCTCGCGGGAGCGGCCTCAGCGGGAGCGGTGGATCCGGCGCTGGGCGACGAACCGGGCGAGCACGATCAACGCCGCCAGCCCGGTGCCGGAGAACAGCCAGCCGGCCCGCAGCGCCAGCCCGGTCGCCAGCGACACCACCTGGGCGGTGACGCCCGAGGAGCTCACCGGTTCCAGCAGCAGCACTGCGAGGGCGAAGGCGATCGGCCCGCTGATCGGTGCGGCCAGCAGGTCGGCGTAGCGCACCCGGACGGCCAGCTGGAAGCAGACCACCAGGTAGCCGAGGCCGAACAGCCAGCCCAGGCCGCCGAAGAGCAGCCGGTCCACGCCCGCCACCGCGAGCGTCGCCAGGACGGCGACCACCCCGGTGCCGACGGCCGTCAGCCGGGTCGGCCGACCGGTGCGCCGCCGCCCGTACAGCTGCTGGTCGCCGCGCCCGCGTCCGCGCAGCGGCAGGCGCAGGCGCAGCCGGGGGCCGGCCGGGCGGGTGGTGGCGGGCGGGCCGGCCCCCGGGCGCTGCCGGGAGCCCGGGGCTCCGGCGCTCTCGGGAGGCCGGCCTGGACCGGGGACGGTGGCTGCGGCCGCGCCGGTCGGCGGACGGCGTCTGGGCCCTGGCGGCTGGGTACGGATGCTCTGCTCCACCCGACCAACGTACGGTCCGATCATCGCCACACTGTGTAATGGACTGTTCAGGTCTTGCCCCGTGTCTTCGGACGGGGTGGTGATGTGATCGTCACTCAGGTGCGCTGACCTGCCCGGCCGGGTCGACGGACGATGATCACCGGATCCGTTCGCGGGTCTCTTCACGGGGGAACAGCATGACCGATTTCACGTTCGGACGCTTCGACCGCGTCCGGCTCGACATCCCGGCCGGTGCCGAGGACGAGTGCCGTGCGTTCCGCTCCGGCGTGCCCGGCACGGCCGAGCCGCCGAAGCCGCCGGTGCCGTGAGGCAGGGCGGGGGCTGCCCGTAGACTTGGGGGTCGGCCCGTACGGTGCCGACCCAACTCCTCCAAGCCCACGGGACTGCGCTTCATGTCGCTCACGATCGGAATCGTCGGCCTGCCGAACGTCGGCAAGTCGACCCTGTTCAACGCCCTGACCAAGAACGACGTGCTGGCGGCCAACTACCCGTTCGCCACCATCGAGCCGAACGTCGGCGTGGTCGGCGTCCCGGACGAGCGGCTGGCCAAGCTCGCCGAGATCTTCGGCTCCCAGCGCATCCTCCCGGCCACCGTCGACTTCGTCGACATCGCCGGCATCGTGCGCGGCGCCAGCGAGGGCGAGGGCCTGGGCAACAAGTTCCTCGCCAACATCCGCGAGTCGGACGCGATCTGCCAGGTCGTGCGCGCCTTCACCGACCCGGACGTGGTGCACGTGGACGGCAAGGTGTCGCCCAAGGACGACATCGAGACCATCCACACCGAGCTGATCCTGGCCGACCTCCAGACCATCGAGAAGGTCCTGCCGCGGCTCCAGAAGGAGGCGCGCCTCAAGAAGGACACCGCCCCCGTGCTGGCCGCCGCCGAGGCCGCGCAGGCGATCCTGGAGACCGGCAAGACCCTCTTCGAGGCCGGCTTCGACACCACCCCGATCCGCGACCTCCACCTGCTGACCGCCAAGCCCTTCCTCTACGTCTTCAACGTGGACGAGGCCGAGCTGGCCGACGAGGACTTCAAGAACGCCCAGCGGGAGCTGGTCGCCCCGGCCGAGGCGATCTTCCTGAACGCCAAGATCGAGTCCGAGCTGATCGAGCTGGACGACGACGAGGCCCTGGAGCTCCTCCAGTCCATGGGCCAGGAGGAGCCCGGCCTCGCCACCCTCGCCCGGGTCGGCTTCGACACCCTCGGCCTCCAGACCTACCTGACGGCCGGTCCCAAGGAAGCCCGCGCCTGGACCATCAAGAAGGGCGCCACCGCCCCCGAGGCCGCCGGAGTCATCCACACCGACTTCCAGAAGGGCTTCATCAAGGCCGAGGTGATCTCCTTCGCCGACCTGGTCGAGACCGGCTCCATCGCCGACGCCCGCTCCAAGGGCAAGGCCCGCATCGAGGGCAAGGAGTACGTCATGCACGACGGCGACGTGGTGGAGTTCCGCTTCAACGTCTGAGCGGAACCGCGAACCGCCCCGTTCCTGTGAGGCGGAGTGCACGGAAGGGGCGACCGGGTACCGGTGGCCCCTTCCGTGCCCGCGCGTCGTGCCGGTGGAATCACGCGAAGCGACGTTTTCACCAGCACGGTCAAGTCGCGGCCACTAGCCTTCTCCTGGTGACGAGGCAGACGCGTGATGACGGTCGGCAGTGGGCGTGGTTACGCGGGGTCCTGTGCGTGGTGCTCGTCGCCGCGACGGTGACCATCGCCCTGCTCACCACCCGCTCCGTCGGGCCGCTCATCAGCGTGTCCGGTGCGGCCGGCATCGTCTCGGCCCTGGCCCTGGTCGTATGGGGCCCCCGCCAGCCGGCGTCCCTGCTCGCGATGGTGCCCGCCGCGGGTGCGGTGTCGCTGCTCGTCACGTTCACCTATCAGGGCCCGGCCCGGTCCGCCGCGGCGAACTGGTGGACGGCCGAGACGCTGGCCCTGATGATTCTCGTGGTCGTGGGGGTGCGTCGGCAGCCCGCGACGATCGCCACCGCCCTGGCCGCGTTCCTCGCGGCGGCGATCACGCTGTCGCCGTTGCGCATCGCTCTGAACACCGTGCCACCGTCCAGCCGTGGTGAGAGCCTGCAGCTCTGCCTCATCTGGGCGATCCTGTCCATCGTCGCGGTGGGAATCGGCTTGTACCTGAGAGGGCTCGACGCCCGTAACCGGGCGGCCCTCGCCGCCGAGCGGCGAACCGAACGCATGAATCTGGCACGGGACTTGCACGACTACGCGGCCCACGACGTCACCGCGGTCGTCGTCCTGGTGGAAGCGGCGCAGGTGCTGGCCAAGGAGGATCCCCAGCAGGCGCTGGAGCTTCTGTCCGAGATCGGTGCCGCCGGTGCGCAGGCACTCAAGGCGATGGACCACACCGTCCAGCTGCTCGCCGAGGTCCCGGCGGCCGAGGAGCGCAGGCGCGCCCTCGAGGCTGTCCGGCGGCCGGAGCTGACCGCCGGGAACGACGCCGCGCAGGAGTCGGGCGCGGTCCCGCGGCAGTCCGACGCGCCCAGGCGGGACCTGAGCGAACTGGCCTCCCTGGTGGCGAGGTTCAACCGTACGGGTGCGCCCAAGGCCGTCCTGGACGTGCCGGAGGAGGCCGTGGCGCGCATTTCGCACGAGGCCAGCAGGCTGGGGTACCGGGTGATCGTGGAGGCGCTCACCAACGTGCGGCGGCACGCGGCCACCGCGTCCCGGGTGGTGATCGGGATACGCTGCGCGACCTCCACGGGCTCGCCGGAGCTGCACGTCACCGTCGTCGACGACGCACCCGGCCCCGGCGCCGGGCTCGCGGTGGAACGCCCGACCGGGACCGGTGGAACCGGCATCAGCAGTCTCTCCGAGCGCGCCCGGGAACTGGGGGGAGCGCTCACCGCCGGCCCGCACCACCCGTGCGGGTGGCGGGTCGCGCTGGTGTTGCCGCTGGACAGTACAGACGAGGAATCGGGACCGCACAATCTGCCGAACGGCTGATACCGCTGGGAGCGCTCGCTTGAAACGCTGGTGAGCATGTCTGAGCGAACGGGGGGACGAATCGTTTTGGCGTTGCTGGTCACGGGTGCCGTGGTAGCGCTTCTGAGCGTACGTGTGCTGGATGACCTTGATGCCTCGCCCCGGAACGATCACCGCCTGTTCGCGTTCACGGGCACACGCCTCGCCGTCGTGCTGAGTGGAGACGGCCGCGTGCGGTTGCAGCACGGGCCCGGAGACTCCCTTGCGGTCTCCAGGGAGCTGGCCGGCTCGGCCGCCAAGGCGGGCCACTCCTCCTGGGAGCTGACGGACAGCACGCTCCGCCTTGCCGCCGAGTGCACCGGCATCCCCGTCAACTGCCGTGTGGACTACGTGGTCCAGATCCCCGCCGGGACCGAGGTGACCGTGACGTCTCCGGGATCCGTGACCGCGGTGGGCATGTGCTGTCCGGCCCAGATCTCCACCCGGACGGGAGACATCACGGTCGAGGGGCCGCTCGGACCGCTCCGTCTCAGCTCTGAGAGCGGACGGATCCGCGTGCGTGAAGCCCGGTCCGCCGACGTCGCGGCCTCCACGCGAAGGGCACCGGTCTCCCTTTCCTTCTCCGCCGCGCCGAGTCAGGTCGTCGTCGACTCCGACGTCGGGGACATTTCGGTGGAGCTGCCGGACCCACCTGCGCCCTACCACGTGTCAGCCTCAGGGAAGGACGGAGGCGACGTGCAGGTGGAGCTCCGGGACGTGCCATCGGCCGAGCGCTCGATCAGAGCCCGGACGCGCGACGGCGCCGTCCGGATCCTCAAGCGCAAGTAGGCCGCTGGAGAACCGACGGTTGATCGGCGCAAGTGCGACCTGCCCACCCCGCCACGTGCGCTTCTCGACGAAGAGCACTTTTCCTCCCCCCATAGGAGTGCTTTCCTCATGTTCCGCATCGTTCTGACCACGGCCGATCTGGCGCGAATCAGAATCGGCGAGTCGGAGACCCCGGCCATCGAGAACGTCTTCGCCTTCGAGGCGTTCCGCGAAGAACAGGAAGAAGGGTTTCACCCATGGCGTCGAAGCGTGCACCGACATCTCGCCCAGCGCGACCCTCGAACGGGGCGCGTCGGGCAGCTGATGCGATACGAGGCCGACTCCGAACAGCTGATTGAGCTCTGTACCGGCACGGAGCGCTCAGGGACGGCGTTTCGTGCGGAAATGAGTACGTCCCAGCTGCAGGTTCTGGCGGCCATGCGTGACTTCTTCCGCCTGGCCGTCGCGCCCCACTGGAGTTCGGTCCGGACGCACCTGGACGCGGCCCGCGACACCATGCGCGACATCATGTGCCGCGATGGTGTGGAGGTGCTGCTGGACAGTCTCGGGCCCGGCATCCGGTGGAGCGCGCCCGCTCTGGAGATCTCGGGATTCAAGTCCGGGGAACTGCACCTGTGCGGGGAGGGGCTCGTCCTGTCACCCTCCCTGTTCCTCGCACGACCCGGCCATGTCGTGGTGCCCGGCTCGGGGTCGAACGGCAAGGAGGCGCCGCAGCTGTTCTTCCCGGACCGGCCGCACAGCGACGAACTCGTCCATCTGCTGGGAGGGAGTGCCGACGGACGGGTCGACAGGCAGCCCGGACAACTGGAGAGCCTGGCGGCACTGATGGGCCGGACCCGGGCCGCCGCGCTGCAGGCGCTCAAGGAGGGCTGCACGAACACCGAGCTGGCGGAACGGCTGGGTGTGTCGAGTGCCGCGGTCAGCCAGCACACCGCCGTTCTGCGCGCCGCCGGCCTGATCTCCACCAGGCGCAACCGCAGCCATGCCGTCCACACGGTCACCCGGCTCGGCCACCAACTGCTGCGCGGGCACGGGCCGGGAGCGCAGTGGGTGGTCCCCGCCGCACTGGCGATGGCGTAGCCGACTCCGGTGTGACGGGAGCCGGGCGAGGACTCGTCGGGTTCGGCCACGGGCGGTGACAGCATGGGGCCATGCTGTCGGATCCCGGGTTCCGCCGGTATCGGCCATTCGGCAGATCGTGGACCGGATCGTCCGGGCCGGCCCGTTGTGGCCGGGGCGCGTTCCACGCGCGCCCCGGCCACAACGGCCGCTCCGGCCGTGTGCGGCGCCCCGGCGGTCGGACTACGGTTCCGCCAGCAGCCCGGACTCCCAGACCCAGGCGGCGATCCCCACCCGGTTCTGGACTCCCAACTTCTTCTGCAGCCGGGCCAGATGGGTCTTGACCGTGCCCATCGAGATGAAGAGCTCCGCACCGATGTCGGAGTTGGTGAGCCCTTCCGCGACAAGGCGGGCGACCTCCTCCTCGCGCACGGTCAGCGGTTCGCCGGGCTGCCGGACGGTGCGGCGCTCGTGGCGCAGACGGCTCAGCAGCCGCGTGGTGATCTCCGGGCTGATCATGGAATCGCCCGACGCCGCCGCCCGGACCGCCTCCACGAGCACGGCGGAGCGGGACCGCTTGAGGAGGAACCCGCAGGCTCCTTCCCGCAGGGCCGTGTGGACGTACTCGTCGAGGTCGAACGTGGTCACGACGACGACGCGGACCTCGGGGACGGTCCGGACGACCTCCCGCGTGAGCTCCAGGCCGTCCATCTCCGGCATGCGAATGTCCGCGAGCAGCACGTTCGGAACGAGGGACCGTACGACCTCCAGTGCGGCCACGCCGTTCCCCGCCTCGCCGACGACCTGCATGTCGGGCTGGGCTTCGAGGATCCGGCGGAAGCCCATTCGTATGCTGGCTTGGTCATCGGCCAGCACAATGCGCGTTCTCATGCCGTTCATCGTGCCATGCCGAATATGGATGAGCGGGGGCTGTTTTCCGGTCACCCGGGGATTCGTTTCGGTCACGGCCGCACCGGCGGAACCCGGCGTTCGACTTGTGCGAACGAGGGGCCGCGTGCGGCGCCCGCGGCCCCCCTGGGGTGCGGCGTTCGACAGCGCGCGGACGGCGTCTTCCGGAGGGTTGTTGTCCGCTTAAGTTCTGGCTTTGCCGCATTGCCAACGGGTGGGGCGCGGGAGAGGATCGCTCGTGTCGACAGGGCAACGGTCGCGAATCGGGAAACTCGTTTCGATTACTCGGCTGTTCTTTCGACTCGCATTGTCGAAGCGTATCCCGAGCACCCTCCATGGAAAGGGGAAGGCGAATGGACCCGAGGTATGAGGCGTTCACCATCGCCGACCCCGTCTGGTACGAACCGTTGGACCGTTGCGCGGACTCCAAGTCCCGTTTCTCCCTGTCCGACGGCGATGTCCCGGAGGGCTGGCGACGGGTCGAGGAAGGCGTCTGGGAGTTCCTGGTGCCGGCCGACGCCGGCAAACTGCCCGAGCAGGGCTGGAAGATCCACGTCAGCGCCACCCCGGAGGCCGCGGAGCGGACCATCGAGTCGGCTTGGGAGGTGTGCCGCCGGCTCCGGCTCCCCTGGAAGTTCCTGCGCAGCCGGCACATCGTCACCGCGATGAACACCAAGTACGCGCACCGGGCCAGCAGCGGCAAGACCGTGACCGTGTACCCGCGTACCGAGGGCGAGCTGCGCGAGGCCCTCGAGGAACTCGACAAGGTCCTGCGCGGGCGTCCCGGGCCGTACGTGCTGTCCGACCACCGGTGGAACGAGGGGCCGGTCTCCGTGCGCTACGGAGCCTTCGCCCTGATGTGGTGCGAACTCGCGGACGGCACCAGGGTGCCGGCGCTGCGCGACCCCGACCGGCGTCTCGTGCCGGACCACCGGCGCCCGGCGTTCAGCCTGCCCGACTGGGCTCCGGTGCCGGACTTCCTGGCCGAGCACCTGGCCGCGGACAACGGCATGGCCGGGGACGGAACGCTCGGTGGATACCGGGTCCTCAAGGCGCTCCACTTCTCCAACGGAGGAGGCGTCTACCTCGCCGAGAGCGGCGACGGCCGGCAGGTCGTCCTCAAGGAGGCCCGGCCGCACGCAGGGCTCGACGGAAGCGGCGCCGACGCCGTGGACCGGCTGCGCACCGAGGAATCCGTCCTCGCGAAACTGAGTCATCTCCCGTTCGTCCCGCAGCAGTACGAGTCCTTCACCGTGTGGGAGCACCGCTACCTGGCGATGGAGTACGTCGAGGGCGAGCCGTTCAACACCTGGCTGGGCCGGGACTATCCGCTCACCCGCCACCGGCCGTCGGAGCGGGCCCGCGAGGACTTCGCCGCGCTCGCCGTCGACCGGCTCCGACAGGTCGAGTCGCACGTGACGGCGATGCACGAAGCCGGCCTCGCCTTCGGCGACCTGCACCACCGCAACATCCTGATCCGGCCCGACGGAACAGTCGCACTGGTGGACTTCGAACTGGCCATGCCGGTCGACTCCGTGCGCACGCTCACCCTCGGAGCCCCCGGATTCACCGACCCCACGATCACCGACCCGCGAGAAGCCGACCTGTTCGCCCTGGGCTGCTGCCAGCTGGCGGCCTTCGCTCCGCTGACCGTGCTGACCCTGCGCAACCCGGCCGCGGTCGCCCCGCTGATCGAGCTGGCCACCACCTCGTTCCCGACGCTGCCACCGGAGTTCGTGCGGCAGATGACGGAGCGGCTCGCGCTGTCGCCCGCCCTGCGGCCGCACCTGCCGGCCGCCGGGTCGGATCCGGTCGCGGTGGCGGAGTCGACCGCGCCGTCCACGGCCGCGTTGCTCCGCGGCATCTCCGACGCGGCCGACCCCGGCCGTACCGACCGGCTCTTTCCCGGTGACGTCGCCGGACACCGCCCGGGTGCCTCGCTCGGTCTCGCGTACGGCGCACCGGGAGTCCTCCTGGCCCAACTGGCCGCCGGCGTCGAGCCGTCCGCCGAGCACGTGGAGTGGCTGGCGAGGAGCGCGAGCCGTGCTCCGTCCGACGGCGCCCGCGGGCTCTACGACGGACTCGCCGGTTCCGCGTGGCTCCTGCACAGGCAGGGCCACGCGGAGGCGGCGAACCTCATCGACCGGCTCCTGGACGGACCGCTCCCGGCGTCACCCGGCCTGTTCGGCGGGCTGACGGGCATCGCGCACCTGTTCCTGGACGCGAACCTGAAGGACGAGGGCATCCGCCTGGCCGAGCGTGTCCGTGAACTGGTGGGCAGGCCGGGGTTGTTGGACCGCCCCGGGCTGATGAACGGCTGGTCGGGCCCCGCCGTGCTCTTCGCGCGCTGCGCCGAGGCCACCGGTGACGTCGAATGGGCGCAGGCCGCCGAACGGGCGGTGCGATGCGATCTGCGCTTCGCACGCGACCTGGACGGCATGCTCCAGATGCACAGCTCCAACCGCCTGCTGCCCTACCTGGCCGAGGGCTCCGGCGGTGTCGCCCTGGCGGCCCTGGCGCTGCCCGCGGCGCAGGCCGAGGCGGTGAACGCCGACGCGATCGTGGCGGGCGCCGTGAGCGCCGGTGCGGTTCAACTCGTCGTCCAAGGAGGGCTGTTCAGTGGTCGCGCCGGACTCGCATACGTGCTCTCCCATGCCCTCCTGCGTCTACCTGACCGGCGAGGCGAGCTCGACGACCACCTCCGGGCCCTGGCTCTCCACGTCGCGCCGCACGACGGCGCCCAGGTGCTGCACGGAGATCAACTGGTCCGTCTTTCGACGGACCTGGCGACCGGCTCCGCCGGCGCGATCATCGCGCTGAAAGCCGCCCAGACTCCC
This sequence comes from Kitasatospora sp. NPDC101235, assembly GCF_044767505.1. NCBI lineage: Bacteria > Bacillati > Actinomycetota > Actinomycetes > Kitasatosporales > Streptomycetaceae > Kitasatospora > Kitasatospora sp. NPDC101235. The sequence goes on from NZ_JBIWNZ010000002.1 coordinate 203,428, forward strand.
GGTAGCCGCCTGCTCCCCGGCGGCCACTCCACCCAGGAGTGGCCCCCGGCCGGAAGGACCGCCACCGGTGACCCGACCGGACTCGACTGGGAAGGAGGTGACTTCGCATGCTGAACGTTCTCGCTCTGCAGGAGCTCGACGAGGAGATCGTCGTCGACGCCCCGATCAGCACCATCAGCCTGGGTGGCTGCCACTGATCCGACGTTGCGTCGGAGCTGTGCGGCTCGGTCCGGACGAGGGGAGGAGGTGATTTCGCATGCTGAACGTTCTCGCTCTGCAGGAGCTGGACGAGGAGATCGTGGTCGAGGCCCCGGTCAGCACCGTGAGCGTCGTCGTGTGCCACTGAGGCACCGGTGACGTCCGCCGCAAACCCCGGAATGCATCGAGGAGGTGATTTCGCATGCTGAACGTTCTCGCTCTGCAGGAGCTGGACGAGGAGATCGTGGTCGAGGCCCCGATCAGCACCGCCAGCTTCGTCGTGTGCCACTGAGGCACCGGTGACGTCCGCCGCAAACCCCGGAATGCATCGAGGAGGTGACTTCACATGCTGAACGTTCTCGCTCTGCAGGAGCTCGACGAGGAGATCGTCGTCGACGCCCCGATCAGCACCATCAGCCTGGGTGGCTGCCACTGATCCGACGTTGCGTCGGAACTGTGCGGCTCGGTCCGGACAAGGGGAGGAGGTGACTTCACATGCTGAACGTTCTCGCTCTGCAGGAGCTGGACGAGGAGATCGTGGTCGAGGCCCCGATCAGCACCGCCAGCATCATCGTGTGCCACTGACACACGGATAATTGAGCAAGACCCGCACCAAAGAAGCGAGTTCGGGGAGGCCGCGGTCAGTGCGGCCTCCCCGGCTCCTTCCAGCTTACGCTCCGATGGAGGACAGCAAACGTGTCCGCGCCTTCCAGCCCTCTCGCCGTCCCGACGAGCATGCGCCGACTGTTCGCCGCCGAGGTCCGGGCCTATCCCGGCAGAGTGGCGGGCGCGGCCCTGGCATGCGCCGTGACGGCCGCCGGACTGGGCGCCAGCGCACTGCTCTTCATCGGGGCCAGCCTCCCGGAGTACCCGAAGAACTCCGCGGCCTGGGCCGCCGCGCAGGATGCGCGGAACCTCCTGTCACTCCTGATGTCCATGCTGCTGATGTGCGCGGTGATGGTCATCGGATCCACCGTCTCCCTGTGGACGGGGCAGCGGCTCTCCCAGTTCGCCGTGCTGCGCGCCCTGGGAGTCAGCGCGAACCGGTTGCGTGGTCTCGTCGCCTTCGACGTCGCGCGGCTCGGCCTGGTGTCGGCGGCGGTGGGCGCGGCCGTGGGCATGGTTCCGCTGGCGGGACTCGGCCGGAGCCTTCTCCTCGACCGCCGGCTGTTCCCGGCGGAGGCCTCGCTTCCCGCCGCGGACCAGACGGTGTGGACGGCGGTGGCCGTCTGCCTCACCACGGCAGGCGTGGGGGTGCTCGCAGCTCTGGCGAGCGTGCTCGCCGCGGGACGGGTCAGCCCCGGCACCCTGTTGCGGGACGCGGAGCTGTCCGTGGCCTCCTCCCGGAGCACGGCGCGCCTGGTGACCGGCCTCGTGCTGCTGGTCACCATGTGTGCCCCGCTGCTGTTCGTCATGGCGTTCATGGACCTGCCGGCGACGCTCCGCGCCGCGATGGCCCCCGGCGTCGCGCTGGTGGTGATCCCCGTACTGGCCGTGCTGGCTCCCTGGATCGTGCCGCCGCTCGTGCGTCCGGCCACCGCGGTGATGCGCCTGTTCGACCGCCGGGTGGGCCGCATCGCGGCCGTGGGCCTGCGGGCCACACCCGCGCGGACGACGGCGATGGCGGTGCCGGTGCTCCTTTCGGTGGGCATCGCGGTGTCGCTGCTCGGCGCCGGGGCCACCATGGGGCAGGCGAAGCACCGGCAGGCCGAGGAGGGCCTGCGCGCGGTGGCGGTCGTCACGGCCGAACCCGGGGCCCGGCTCCCGGTCGCGGCGCCCGCGGTCTCCGACGGGACGGCGGTCCCGCTGGTGGCGACCGAGGTCACGGCTCCGCCCACCTGGTACGACGACCAGCCGGTGGCCACCAGCGCGTGGGGGGTCGACGGCGGCCCCCTGGCCGAGGTCCTGGACCTCAAGGTGCGGGAAGGCCGCATCTCCGACGTGCGGCAGGGCACCTTCGCCGCCGGTGCCATGCAGACCGACGGACACCACTGGCGCCTGGGCCAGGAGGTGAGGTTCGCCATGGCGGACGGCTCCCCGCAGACGCTGACCCTGGCCGCCGTCTACGAACGGGACCTGGCCTTCCCGGAGTTGGTGATCCCGCGGTCGACGGCGCTGGAACACACGCCGTCCGCCTACGCCGACCGGATCCTGCTCACCGGCGCGGCGGACAGCTGGCCGCGCGCGCAGGGCCAGAAGGTCGCCTCCCGCGCCGACCACCTCGCCGAACTCAGCCCGCGCAACGCCGCCGACGACCTGGCCTCCCGGCTCATCGTGGCCGTCGTCGCGGGCTATGCGCTGCTGGCCGCCGCCAACACCAGCTCCCTCGCCCAGCGCGACCGGCGGGCGCAACGAGCGCACCTGCGGGCCCTGGGCCTCGGGCGGTTCCAGATGCTGCGCTGCGTGGTGTACGAGGCCGCGGGGGCGACGGTCGTCGGTGTGGCCCTTGCCGCCGTCACGGCGATCGCCTGCCTGGTCCCCCTGGCCCTGGTCCTGGGCACCGGTGCGATGCCGGCCTTCGACGTCCCCTGGACCGTGGGCGTGACCGTCGCCGCGGCGCTGGCGGTGGCCGTCCCCTCGACCATGACGGCGCATCCGATGTCCGACGTCCAACGGCAGTTCGCGAGGAGGATGACATGAGCGGGGCGTCGACGGCACGGGCGCACGACCCGAAGCGAGGCCTGGGCTGGAAGTTCTGGCTGCTGTTCTTCGGTGAGTCGGCCTCCGCCGTGGGCACGGCGGCCTCGGTCATCGCCCTCCCCGTGATCTCCTTCCAGCACAGCGGAGACGTCCGGCAGGCCGGGTTCATCAGTACCGCGATGTCCCTGGGCATCGTGCTCGCCCGACTGCCGGCCGGCGTGCTCGCCGACCGCTATGAGCGCAGAACCCTGCTGCTCGGCTGCAACGCGGCGGGCGCTCTGGTGCTCGGAGCCCTCGCCGTCCTCGAAACATCGGATGCGGCCCCGCTGGGGGTACTCGTCCTGGCCGCGTTCCTGCTCGGCACCGTGGGCAGCACGCTGGCGCCCGCGGAGAACGTCGCCGTACGGAACTTCGTGGACGCCGACCTGCTGCCCCGCGCCCTGGCGCTGATCCAGAGCCGGATGGCCGTCGCGATGATCGCCGGGCCCCTGGTGGGCGGGGCCCTGCTCAAGGTCGACGCGGCCTGGGTGTTCGCCGCCGACTCCGCGACGTACCTGGCAGCCGCGGGTTGCGCCCTCCTGCTGCCGTCGGGCGCGGGGCCCACGGCCACCGTGGACCAGAACCCGCTGGAGGCGACCCTCACCGGGCTGCGCTTCCTGTGGCGGTCCCCGTTCCTGCGGTACGCGGCACTCAACGCGACCGTCCTCAACCTCGTCTTCAACGGCCTCCTGATCGTCATCATCGCGTCCGCCGAAGGATCCGGGGCCGGTGAGCTGGGCGTCGGGGTGCAGACCGCCGCCATGGGGGCGGGCGGACTGATCGGGTCCCTGGCCGCCGCGCCCGTCGCCCGGCGGCTTCCTCCCGGGCCCGGCGTCGCCGGTGCCACCGGCGTGGTTGCCGCGGCACTCCTGGGCTTCGCCACGGTGCACAGCACCTGGGGGGCCGCCCTGCTGCTCGCGGTCGCCACGGCTGCGGGCCCGGTGATCACCGTGGTCATCGCCGCCACTCAGGTGCGCATCACCCCGCCCGAACTCCAGGGCCGGGTGTACAGCGGCAGCGGCTTCCTCTCCCAGGCCGTCGCCCCGCTCGGCCCGATCCTCGCGGGAGCGTGCTCCCACGCCTTCGGCCTGACCACCACGCTGACCGGCGCCGCGGTCGTCGTGCTGCTCCTCGCGGTGACCGGCGGTTACATCGCGGCGCGCCCCGCCCGGACCGTCGACGCCCGGGTTCCGTCCGAGGAGGAGTTCGTGGAGGTGCCGCGTGGCTGATCCGTACCGCTGGCTGGAGGACACCGGGTCCGTACGTGCGCAGACCTGGCTGGCCGGCCAGCGCGCCCTGCTGGAACGGCACACGGATCACCACCGGGACGCCATGGCCGCCTGGGAGCGGTCGCTCGGTGAGATCGAGGCGGCCGCGACCGGCCGTCCGCTCAGCCCGAACGCCGAGGCCGGAGGCGCGCTCTTCAGCCATGAACTCACCGAGCAGGGAAGTGAGTCGCTGCGCGTGACGGAGCCGGGCGGGCGGCACCGGGTGCTCCTCGAAATCGGTGACCGCACATCGGTGGGCCGGCTGGCCGGGTGGCAGCCCGACCCCGGTGGGCGGATGGTCGTGGCACAGCTCCACCGTGACGGCCACGAGAGCGGCGGACTTCACCTCGTGTCCGTCGCGCCGGGGACGGAGGCGCGCCACCTGCCCGATGCCGCACCGCACCCGGCCGTCGCGTTCACCGGCTCCTTCCTGCTGTACAGCGCCGGCTCCCGCACCGAGCACGCGCTGCGGGTCCACGGCCTCCAGGACGGCACCACCCGCTCCGTGTCCAGCCCCGTGCCCGGTCCGGTGCGGATGTCCCTGCACGCGGGCCCCGGAGGGCACGTGCTCCTGCGCACGCGGACACCCGACGGGGCGCCCGCCCGCTGGTGGTGCACGAACTGGGACGGCCGGTCCGCGCCGGACTGGCACCCGCTGCCGCTGGAGGGCCTGGACATCAGCGCGTACGCCCTGGGCACGGACGCCTTGTACGTCGCCGTGCGGGGGAAGACGGTGTCCCTCCTGGACCTCGCTGCCGTCGCCCGGGGGGCCGCGGCCCCTCCCAGTCCGCTCGCGGACACCTCGGGCAGCAGCGTCCGGGCCCTGCGCGTGCTGGGGCCGGGGCGCTCCCCGCACCTGGCGGTCCTGCGTCGGACCGGCACCACTCGCCGACTCGACATCCTGCGGGCGGATCGGGCCGTCACGGGCGAGGAGGCGGACGAACACGGCTTCAGCTGGCCCGCGCGACTGAGCCTCGGCCCCGCCGGCTACGACGGCGACGGCCGGCTCACCGGTGCGGTCTGGCTGCTCGCCGACGACCCCCGCCACGGCGCCCTGAGCCACCGCGTCACTCCGGGCGCCGCGGCTCCCGCCACGGACCGTCGCTCCGCACTGCGCACCGTCATCGCCGCCGGCCATGACGGCACCGACGTCCCGGTGACCGTCTGCGACCCTTCGCCGGACGCCGTCGGCAGCTCGCTGCCCACGCTGGTCACGGTCTACGGGGGTTTCGGCGTCCCGCTGGAACCGTCCTGGGACCCGCTCTTCGCCGGGTGGCTCTCCGCCGGTGGACGCGTCGCCTGGGTGCACGCCCGGGGCGGCGGGGAGTTCGGAGCGCAGTGGGCGGCGGCCGGGCGCGGGCCGGGCAAGTCCGACACCGTGGACGACCTGCGCGCGGGGGTCCTGGCCCTCGTCACGTCCGGCGAGGCGCGACCCGACACGATCGCCGGGCTCGCCGCCAGCAACGGAGGCCTGGTCCTGGCCGCCGCGATGACCCGTTCCCCCGACCTCTTCGCCGCGGTCGCCTGCGCCGCCCCGCTGACCGACATGGCGCGCTACGACCAGGGCGGCCTCGGCAAGCTCTGGCGCGAGGAGTACGGAGACCCGGCCGACCCCGGTGCCCGGGAAGCCCTGCTGTCCTACTCCCCGTACCACCACGTACGAGACGGCGTCCGCTACCCGGCCGCGCTCCTCATCAGCGGGGGGAACGACGCCCGGGTCCGGCCCTGGCACGCGTGGAAACTCTGCGCCGCCCTGCAGAGCGCCACCACGGCGGACGCCCCGGTCCTCCTCGACCACCAGGAGGACACCGGGCACTACGGACGGGCGGCCGACGCCGCGAGGACCCTGTGTGCCCGGGTCCTGTGCCTGCTCGCCTCCCGCACCGGACTGCACGTCCCCGGAGGTCTTCGGCCTCCGGCACCTGAACCGCCCTTGAGGAGCCCCGCATGACCTCGGCCCAGTTGCCCCACCACGCGGTCCGACAGCCGCACGGCCTGCCGCCCGCCGCCTCCACCGTGGAGCTGACCAAGGTGCACGGCAGCGGCGCACGCCGGGTCACCGCGCTCGACCGGGTCTCCGTCGAGTTCCAGCAGGGCCAGTTCACCGCCATCATGGGGCCGTCCGGATCAGGCAAGTCCACCTTGATGCAGTGCCTGGCCGGCCTGGACTCGCCCACCTCGGGCTCGGCCAGGATCGGCACGATGGAGCTGTCACGCCTCTCGGACCGGCAGCTGACCCGGCTGCGCCGCGAGCGGATCGGCTTCATCTTCCAGGCGTTCCACCTCCTGCCCACCCTCACGGTGGCGGAGAACATCACGCTGCCCCTGGGCATCGCGGGACGCCGCCCCGACCGGCAGTGGCTCGAAGAGGTCGTCACCGTCCTCGGCCTCTCGGACCGGCTCGGCCACCGGCCGGGAGAACTCTCCGGCGGGCAACAGCAACGCGTCGCGTGCGCACGGGCGTTGGCGGGGCGCCCGGAGATCGTCTTCGCCGACGAGCCGACCGGCAATCTCGACACCCGTACGGGTGCCGAAGTCCTCTCCCTGCTCGGCCAGCTGGTCCGGGAGATGGGCCAGACGATCGTGATGGTCACGCACGACCCGGCCGCCGCGGCGTACGCGGACCGCGTGGTCTTCCTCGCCGACGGCCGCATCGTCGATGACCTCTGGCAGCCCGGAACGGGACAACTCCTGGAGCGCATGAACCGGTTCGACGGCCCGCGGGGACCTCGGGGCCGCTGAGCCCGCTGCCGGAGCATGCCGCCGCACCCGGCCGCTGCGGGGCCCCGGCCGGGTGCGCCCGGACGCCGCGGGCGGACTCGACGGCCGGGCGCGTACAACGGACCGCCCGGGCCCGTACCGGCACGGGCCCGGACGGTCCGGTGTTCCGGGGGTCAGCCGATGGTGACGGTGAGCAGGCCGTCGGGGGCGGCGGTGACGGTGACGGCGGTGAGGGTGTCGGCGTGGGCGTCCGGGTGGTGGGGGAGGGCACGCGGGCCGATGCCGATGACGCGGGTGCCGGCGGCCCTGGCGGCGGCGATGCCGGCGCCGGAGTCCTCGAAGGCGAGGCAGTCGGTGGGGGCGAAGCCGAGGGCGGCGGCGCCCTTGAGGAAGCCCTCGGGGTCGGGCTTGCTGGCGCCCACCGACTCGGCGGTGACCAGGACGGGCGGCAGCGGGAGGCCGGCGGCGGCCATCCGGACCCGGGCGAGCGCCTGGTCGGCGGAGGTGACCAGGGCGTGCGGGAGGCCGGCCAGCGAGGCGAGGAAGGCGGCGGCGCCGGGCACCGGGACGACGCCCTCGGTGTCGGCGCGCTCCTTGTCGAGCATCCGCTCGTTGTCGGCCAGGTTGAGCTCGACCGGGCGCTCGGGCAGCAGGGCGGCCATGGTGGCGTGGCCCTGGCGGCCGTGCGCGACGGCGAGCACCTCGGCGGGGTCGAGGCCGTGCTGCTCGGCCCAGCGGCTCCACCAGCGCTCGACCACGGCGTCGGAGTTGACCAGGGTGCCGTCCATGTCCAGGAGAAGGGCGCGGGCGGTCAGCCGGACGGGGGCAGCGGGCATGGGATGGCTCCTCGGTGGGTGCGGCGGCGGGCGAGCCGGAGAGGGCGAGCTCTTTGTTTCTGGATGATACAAAAGATCAGCCGAGCAGGTGGGCGTTGACCGCGCGGGCCTCCTCGGCCAGCTCCGGCAGCTCCACCACCTCGACCCCGGCCGCCGCCAGCAGCGCGGTGCCCTGGCAGTCGGTGACGAACAGGTCCGGCTCGCGCCAGGCGACCACCACCCGCGGCACGCCCGCCGAGACGAGCAGCCGGGCGCACGGCATCGGCCGTGAGGCGCGCTGCCCGCAGGGCTCCAGCGAGCTGTAGACGGTCGCCCCGCGCAGCCGCGGGTCGCCCGCCGGGAGCTTGGCCAGGGCCGCCTCCTCGGCGTGGTCGTGCGGGTCCGCCTCCCGGCTGTAGCCCTCCGCCAGCACCGCGCCGTCGGCGCCGACGATCACCGCGCCGACCGAGAAGGCCGTCTCGGAGGGCGGGCAGCGGCGGGAGAGTTGGACGGCCCGGCGCAGGTGGTCGAGGTCGGTGGACGCGGACTGGGTCACGGCGCGGGCTCCTTCGGGGCGTACCTGAGCAGGACGACGTCGCCCACGGTACGTGCCTCCAGCAGCCGCATCCGCCGGGCCGGGCCGCCCGGGAACGCGGCCGGGCGGACGAACCGGGGCGCCTCGGCCTGGCCGACCAGCAGGGGGGCGACGGCCAGTTGGAGCTCGTCCGCCAGGCCTCCGGCCAGGAGCTGGGTGTGCACGCCCCCGCCGCCCTCGACCATCAGCCGGCGCACCCCGCGGGCGCCCAGGTCGTCCAGCACCGCCCCGAGGTCCACCGCTCCGCCCAGCGCGACCACCTCGGCCAGCCCGTCCAGCCGGGGGCGCAGCACCGCCGCTCCGGCGTCCGTGGTGTAGGCGAGCCTGTCGCCGCCGGTGTGCCAGAACCGCAGGCCGGCGTCGAGCTCGCCGCTCGCGCTGAGCGTCACCTTCAGCGGGTACTCCGGCCGGCCGGCCGCCAGCCGGGCGGTGCGGCGTCCGGGGTCGTTGACCAGCAGCCGGGGGTTGTCGGCGCGCAGCGTGTTGCCGCCGACCAGGATCGCGTCGGCGGCGGCGCGCTCCTCGTCGACCCGGTCGAAGTCGGCGGCGTTGGAGAGCAGCAGCCGGTCGGGGGAGGCGTCGTCGAGGTGGCCGTCGAGCGAGACGGCGGCGCTCAGCAGGACGTAGGGGCGCGGGCCGGGCATGGGCGGGGACCGTTCTGTCGGGGGCGCCTCCACGGTACGGCGGCCGGGTGCGGCCCGGGCCCGCCATGGTCGGAATGTGAGACACATCTTCTCGGGATTCGGGACGGCGAGTAGCGTCGGGGGCGTCGCGGAGCACCGCGCCGACCACGCCCAGGGGGACCTCATGACCGGACCGCAGCCCGCCGCCGTCTACACCCACGGCCACCAGGAGGCCGTGCTGCGCTCGCACCGCTCCCGCACGGCCGCCGACTCGGCCGGCTACCTGCTGCCCGAACTGCGGCCCGGGCAGGCCCTGCTGGACGTCGGCTGCGGGCCCGGCACGATCACCGCGGACCTGGCCGGGCTGGTCGGCCCGCAGGGGCGGGTGGTCGCGGTGGACACCTCCGCCGAGGTGCTGGAACAGGCCGCCGGGCACGTCGCCGGGCGGGGCCTGTCCCATGTCGTGTTCGAGCGTGCCGACGTGCACCGACTGCCCTACCGGGACGGCGAGTTCGACGTGGTGCACGCCCACCAGGTGCTCCAGCACGTGGCCGACCCGGTGGCCGCGCTGCGCGAGCTGCGGCGGGTGACGGCGCCGGGCGGCGTGGTCGCGGTCCGGGACGTGGACTACGCCTCGATGACCTGGTTCCCGGAGGTGCCCGCGCTGGACCGGTGGCTGGAGCTGTACCGGCGGACCGCCCGCGCCAACGGCGGCGAGCCGGACGCCGGACGGCGGCTGCTGTCCTGGGCCCGCGCGGCCGGCTTCACCGAGATCACCGCGAGCGCCGGCACGTGGACGTACGCGACGCCCGAGCAGCGCGCCTGGTGGGGCGGGATGTGGGCGGACCGGGTCACGGGTACCGCGCTGGGCCGGACGGCGGTCGAGCTGGGCTTCGCGGACCGGGACGAGCTGGGGCGGATCGCGGACGGCTGGCGGGAGTGGAGCGCCGCCGGGGACGGCTGGTTCTCGATGCTGCACGGCGAGGTCCTGGCCCGCGGCTGAGCCGACGGAGGGCGGGCCGGGCGGGGCGGGCAGGCGTTCGGAAAGATCGGGTAAAGTCGCGCGACCGTTCAGATCGGGTCCGTTCGGGTCCGAGCCATGGCGCCGAGCGCCGAGCCGATGCCCGTTCCGGCAGGTTGGGGGAGTCCACGTGTCCGAGCCTGAGTCCGAGCTGCCCGCCCCGGGGCCGGAGTCGCCCGCGGTTGCGGAGGCCGGCGCGGACGCGGACGCGGGGACGAAGACGGACACGGGTACGGACCCGGCGCAGACGCCGACGGCCGGCCGGGATCCCCGGGTGGGCTTCCGCAAGGACACCGCCGAGCCGGCGCGGCCCGCCGCGGCCGGGCCGGAGCCGACCGGGCCCGAGCCCGCCCCGCCCGCCCCCGCCGACCCCTGGGCCGCCCCCGACCTCTCCGCCGGTCCGCCCGCCGCCACGGCCCCGCAGGTCGTCCCTCCGTCGGCCGCCCCGCCCCAGCCGCCGTACCCGCTGCCCGCCGGTGGCTGGGCCTCCGTCACCCCCTCCGCCCAGTCCGGCTTCCAGCCCGGCCACCCGTACGCCCCGGCCCCTGGCCAGGGCCCGGCCGCGGCCCCCGCCCCCGGGTTCGTCCCCGGGTTCGTCCCCGGACCCGCCCCCACCAACGGCTTCGCCGTCGGCTCCCTGGTCACCGGCCTGCTCCTGGTGGCCCCGGTGGCCCTGGTGTTCGGCATCCTCGCGCTGGTCCAGATCAACCGCCGCAAGGAGCGCGGCTCCGGGATGGCGGTGACCGGCCTGGTGCTCGGCACGATCGGCACGGTGCTGCTGGCGCTCGCGCTCGGCGCGGCCGACTTCAGCTCGGCGCGGGCCGGTCGCTACGGCCAGGCCCCGAAGGCGCCGGCCGGCTCGGTGCACTGGTCCGACCTCAAGGCCGGCGACTGCTACGACTCCCCCGAGGGTGGTTCCACCGCGGGCGGGGACGGCGACGAGACGGTGTACTGGGTGCACCGGGTGGCCTGCGCCGAGCCGCACCACGGCGAGGTGGCGGGCACCGCCGAACTCCCGGACGGCAACGGCCCCTACCCGGGCGAGAGCGAGGTCCGCGCGTCGGCCGGCCGGCTCTGCCGCACGGTGCTGGACGGCTACGCGCTCGACCAGTGGGTCGTCCCGGACGGCATGGACGACGTCTACCTCTACCCGACCGCGAGGAACTGGGCGTCCGGCGCACGGTACGTCACCTGTGCCTTCGAGGACCGCGACGACCCGCACCGGGGAACGGTCCGCACCGACCGGAGCCGCCTGACCGCGCCCCAGCTGGCCTACCTGGAGGCCGTCCGGAGCTTCAACGACGTCTACCTGGACCCGCCGGACGGGGACGTCTCCGGGGCCGAGGCCGAGTACCGGGCGTGGGCCCGGCGGATGGCCGTCGCCTCCCGGACCGAGGCGGCGGTGCTGGGCGCGCCGTCGGCGCCCTGGCCGGCCGACGTCCAGCCGAAGATCGCCAAGCTGGTCGAGGCCCAGTCCCAGGCGGCCGCCGCCTGGGACGCCGCGGCCTCCGGCGACGACGTGGCGGGTGCCGTCCGCCGGGCCAGGGCGCTGGTGGCCAAGACGGCGCCGACGACCATGGAGATCCGCCGCGGACTGGACCTGTCCACCGGTGAGCAGGTGCCCGACCTGCGGGTCTGAGCGGCCGCGCACCCGGTAACCGGCCGTTGACCGCGCCCGTACCTGCCGGTAACCCGCCGGCCGTACGGTCGTGGGCACGTCCCCGGCCCGACCCCCACGCGAGCCGGGGACCAGCCCGTCCGGCCCGGAGCGCGACAGCCGCAGGAGCTCCCGATACCCTCCCGCCAGGGGCACCTACCGGGTGATGCGGCAGGACGACAACGGCAACCGCTTCCTGGTCGCCAAGGGCCCCGGCCCGCGGGCACAAGCAGATGTACTGGGTCGAAGAGGACGGGGCGGCCCGGCCGGAAGCCGAGGACGGGACGGTCCGGAACGCCTGAGGTCGTAGGGTCGGGCCATGGACGCGACCCACGCCGGCCCCACCCCTGACGCACCTGACACCCCCGCCGCTCCCCGGATCGTGGTCGGCGGTGCGCTGGTCCACCGCGGCCGGGTGCTCGCCGCCCGGCGCAGCGCGCCCGAGGCGGTGGCCGGCCGGTGGGAGTTCCCCGGTGGGAAGACCGAGCCCGGGGAGACCGAGGCCCAGGCACTGGAGCGGGAACTGCTGGAGGAGCTCGGCGTCCGGGCGCGCGCGCTGACCCGGCTGCCGGGCGCGTGGGCCGTGCGCCCCGGCCTGGAGCTGCGCTTCTGGGCCGCGGAATTGCTGGCCGGCGAGCCGCGCGCACTCCAGGACCACGACGCGCTGCGCTGGCTGGGCCCGGACGAGCTGGACGCCGTGGACTGGATCGACCACGACCGTGACGTGCTGCCGCACGTTGCCCGGCTGCTCGCGCAGGGCGGGACGGCGGCCGCGGACAGCGTGTCGGCGGCGGGCGACGCGCAGTCCGCCGGGTAGGTCAATCGGACAAGACGACCCGCGGGCCGGGATAGCCTGGATGCTGCTGGGTATGTCACTTTTCGGCACTATTCGTCACTATCGGTGAGCCGTCCCCAGCCGGCGACGCCGATCCCGACCAGAGCCGGAGGCCCCGTCGGTGTCGAGTACCGGGAACGGCGGCGGGGGAGGGCGGCGGGCAGGCTCCGCGGGAAGCGCCGCCGCCCGCGCCCGACTGCGCCGCGCCGCCCGTCCGGCCGCCCCCCGGCCACCGGCCGGCCGCCGTCGCGGCGGCACCGTCGAGGCCCCCGCCGCCGCGCGGCCCGACCAGCCGGCGCCGACGCTGGCGACGGCCGAGCCGGGCGTCCGGCCCGGCCTGCGCAGCCGCCCCGGCCGGCCGTTCCCCGGCGGTCCGGCCGACGCCCCGGGCGGCCCCGGTGCGCCCGGAGAGGGCAGCCTGCTGGACATGCTCAAGGTCGCCATCGCGATCCTGGACACCGCGGGCCGGGTGGTGCTCTGGAGCCCGGCCGCCGAGGAACTGCTCGGCTGGCCGAACGAGCTGCTGGTCGGCCGCCGGATCGACGAGCTGATCCCCGACCGGGAGCAGGTCGCCCGGATCCGGGCCGCGATCCAGGACACCCTGGGGCACGGCCGCTGGGCCGGCCACGCCGAGCTGTGCGACCGGGACGGCGCACCGGTCGCCGTGGACGCCCGGATCTCCCTCCTGGTGGACGGCGACGGCACCCCGTTCCTCCAGGTCAACATGGCCGAGGCGGGCGCCGTCCGGGCCGTCGAGCGGGACCTCGCGGTGCGCGACGCGCTGTTCGAGCAGTCCCCGCTGGGCATCGCCATCATGGACACCGACCTGCGCTACACCGCCGTCAACCGGACCCTCGCCGAGATGAACGGCGTCGCCCTGGACGACCACGTCGGCCGCACCACCGGCGAGACCCTGCCGGAGCGGGCCGCCGACGAGATCACCGCCATCCAGCGCCAGGTGCTGGCCACCGGAGAGCCGGTCATCGACGTCACCCTGGCCTCCCCGGTCACCACCCGGGCCGGCTACCGCTCGATCTCCTACAGCCGGATGACCGACCGCTCCGGCCGGGTGCTCGGCATCTCCGGCACCGTGATGGACGTGACCGAGCGCTACCGGGCGGTCGCCAAGGTCGAGCACGCCCGGCGCCGGCTCTCGCTGCTCAACGAGTTCGGCTCCCGGGTCGGCGACCTGCTGGACGCCTCCCGGATCGCCCAGGAGCTGGCCGGCTCGGTCGTCCCCCGGCTGTCCGACCACTCGGCGGTGATCCTGCTCCAGGCCGTCGCGCACGGCGACGACCTGCCCCGGCACGGCCACGACCGGCGCACCTCGCTGCTCCAGCTCGGTACCGCCTCCGTCCAGGACGGCCCCGAGGTGGACGTGATGCTGCGCCGCGGCGCCCGGATCACCTTCGCCGAGGACTCCGTCTGCGGCCGGGTGCTGCGCACCGGCGTGCCCGAGCTGCTGTCCGGCGCCGAACAGCTGGACGAGGTCACCTACCCCGGGGACCCGAAGATGCAGGCCGCCCGGGACCTCGGCGTGCACTCGATGCTGGTCGTGCCGCTGCGCGCCCGCGGCATCGTGATCGGCCTGCTGCTGGTCAGCCGGGCCGGCTACCGCGAGGGCTTCGACCGGGACGACCTGGCCTTCACCGTCGAGCTGGCCGACCGGGCCGGCAGCTCGCTGGACAACGCCCGCCTCTACGCCCGCGAGCGCACCGCCGCGCTCACCCTCCAGCGCACCCTGCTCCCGCAGCAGGTCCCGCAGCCCACCGGCGTCGAGGTCGCCTACCGGTACGTGCCCGGCAGCAGCGGCACCGAGGTCGGCGGCGACTGGTTCGACGTCATCCCGCTGCCCGGCGACCGCACCGCGCTGGTGGTCGGCGACGTGATGGGCCACGGCCTGCGGGCCGCCGCCACCATGGGACGGCTGCGCACCGCCGTCCGGGTGCTGGCCGCCCTCGACCTGCCGCCGGACGTCCTGCTGCGGCACGTCCACGAGCTGGCCGACGACCTCGCCCAGGGCCCGGACGAGGCGTTGCTGGCCACCTGCGTCTACGCGGTCTTCGACCCGGCGACGGCCCGGCTCACCGTCGCCAAGGCCGGGCACATCCCGCCGGTGCTGGTGGTGCCGGGAGAGGACGTCGCGGAGCCGACCCACACCGGCGGCCCGCTGCCCGGCGGCGCCGGCCGCATCCTCGACCTGCCCTCCGGCGCCCCGCTCGGCGTCGGCGGAGTTCCGTTCGAGTCGGTCGAACTGAAGATCCCCGAGGGCAGCCTGCTGGCGCTGTGCACCGACGGCCTGGTCGAGTCCCGGGACAAGGACCTGGATGTCGGCCTCGGCCGGCTGGTCACCGTGCTCCAGGAACCGCACGCCTCCATCCAGTCCGCCTGCGAGGCGGTGCTGGACACCATGGAGCAGGGCCGGGAACCGGACGACGTCGCGCTGCTGCTGGCCCGGCTCGGCCACGGCCAGGCCGGCACCCCGACGGCGGGCTGGACCCTGCCGGCCGAGCCCACCGCGGTCTCCCGGGCCCGCCGGCTGGTCCGCGCCATGCTCGCCGAGTGGGGCGTCGAGGAGCTCACCGACACCGCCGAGCTGCTGGTCAGCGAGCTGGTCACGAACGCCGTCCGGTACGCCAGCGCCCCCATCGGGGTGCGGCTGACGCTCGGTGAGACGCTGCTGGTCGAGATCTCCGACCCGCTGCCCGACCCGCCCCGGGAGCGGCACGCGGCCGAGGCCGACGAGGGCGGGCGCGGTCTGGAGCTGGTCCACCTGCTGGCGCTGCGCTGGGGCGCCCGGGCCGAGGGCATCGGCAAAGTGGTCTGGTTCGAGCAGGCGCTGCCGGGTAGTGAGCCCGACGGATCGTGAGCGGAGCGAACAGCAGGGGAGCGGTGCCGCATATGCCATCGGGAGCTCAGGGGGAGCGCGCGCTCCGGAAGGGGGCGCGAGCGTGGCATTGTGGTTGCGCGGGCGGTAGGACAAAAACCTTCGCCCGATCTGATGTTGTGATGTTGAGGGCGTGTGAACGTACCCCTCGATGATGAATACTCGGTCTTCTCGACATCCGGACGGTCGCGGGTTGGAGGGGTCGGTCCGTTGAACAGCACTCCGGCACGGAGCACGTCGCCGAGCAGCAGCCGTCATGCCGCTGTACCCGGGCAGGCCGGCTCCGTGCACCTGCCCGTACCGGACGGCGCGGTCACCGGCCGCGGCCACCGCCCCGTCCCCGGGGACCGGGCGTGGGGCGCCGGCGACCCCGGCTCGATCTACGACTACATCCGGGTCGCCACCTTCGCGATCGGCCCCGACGGGCGGATCAGCCAGTGGAGCGAGCGCGCCGCCGAGTTCTTCGGCGTCCCGGCCGCCGATGCGGTCGGCGCCGACCCGATCACCACCTTCGTCCCCCGCGAGCTCTGGCAGCGCGGCCGGGCCCGGCTGGAACACACCCTGGCCGGCGAGGAGTGGGTCGGCACCACCCCGTACCGGGCTGCCGACGGCGGCGAGGGCCTCGCCGAGCTCTACCTGATGCCCGACAGCGCCCTGCCCACCGCGGGCGCCACCTGCCTGGCCGTCGACCTCGGGCGGCTGCGCCGGATCGAGACCGACCTGGCCGCCTCCGAGGCCGTGTTCGGGCAGACGCCCACCGGCTTCGTGCTGTTCGACGACCGGCTGCGGCTGCAGCGGGTCAACGACGCCTTCGCCTCCGGCATGGGCCTGGTCCCCACCGACCTGGAGGGCCTCACCCCGTACGACCTCTTCCCGCCGTCCGAGGCCGACCGGCTCACCGCCGCCCTGCGCAAGGTCCTGGCCACCGGCGAGCCCGTCTTCGACCTGCGCTTCCACGGCGCCGTACCGACCCGCGAGGGCAACCGGCTCTGGGCCGTCTCGCTGTACCGCCTGAACGGCTCCGCCGGGCAGACCATGGGCGTGGCCGGGCAGGTCTCCGACGTCACCAGCCGGCACGTCGCCGAGCGCGAGGCCGACGGCGTGCGCCGCAACCTGGCCCTGCTCAACGAGGCCAGCGCGCACATCGGCTCCACGCTCGACCTGGAGACCACCGCCAAGGAACTGCTGGACGTCGTCGTCCCGCCGTTCTGCGACCTCGCCACCGTCGACCTCTACACCGCGCTGCTCTCCGGCGAGACCGTGCCCAGCGCCGGCCGGCTCGGCGACACCGTGCTCACCGACGGCAGCGGCGAACTGCGCCGGGTCGCCGTCTCCAGCGTGGTCGGCGGCGCCTCCTCGGTGCTCGGCTCGGTCACCGGCCTGCCGATCGCCGAGGCCGGCGGCACCCTCTGCTACCCGCGCCGCTCCCCGCACGCCCGGGCGCTGCGCACCGGCCGCAGCGTCGTCCCCGAGCCCGGGCCCGACCCGCTGCTGCGCTCCACCCTGATCGTCCCGCTGGTCGCCCGCGACCAGGTGCTCGGCCTCGTCCAGCTCTCCCGGGCGATCGGCAGCGAGCCCTTCGACGCCCGCGACGTCGCGATCGCCGAGGAACTGGTCGCCCGCGCCGCCGTCTGCATCGACAACGCCCGGCTCTACCGGCGCGAGCACGAGCGGGCGCTGATCCTCCAGCGCAGCCTGCTGCCCCCGGGCAACCCGGCCGCCAGCGGCCTGGAGATCGCCTGCCGCTACCTGCCCAGCAACAACAACACCGAGGTCGGCGGCGACTGGTTCGACGTCATCCCGCTGCCCGGCAACCGCACCGCGCTGGTCATCGGCGACGTGATGGGCCGCGGCCTGCGCGCCGCCGTCGCGATGGGCCAGCTGCGCACCGCCGTCCGCACCCTGGCGATGCTCGACCTCGACCCCGCCGAGGTGCTCGGCGCCCTGGACGAGATCGCCCGCGGCCTCGGCGACGACTCGGTGCCGGCCGGCCCGCCCACCCCGTACGGGCGGCTCACCTCGACGGCCGACGAGGAGGCCCGGGAGGTCTACCTGGCCACCTGTGTCTACGCGGTCTACGACGCCGTCACCCGCCGCTGCCTCTTCGCCAACGCCGGCCACCTGCCGCCCGTCCTGCTCAGCCCCGGCGAGGGCGCCCGGATGCTCGACGTGCCGCCCGGCCTGCCGCTCGGCGTCGGCGGCGAGCCCTTCGAGGAGGTCGAGATCGACCTCCCGGACGGCGCCGTGCTCGCCCTCTACACCGACGGCCTGGTGGAGAGCCGCAAGCACCAGCTGGACGAGGGTCTGCGGGCCTTCCGCACCGCGCTCTCCGACGAGGGCAAGGGGCTGGAGGACCTCTGCGACCACGTGCTCGGCGAGCTCAACCCGCACCACGGCGAGGACGACATCGCCCTGCTGATGGCCAAGGTGCACGCCTTCCCCGACGACGCCGTCGGCAACTGGTTCCTGCCGCCCGAGCCCACCTCGGTGGCCAAGGCCCGCGAGCTGGCGTGCAGCTGGCTGCTCTCCCGAGGGCTGGAGGAGCTGGTCGACACCACTGAGCTGCTGGTCAGCGAGCTGGTCACCAACGCGCTCAAGCACGGGCGGGGCGAGATCCGGCTGCGGCTGCTGCGCGAACGCAGCCTGGTCTGCGAGGTCTGGGACGACGGCTACGCACAGCCCCGGCAGAGGCGCGCCCAGGAGACCGACGAGGGCGGGCGCGGCCTGCAACTGGTCAGTCTGCTGGCCGAACGCTGGGGCAGCCGGCGCACGCCCAAGGGCAAGATCGTCTGGTTCGAGCTGGCGCTGTAGCCGTTCGGCAGTGGGCCGGTCGGGTGCAGTCGCCCGGCCGCCCGCCGTGTCGGCCCGTGCCGGGTGCCCGCGGCGGCGTTCGATGGCCGCCATGCGCGTCCGCCAGCTCACCGCCGCAGCCACCGTGCTGCTGCTCGTCGCCGGTCTCGGCGGCTGCTCCGACAGCCCGGCCCCGGCCCGTACCCCAGAGCCCGTACCGGCCTCGGCCGATCCCACCACCACCACCGGGGACGTCCGGCCCGCCGACCGCGACGCCGTCGAGGACGGCGGGGTGCTGCGGTGGGCCGTCGACCGGGTGCCCGCCACGCTCAACGTCTACCAGCCTGCTGCGACGGCCGACTCGGCACTGCTCGCGCACGCCCTCTACCCGTCGCTGTTCCGGCTCGACGAGCACGGGCGGCCCGTCCCCGACCCGGACTACCTGGTCGGCGCCGAGTCCACCCCGCCCGGACAGGAGCCGCAGGTGGTGACCTACCGGCTCAACCCGCAAGCCGTCTGGAGCGACGGCACCCCGCTCTCCGCCGCCGACTTCACCGCCCAGCGGACCGCCCTCGCCGGCCTCGACCGGGCCTACGAGAGCGGGCACCCGGCCGGGTACGACGCCATCGACGTGATCGCCGAGGGCGCCGACCCGCACGAGATCCGGGTCACCTTCCGGCGGCCGTACGCCGAGTGGCAGTCCCTGTTCGGGCCGCTCTACCCGGCCGCCGAGACCGCCACGGCCGCCTCGTTCAACCAGGCGCTGGTCGGCGGGGCGCACCTGACCGCCGGGCCGTACACGGTGTCCCAGTACAACGACGAGGGCGGGCGGGTGACGGTCGGACGCAACCCGCGCTGGTGGGGTGACCGGCCGAAGATCGACCGGATCGACTTCCTCGCGACGCCGCCCGAGCGGCGGCTCGACGACCTCGACCAGGACGAGCTGGACATCGCCCCGCTCACGGCGGCGGTGGACCAGGCGGTGTCGGTCGCGCCGTCCGGCAGCCCCTCCGCACCGTCCGGCAGCCCCTCCGCGGCAGCGGCACCGCCCGCCGCCGCGCCCGAGGTGGCGGCGCTCGCCCTGAAGCGGGCCGAGTCGCTGCCGAACGTCACCGTGCACCGGGCTGCCGCGCCCTCGCTCACCCAGCTCACGGTGAACGCCGCGCGGGGCCCGCTCTCCGACCCGGCGCTGCGGCTCGCGCTCGGCCGGGCCGTCGACCGGCGGCGGATCGCCGACGCCGCCCTCACCCCGCTCGGCCTCGCGCCCGCCCCGCTCGGCAGCCACCTGTTCGCCGGGGACCAGGACGGGTACCGCGACAACAGCGGGTCCGCCGGCCCCGCCGATGCCGCCGGGCTGTTCGACGACGCCGGCTGGAAGCGGCCCGCCAGCGGCGGCACCCGGGCGAAGGGCGGGACGGAACTGGCGCTGAGGCTGCTGGTCCCGGCCGGCTCCGCGACCGCCAAGCGCACCGCCGACGCACTCACCGCGAACCTCGCCGAGCAGGGCGTCGCGGTGCAGACGGTGACCGCGCCCGCCGACACCTTCGTCAAGGACCACCTCGCGGCCGGGGACTTCGACCTCGCGCTCTTCTCCTGGCCGGCCAGCCCCGGCTCGGCGTCCGAGCAGCGCTCCGCGTACGCCAAGCCCCGGCCGAACGCCGACGGCACCGTCGACCCCGGCACCAACTACGGCCGCAGCGGCACCGAGGAGATCGACCGGCTGTTCGACCGGGCGTCCGCCGAGCTCGACCCGGCGGCCCGGCTGGACATGCTGCAGGAGGCGGACGTACGGATCTGGCAGCTCGGGCACTCGGTGCCGCTCTACCAGCGGCCGGAGCTGGTCGGGGTCCGGACCGGGGTGGCCGGCGCGGGCGCGTACGGGTTCGGGTGGCCGCGCTTCCAGGACGTGGGCTGGAGCAGCTAGAGCTCCCGGGCGAAGCGGCGCAGGGCGTCGGTGAAGGCCTCCGGGGCGTCGAAGTTGGCGAGGTGCCGGGCCCGGGGAACCAGCTCGATCCGGGCCCGCCCGTGCGGGTGGGCGGCGGCGAAGGCCCGCTCGCCGGAGCGGAAGGCGGTGTCCTTCTCCCCGTTCAGGATCAGCACCGGGGCCTCGACCCGGCGCAGGACGCCCGGTTCGAAGCGGCCGAGCACCGAGGCCCAGGCGGCGGGCAGGGCCTCGAAGCCGTACCCGGCGCGGATCGTCGCCGCGACCACCTCCGGCGGGTAGAGCCGGCGCAGCAGCCCGTCGTTCCACCGGGACAGCCGCTCGGACGGGACGCGCGGCACCAGCGCGCCGACCGCCCGGTAGGGGACCGCCCAGCGCCCCCGGGTGTCGGCGCTCGCGCCCGCGAGGACCAGCCCGCGCAGCCGCTCCGGGCTGCGGAGGGCGAACTCCAGCGCGACGTACCCGCCCAGCGAGTGCCCGACCACCAGGGCGGGCCCGCCGTCCAGCTCCTCGACCCCCGCCGCGACGGCCGCGCAGGCGGCCGTCAGGCTCCACGGTTCGCCGCGCCTGGCGCCGTGCCCGGGCAGGTCGACGGCCACCACCGGGAACTCCTCCCGCAGCGCCGCCAGCTGTGGGCTCCACTGCCCCGCACTGAACCGGGTGCCGTGCACCAGGACGATCGGCACGCTCACCGGGCCACCGCCGCGGGCCCCGGCTCCGGCAGGCGTTCGACGCCGGCGGTCCCGGCCGGCTCGGGGCACTCCTTGCGGGCCCGGGCCGGACACCCGTCGGACATGAGGGTGGCGGCGGGCGAACGGCCGGCCGGGGCCGGCCGGCGGGAGCAGACGTGTCGGATCACGAACGGAAGGGTGTCGGAACCCGGCCGCCGGGTGAAGGGAGTGTGACCCACCTGTGATCTTGATCCCGCCTGACCGGCTGGTTTCCGCCCACCTCGGCCCTTCCCCGTACGATAGGAGGAAGCCGCGGCATGGCCATGTGCCCGGCGGGTGGACCGGTAGTAGCAGGCGGAACGGGCGGCGGCGATCGACAGGGATCGCAAGTGCGCGTCACGCAGCCGGGCGCCGCAACCCACGATTCCGGGAGAATCCGCAAGGCATGCCCACGCGCAACGACATCCGTAACGTCGCCATCGTCGCCCACGTCGACCACGGCAAGACCACGCTGGTCGACGCCATGCTCAAGCAGGCCGGCGCCTTCGCCGCCCACCAGCAGCTCGACGACCGGATGATGGACTCCAACGACCTGGAGCGCGAGAAGGGCATCACCATTCTCGCGAAGAACACCGCGGTCAAGTACCACCCCAAAGACGGCGGCGCGCCGATCACCATCAACATCATCGACACCCCGGGCCACGCCGACTTCGGTGGCGAGGTCGAGCGTGGTCTGTCGATGGTGGACGCGGTCGTCCTGCTGGTCGACGCCTCCGAGGGTCCGCTGCCGCAGACCCGCTTCGTGCTCCGCAAGGCGCTGTCGGCCCGTCTGCCCGTCATCCTCTGCATCAACAAGACCGACCGTCCGGACTCCCGGATCGACGAGGTCATCAACGAGACCTACGACCTGTTCCTGGACCTGGACGCGGACGAGGACCAGATCGAGTTCCCGATCGTCTACGCCTGCGCCCGTGACGGCGTCGCCTCGCTGACCAAGCCGGAGAACGGTACCGTCCCGGCCGACAGCACCAACCTGGAGCCGTTCTTCTCCACCCTGCTGGAGCACGTCCCGGCCCCCAGCTACGACGAGGACGCCCCGCTCCAGGCCCACGTCACCAACCTGGACGCCGACAACTTCCTCGGCCGCATCGCGCTGCTCCGCGTCGAGCAGGGCGAGCTGCGCAAGGGCCAGACCGTGGCCTGGATCAAGCGCGACGGCAGCATCTCGAACGTCCGCATCTCCGAGCTGCTGATGACCGAGGCGCTCACCCGCAAGCCGGCCGAGGTGGCGGGCCCCGGTGACATCTGCGCCGTCGCCGGCATCTCCGACATCATGATCGGCGAGACCCTGGCCGACCCGGAGAACCCGGTCGCGCTGCCGCTGATCACGGTGGACGAGCCGGCCATCTCGATGACCATCGGCACCAACACCTCGCCGCTGGTCGGCCGCGGCGGCAGCGGCAAGGGCGCGGACGCCAAGTCCGGCGCCAAGGTGGACCGCAAGGTCACCGCCCGCCAGGTGAAGGACCGCCTGGACCGCGAGCTGATCGGTAACGTCTCGCTGCGCGTGCTGGACACCGAGCGCCCGGACGCCTGGGAGGTGCAGGGCCGTGGTGAGCTGGCGCTGGCCATCCTGATCGAGACCATGCGCCGCGAGGGCTTCGAGCTGACCGTCGGCAAGCCGCAGGTGGTCACCAAGGAGGTCAACGGCAAGACCCACGAGCCGGTCGAGCGCCTCACGGTGGACGTGCCCGAGGAGCACATGGGCGCGGTCACGCAGCTCATGGGCATCCGCAAGGGCCGGATGGACAACATGTCCAACCACGGCTCGGGCTGGGTCCGGATGGAGTTCGTCGTGCCGTCCCGCGGTCTGATCGGCTTCCGGACCGAGTTCCTCACCAACACCCGCGGCACCGGCATCGCCCACTCGATCCACGAGGGCCACGAGCCGTGGTTCGGCACGCTGACCACCCGCAACAACGGCTCGCTGGTCGCCGACCGGGCCGGTGTGGTGACCGCCTTCGCGATGACCAACCTGCAGGAGCGCGGCGTGCTCTTCTGCGAGCCGGGCACCGAGGTGTACGAGGGCATGATCGTCGGTGAGAACTCGCGTTCCGACGACATGGACGTGAACATCACCAAGGAGAAGAAGCTCACCAACATGCGGTCCTCGACCGCCGACGTGGCCGAGTCGATCGTCCCGCCGCGCAAGCTCTCGCTGGAGCAGTCGCTGGAGTTCTGCCGCGAGGACGAGTGCATCGAGGTGACCCCGGAGACGGTTCGCATCCGTAAGGTCGTCCTCGACCAGAAGGACCGCGGACGCACCGCCTCGCGCGCCAAGAAGGCGTGATCCGGACGCACTGAACGGCCATTGGCCGGAATGATTCGCCCCCCTTTCCCATGGGAAGGGGGGCGAACTTTTTCAACTACTCCAAGTTGCCGGGAGCGCTATTAACGGAATAGCGCTCATCACACCCGGACGTCCGCTGAGCGGACATGACAGTTCGTCATCCGTGACGACTGTCCGGTTGGTGCCTGTCTGGCTATGTCTCAAATGTCCGGTTTTCGAAACTTACCGACTGTTCATGTGACCTAATTGAGATCGCGACTGGTCACTTTCGTGTCCGTGCGTGACGGATAGTGGGTGCAGTCAGGCTCGGGTCAAGGGTGAACGCGCAGGGGTGCGCGCCGAAACCACGAGCGCGGACGGCACAGCGGGAACGGTTTCGACCGCCTGTCGTGCTCTCCTCGTCGGATAGTCGAATTCAGGAGGCATCCCCCATGCGCGGTGCAACCCAGACCAAGTGGCTCGTCGCGGCTACCGCGATCGCCCTCGCGGCAACCGCATGCAGCACCAGCTCCAAGAGTGGCGACAGCAAGGCCGCTTCCGGCGGCGGCACCATCGCCGTCGAGCTCGGCGAGCCGCAGCACGGCCTGGTGGGGCAGAACACCGCGGAGTCCGAGGGTTCCGAGGTCCTGAACGCGGTCTTCGCCGGCCTGGTCGACTACGACCGCAAGACCAACGCGCCGAAGCTGCGCGTGGCCGAGTCGATCGAGTCCCCGGACAGCAAGGTCTGGACGATCAAGCTCAAGGACGGCTACACCTTCCACAACGGCGAGAAGGTCACCGCCCAGTCCTTCGTCGACGCCTGGAACTGGGGTGCCAACCAGGACAACGCCGCCGAGGGCATGCCGTTCTTCAACAAGATCGAGGGCGCCGACGAGCTCGCCCCGGGCAAGGACAAGAAGCCGACCGCCACGGAGCTCAAGGGCCTGAAGGTCGTCGACGACAAGACCTTCACCGTCACCCTGAGCGCGCCGTTCTCCCAGTTCAAGACCATGCTGGGCTACAACGCCTTCTACCCGCTGCCGAAGGCGTTCTTCAGCGACCCGAAGGCCTTCGGCGAGAAGCCGATCGGCAACGGCCCGTTCGAGATGGACGGCGCCTGGGAGCACAACAAGCAGATCAAGGTCAAGCGCTACGAGAACTTCCCGAGCTTCGACACCAAGGCGAAGCTCGCGGGCGTGACCTTCAAGATCTACGACAACCTGGACACCGCGTACAACGACCTGCGGGCCGACAACATCCAGGCCACCGACAAGCTCCCGATCTCGGCGATGTCCACCGTCGCCCAGGAGTTCGGCGACCGCTACATCTACAAGCCGGAGTCCGGCGTCGGCTACATCGGCTTCCCGATCTCCACCAACCCGGCCACCTACGGCAAGCCGGAGATCCGCAAGGCGATCTCGATGGCGATCGACCGCCAGGCCATCACCAAGACCATCTTCTCGGGCACCCGCGTCCCGGCCGACGACTTCGTCAACCCGCTGGTCGAGGGCTACCGCAAGGGCGCCCTGGGCGACGCCGCCAAGTACGACCCGGCCAAGGCCAAGGAGATCTTCACCCAGGCCGGTGGTGTCCCGAACAACACCATCGAGCTGGGCTACAACGCCGACGGTGGCCACAAGGAGTGGATCGAGGCCGTCGGCAACCAGCTGAAGGCCAACCTCGGCGTCGAGGTCACCTTCAAGCCGTTCGAGAAGTTCGGCAAGATCCTCGACGCGCTGGGCAAGAAGGAGTACTCGGGCGCCTTCCGCATGGCCTGGTCGATGGACTACCCGTCGATCGAGAACTACCTGCGCCCGATCTTCTCGAAGGTCGCCATCGAGAGCGGCTCGAACTACGGCGGTTACGTCAACGAGCAGTTCGAGACCCTGCTGTCGCAGGCCGACCAGGCCAAGACCCCCGAGGAAGGCCTGAAGCTCTACCAGCAGGCGGACGACATCCTGGTTCAGGACCTGCCGTACATCCCGGTGTACACCTACATGTCCTCCGCCGCCTACACCAAGAAGATCAAGAACTTTGACACCGACGCTCAGGGGCACATGAACCTGGCCGAGGTCGAGCTGGCCTGATCTGTAATCAGACGATAGGGGGCGGGTGGACCGGACCACAGTCCGAGTCCCCCCGCCTCCCTTCCTGTCCAGAAATTATGGAGGTCTGATGGGCCGCTATGTCATCCGCCGTCTGATACAGGCGATCCCTGTTCTGCTCGGCGCGACGCTGCTGATCTACGCCCTGGTCCACTACCTGCCGGGCGACCCGGTGCAGGCGTTGGCCGGTGAGAAGCGAGCCGACCCGATCGTGGCGGAAATGATCCGCCAGAAGTACCACCTGAACGACCCGTTCCTGGTGCAGTACTGGAACTACATCTCCGGCGTCTTCCAGGGTGACCTGGGTGAGAGCCTGACCGGTCGTTCGGTGAGCGAGATGATCGGTGACGCGTTCCCCTACACCGTGAACCTCGCCCTGGTCGCCTTCGTCATGGAGGCGGTCATCGGTGTCCTGGCCGGTGTCATGGCGGCCCTGCGCAAGGGCAAGTTCCTGGACCAGCTGATCCTGCTCAGCACGCTGTTCGTCATCTCGATCCCGGTCTTCGTGACCGGCTTCGTGCTGCAGCTCGTCCTGGGTGTGAAGCTGAAGAACGACTACGGCATCGAGTTCTTCACCGTCTCCTTCAACGAGGACGACGGACTCCGCGCGTACCTGCTGCCGGCCTTCGTGCTGGCCTCGATGTCGCTCGCGTACGTCACCCGACTGACCCGCACCAGCCTGATGGAGACCATGCGCGCGGACTACGTCCGCACCGCCGTCGCCAAGGGCCTGAAGCGTCGTCGGGTGATCGGCCAGCACGCGCTGCGCAACGCCCTGATCCCGATCGTCACGTTCCTCGGTGCCGACCTCGGTGGCCTGATGGGTGGCGCGGTCATCACCGAGAGGATCTTCAACATCCACGGCATCGGCGGCCTGCTCGCCCAGTCCGTGTACCAGAAGCAGGGAACGATCATCGTCGGCGTGGTGACGCTGCTGGTGCTGATCTACCTCGTGACCACCCTGCTCGTGGACCTGCTCTACGCCGTGCTCGACCCGAGGATCCGCTATGAGTGACACCATCAACAAGGACAGCGCCGAGGCCCCGTCCGGCGCCAAGGGTGCGAAGGGCGTCACGGCGAAGGAGAAGCCGGAGCGCGTCGCGAGCCTCTGGTCCGACGCGATGCGGGACCTGCGCCGCAACCCGGTCTTCATCATCGGCGCCGTGCTGGTGTTCTGCCTGCTGGTCATCTCCGCGGTACCGCAGTGGTTCACGGACGGCAGCCCGTTCGCGGGCGGTGCCTGCAACCTGGCCGACTCGCTGAAGCGGCCGAGCGCCGAGCACTGGTTCGGCTTCGACGTCCAGGGCTGCGACGTCTACACCCGCACGCTGTGGGGCGCCCGCAACTCGATCATCGTCGGTGTCCTGACCACCGCCACCGTCACCGTGGTCGGCTCCCTCCTCGGCCTGCTGGCCGGCTGGAAGGGCGGCATCGTCGACAGCGTCCTGTCGCGCTTCACCGAGATCTTCTTCTCGATCCCGCTGCTGCTCGGCGGCATGCTGATCATGTCGATGATCGGCCAGGGCAACGCCTACACCGTCTCCCTGGTGATGGCCGTGCTCGGCTGGCCGCAGATCTTCCGCATCATGCGCGCCTCGGTGCTGGCCAACAAGAACAACGACTACGTGATGGCGGCCCGCGCGCTGGGCGCCGGCAGCGGCCGGATCACCTTCCGGCACATCCTGCCGAACGCCATCGCGCCGGTCATCGTCGTCGCGGCGATCAGCCTGGGTGTCTACATCGGCGCCGAGGCGGCCCTGTCCTACCTGGGCATCGGCGTGCAGTCCCCGGAGATCTCCTGGGGTCTGATGATCAGCGACGCCCAGGCCCGCTTCCTGAACGCGCCGCACGTGCTGCTCTTCCCGGCCGCCGTGCTGAGCGTCACGGTGCTGGCGTTCATCATGCTCGGCGATGCGGTGCGCGACGCCCTCGACCCGAAGCTTCGCTGAGAGAAGAGGTGACGACCCGATGACCACCGTGATCGAGAAGAACCAGAAGACCCGCCTCGAGGTGGGCACTCCGCTGCTGGAGGTCCGTGACCTCCACGTGGAGTTCCACACCCGGGACGGCGTCGCCAAGGCCGTGAACGGCGTCAACTACTCCGTCGCCGCCGGTGAGACCCTGGCGGTGCTCGGCGAGTCCGGCTCCGGCAAGTCGGTGACCGCCCAGACCATCATGGGCATCCTCGACATGCCCCCCGGCAAGATCAGCCAGGGCCAGATCCTGTTCCGCGGCGAGGACATGCTCGCCATGAAGGAGGAGCAGCGCCGGCAGATCCGCGGCCAGAAGATCGCCATGATCTTCCAGGACGCGCTCTCCTCGCTGAACCCGGTGATGACCGTCGGCGCCCAGCTCGGCGAGATGTTCCGGGTGCACCGCGGTGCCTCCCGCAAGGAGGCCCGGGAGAAGGCGATCGAGCTGATGGAGCGGGTGCGCATCCCGGCCGCGAAGCAGCGTGTGGGCGACTACCCGCACCAGTTCTCCGGCGGTATGCGCCAGCGCATCATGATCGCCATGGCGCTCTCCATGGAGCCGGACCTGATCATCGCCGACGAGCCCACCACCGCCCTGGACGTCACCGTCCAGGCGCAGGTGATGGACCTGCTCGCCGAGCTCCAGGCCGAGTACAACATGGGCCTGATCCTGATCACCCACGACCTGGGCGTGGTCGCCGACGTCGCGGACAAGATCGCCGTGATGTACGCGGGCCGGATCGTCGAGACCGCCCCGGTGCACGAGCTGTACGCGAACCCCGCGCACCCGTACACCAAGGGCCTGCTCCGCTCCATCCCGCGCCTGGACCAGAAGGGCCAGGAGCTGTACGCGATCAAGGGCCTGCCCCCGAACCTGCTGAAGGTTCCGGCCGGCTGCGCGTTCAACCCCCGCTGCGATGTCGCCACCGACCTGTGCCGCACCGAGATCCCGACGCTGCACCACGTGACGGACAAGGACGGCAAGGAGCTCACCGGCCGCCGCAGCGCGTGCCACCTCTGGAAGGAGACCCTCCATGGCTGAGAACATCCTGGAGGTCAAGGACCTGGTCAAGCACTACCCGCTGACCCAGGGCATCCTCTTCAAGAAGCAGGTCGGCGCGGTCAAGGCGGTCGACGGCATCTCCTTCGACCTGAAGAAGGGGGAGACGCTCGGCATCGTCGGCGAGTCCGGCTGTGGCAAGTCCACGCTGGCCAAGGTGCTGATGAACCTGGAGCGGGCCACCTCCGGTCAGGTGCTGTTCAAGGGCGAGGACATCTCCAGGCTGCAGGGTGCGGCCCTCAAGGCCGTCCGCCGGAACATCCAGATGGTGTTCCAGGACCCCTACACCTCGCTCAACCCGCGCATGACGGTCGGCGACATCATCGGTGAGCCGTTCGAGATCCACCCCGAGGTGGCGCCCAAGGGCGACCGCCGCAAGGCAGTCCAGGACCTGCTGGACGTCGTGGGTCTGAACCCGGAGTACATCAACCGGTACCCGCACCAGTTCTCCGGCGGTCAGCGCCAGCGCATCGGCATCGCCCGCGGTCTCGCGCTCAAGCCGGAAGTCATCATCTGCGACGAGCCGGTCTCCGCACTGGACGTCTCGGTGCAGGCGCAGGTGATCAACCTGCTGGAGCAGCTGCAGGGCGAGTTCGGCCTCTCCTACATGTTCATCGCGCACGACCTCTCCATCGTCCGGCACATCTCCGACCGCGTCGGCGTGATGTACCTCGGCAAGATGATCGAGATCGGCTCGGACGAGGAGATCTACGAGAACGCGACGCATCCGTACACCCAGGCGCTGCTCTCCGCGGTGCCGGTGCCGGACCCGACGGCGCGCGAGTCCCGCGAGCGGATCATCCTCAACGGGGACATCCCCTCGCCGGCCAACCCGCCGTCCGGCTGCCGCTTCCGCACCCGCTGCTGGAAGGCGGAGGAGCGGTGCGCCGAGGAGGTCCCGCTGCTCGCGGTCCCCTCGCTGCTGGAGGGCCCGGCCGCGCACGAGTCGGCCTGCCACTTCCCCGAGGTCCGGGAGCAGGCCGCGGCCTGACCCCTGCTGGTCCCAGGAAGGGCCCGTGGCGTTCGCGCCGCGGGCCCTTCCGGCATTCGGTCGATCCGGCACTGTGTCAACTCCGCAGGGGGTCACGGCACCCGTCCGGGTGCACCTGGCTCGCGCCGTCGTCGGGGCGCGCTTCTCATGGGGTGTGATGCGACACACACCATGAGGAGGGACCTCCATGCCCGTAGCCGCCCGTGCTCGTTGGGTCCTCGCCGTTGCGACGTCCGTGGCCCTGGTGGCCACCGGGTGCAGCAACAGTGGCGGAGGAGGCAGCAGCTCGTCGGACGCCAGCAAGACCTTCAGCTACCAGAGCAACGAGCCGCAGAACCCGCTGCAGCCCGCCAACGCGAACGAGGTCGGTGGCGGTCGCATCATCCAGAACCTCTTCAAGGGCCTGGTCGACTACGACCCGAGCAACGCCAAGATCCGGATGCAGGTCGCCGACAAGATCGACACCAGCGACTCCCAGACCTACACCGTCACGCTGAAGGACGGCTGGAAGTTCCACGACGGTACCCCGGTGCACGCCCAGAACTTCGTCGACGCCTGGAACTGGGGCGCCAATCCCGCCAACAACCAGATCAACAGTTCCTGGTTCTCCGACATCGAGGGCTACCAGGACGTCCACCCGGCCTCCGGCCAGCCCACCACGGACAAGCTGTCCGGGCTGACCGTCGCCGACGACCTGCACTTCACCGTCAAGCTGAACCACAAGGTCTCGTACTTCGAGTACAAGCTCGGCTACATCGCCTTCTCGCCGCTGCCCGAGGGCTTCTTCAAGGACCCGGCCGGGTACGGGCAGAAGCCGGTGGGCAACGGCCCGTACCAGTTCGTCAGTTGGTCGCACAACACCCAGGTGGTCACCAAGGCCTTCCCGGACTACCAGGGCGTGGACAAGCCGAAGAACGGCGGCATCGTCTTCAAGATGTACACCACGTCCGAGGCCGCCTACGCCGACCTCCAGTCCAACAACCTGGACGTGATGGACCAGGTGCCGCCGTCCGCGCTGTCGACGTACAAGAGCGACCTCGGCGACCGGGCGGTGGACGCCCCGCAGGGCGCCATCCAGAACATCGGCTTCACGCTCTACCAGGCCGACTGGGCGGCGCCGGAGAAGGCCCAGGTGCGCCAGGGCCTGTCGATGGCGATCGACCGGCCGACCATCACCAAGACGGTGCTGCAGGGCTCCCGGGCGCCGGCCAGCGCCTGGGTGGCCGAGGGCGTCGAGGGCTACAAGGCGGGCACCTGCGGGGACTTCTGCACCTTCGACCCCGCCAAGGCCAAGCAGCTGATCCAGCAGGGCGGCGGCGTCCCGGGCAACAAGGTGCTGATCACCTACAACGCGGACGGCGGCCACAAGGAGTGGGTCGACGCGGTCTGCAACTCGATCCGGCAGACCACCGGCGTCGACTGCCTGGGCGACCCGAAGCCCGACTTCAAGACGGCCCGGCAGGCCATCACCGCGCACCAGCTCAACGGCGCCTTCCGGACCGGCTGGGTGCAGGACTACCCGCTGAACGCCAACTTCCTGGCCGACGTCTACCGCACCGGTGCCGCGTCCAACGACACCGGGTACAGCAGCCCGCAGTTCGACCAGGCGGCGACCCGGGCCGACGAGGCCGCCAGCGTCGCCGACACGGTGACCGGCTACCAGCAGGCCGAGGCGGTGCTGCCGAGCGGCATGCCGGCCATCCCGCTCTGGTACTACCGCACCAACTCGGGCTACTCGACCAAGGTGCAGAACGTGAAGTTCGACTCCTTCGGCAACCCGGCCTGGACGCAGGTCGAGGTCAAGGGCTGAATCCCCGGGCTCTGATCCCCTCGGCCGGCCCCGCCCTTCCCGCACGGAGAGCGGGGCGCGGTCTCCCGGCCTGCCGGCCCGGCCGGTCG
This sequence comes from Kitasatospora sp. NPDC101235, assembly GCF_044767505.1. Lineage (NCBI taxonomy): Bacteria > Bacillati > Actinomycetota > Actinomycetes > Kitasatosporales > Streptomycetaceae > Kitasatospora > Kitasatospora sp. NPDC101235. The sequence continues at coordinate 234,487 of NZ_JBIWNZ010000002.1, forward strand.
GGCACCTAGGAAGGAGGCTCGGATGGGCAGTTACGTGCTGCGGCGGGTGCTGCAGATGATCCCGGTGTTCTTCGGCACCACGCTGCTGATCTTCGTGATGGTCTACACGCTGCCGGGCGACCCGGTGGTCGCGCTGTTCGGGGAGAAGGCCGCCGACCCGTCCGTGGTCGCGAGCATCAAGCACACGTACTACCTGGACCAGCCGCTCTGGAAGCAGTACCTGCACTACATGGGGAACCTCTTCCAGGGGGACTTCGGCACCAGCTTCACCGGTCGCCCGGTCTCCGACATCATGGCGGACGCCTTCCCGGTCACCATCCGGCTGGCGCTGCTGGCCTTCGTCTTCGAGATGGTCGTGGGCCTCGCCTTCGGCGTGCTCTCCGGGCTGAAGCGCGGCAGCATCGCGGACACCCTGGTGCTGATCCTGACCCTGGTGGTGATCTCGATCCCGGTCTTCGTGCTGGCCTACATCGCGCAGACCGTGTTCGCCACCAACCTGGGCTGGGTCACGCCGACGGTGCAGGACAGCTACGACCTCTCCCAGCTGATCCTGCCGGCGATCGTCCTGGGCTCGCTCTCGCTCGCGTACGTCGCCCGGCTCGCCCGGACCTCCATCGGCGAGAACCTGCGGGCCGACTACATCCGGACCGCCACCGCCAAGGGGCTTCCCCGACGGACCATCATCTCCCGCCACCTGTTGCGCAACTCGCTCATCCCGGTGATCACCTTCCTCGGCACCGACCTCGGCGCGCTGATGGGCGGGGCGATCGTCACCGAGGGCATCTTCAACGTGCAGGGCATCGGCAACGTCCTGTACCGGGCGATCAACCAGAAGGAAGGCCCGACCGTGGTCGGCATCGTGACCGTCCTGGTGATCATCTACTTGGTCGCCAGCCTGCTCGTCGACCTGCTCTACGCGGTCCTGGACCCGAGGATCCGCTATGCCTGACATCCACGACGAGGACTCGTACGAACCGCACCCCAAGCCGGGCGTCTCCCGTCTCGACTACGCGGGGGAGCAGGGCATGGCGGTGGAGCAGGAGACCCTGGTCGAACCCGACGTGGAGAAGCGGGAGGAGGCCCGCAGTCTCTGGGGCGACGCCTGGCGGGACCTGCGCCGACGGCCGATCTTCCTGCTCTCGGTCGTGCTGATCGTGCTGCTGGTGGTCATGGCGGTCTTCCCCTGGGCGTTCACCGACGCCAACCCGCGCAGGGCCGACCTGGTGCACGACTACCTCAAGCGGCCGGACTGGACGGACTTCTTCGGCGCCGGCTGGTTCGGCTACGACGCGCAGGGCCGGTCCATCTACGCCCGGGTGGTCTACGGTGCCCGGGCCTCGATCACCGTCGGCATCTTCGTGACCGCCGCGGTCACCCTGCTCGGCGGGCTGACCGGAATGGTCGCCGGGTACTACGGCGGGGCCGTCGACGCGGTGCTCTCCCGGATCGTCGACATCTTCTTCGGCATCCCGCTGCTGCTCGGCGCCCTGGTGCTGCTGAACGCCTTCACCGTCCGCACGGTGTGGACCGTGGTGGTCGCCCTGGCCGTCCTCGGCTGGACCCAGATCGCCCGCGTCATGCGCGGCGCGGTGCTGACCGTCAAACAGTCCGACTACGTGGTGGCGGGCCGGGCGCTCGGAGCCGGGACCGGACGGCTGATGTTCCGGCACATCCTGCCGAACGCGGTCGCGCCGGTGATCGTGGTGGCGACCATCGCGCTCGGCGGCTACATCGCGACCGAGGCGACGCTGAGCTTCCTCGGCATCGGCCTGCAGGAGCCGACCATCTCCTGGGGCATCGACATCTCCTCCGCCCAGAAGGTGATCCGGACCGCGCCGTACGTGATGTTCTTCCCGGCCGCGGCACTCTCCGTCACCGTGCTGGCCTTCATCATGATGGGCGACGCGGTGCGCGACGCCCTCGATCCGAAGCTTCGCTGAGCGAGGGGAGCACATCGTGAGTACAGCGGCGGACACCGCCGAGTACGAGCGGCGGACACCGTACGAAGGGCCGCTGCTCGACGTGCGGGACCTGCACGTCGAGTTCGTCACCCGGGACGGCGTCGCCAGGGCCGTGAACGGGGTGAGCTACTCCGTCGCGGCCGGGGAGACGCTGGCGGTGCTGGGGGAGTCCGGCTCCGGCAAGTCGGTGACCGCCCAGGCGGTCATGGGCATCCTGGACATGCCGCCGGCCCGGATCCCGCGCGGCGAGATCCGCTTCCGGGGCCGGGACATGCTCAAGATGAGCAAGGAGGAACGGCGGAGGATCCGCGGCGGGCGGATCGCGATGATCTTCCAGGACGCGCTGTCCGCGCTGAACCCGGTGCTGTCGGTGGGCTTCCAGCTCGGCGAGATGTTCCGTGCCCACCGGGGGGCCTCCCGCGCGGAGGCCAAGGCGAAGGCCGTCGAGCTGATGGAGCGGGTGCGCATCCCGGCGGCCAAGGACCGGGTGAACGACTACCCGCACCAGTTCTCCGGCGGCATGCGTCAGCGGATCATGATCGCGATGGCGCTGGCGCTGGAGCCGGACCTGATCATCGCGGACGAGCCCACCACGGCGCTGGACGTGACCGTGCAGGCCCAGGTGATGGACCTGCTGGCCGAGCTGCAGGCCGAGTTCCACATGGGGCTCATCCTGATCACCCACGACCTGGGCGTGGTGGCCGACGTCGCGGACAAGATCGCGGTGATGTACGCGGGCCGGATCGTCGAGACGGCCCCGGTGCACGAGCTGTACGCGCGCCCGGCCCACCCGTACACCCGGGGCCTGCTGGACTCCATTCCCCGGCTCGACCAGAAGGGCCAGGAGCTCTACGCGATCAAGGGCCTGCCGCCCAACCTGCTGCGGATTCCCAAGGGCTGCGCTTTCAACCCGCGCTGCCCTCGCGCGCAGGACATCTGCCGGGCCGAGGTGCCGGAGCTCTTCCCGGTCACCGAGGACGACGGGACGCCGCTGGAGGGGCGCGGCAGCGCCTGCTTCTTCTGGAAGGAGACCCTCCATGACCGTTGACGGGGCCGGCACGCTGGGCGCGGTGGTGCCGGAGGAGGTCGTCTTCGAGCGGGAGGTGCCGCGCGGCGAGCCGATCCTCGAAGTCCGGGACCTGGTCAAGCACTTCCCGTTGACCAAGGGCGTCCTGTTCAAGAAGCAGGTCGGCGCGGTCAAGGCCGTCGACGGGGTCAGCTTCGACCTGATGCAGGGCGAGACGCTCGGCATCGTCGGCGAGTCCGGCTGCGGGAAGTCCACGCTGGCCAAGGTGCTGATGAACCTGGAACCGGCCACCGGGGGCTCGGTCCGCTACAAGGGGGAGGAGATCTCCCGGCTCTCCGGCTCGGCGCTGAAGGCCGTCCGCCGGAACATCCAGATGGTGTTCCAGGACCCGTACACCTCGCTCAACCCGCGCATGACGGTCGGCGACATCATCGGTGAGCCGTTCGAGATCCACCCCGGGGCGGCGCCGAAGGGCGACCGCCGCAAGGCCGTCCAGGACCTGCTGGACGTCGTGGGGCTCAACCCGGAGTACATCAACCGCTATCCGCACCAGTTCTCCGGCGGTCAGCGCCAGCGCATCGGCATCGCCCGGGGGCTGGCGCTCAAGCCGGAGGTCATCATCTGCGACGAGCCGGTGTCGGCGCTGGACGTCTCGGTGCAGGCGCAGGTGATCAACCTGCTGGAGCGGCTGCAGGGCGAGTTCAACCTGTCGTACATGTTCATCGCGCACGACCTCTCGATCGTCCGGCACATCTCGGACCGGGTCGGGGTGATGTACCTGGGGAAGCTGGTCGAGATCGGCAGCGACGCGGAGATCTACGACCACGCGACCCACCCGTACACCCAGGCGCTGCTCTCCGCGGTGCCGGTGCCGGACCCGATGGCGCGGGAGACGCGGGACCGGATCGTGCTCACCGGCGACGTGCCCTCGCCGGCCAACCCGCCGTCCGGCTGCCGCTTCCGCACCCGCTGCTGGAAGGCGCAGCAGCGGTGTGCGGTCGAGGTGCCGCTGCTGGCGGCGCCGTCCTGGCTGGACGGGGCGGCGCGGCACGATTCGGCGTGTCACTTCGCGGCGGAGCGCGAGATCGGGCAGAGCGCGGCGGAGCGCGAGATTGAGCAGGGCGCGGCGGAGCGCGAGGTCGAGCAGGGCGCGGCGGAGCGCGAGGCCGAGCAGGGCGACGAACAGGGCGACGGCTGAGGGGCCAGGACCTGGGCGCGTCCCCGCAGGCGGGGGCGCACCCTTTCCCGTGACGGAAAAGAGATCTGCCGCAGACTCGCCAAGTGCCGCCCGTTCCTTGATAGTTGCTCTGCGCCCAGCAGTGGACGCCGTGGTGCCGAGGAGGGCTGCTCTGATGGACGCGGTGGAGGTGATCGGCGGTGGTCGGGGGAGCCTGGAGCCCGGGACGCCGCTGCTGGAGGTCGACGACCTGCATGTGGAGTTCCACACCCGGGACGGCGTCGCCAGGGCCGTCAACGGGGTGAGCTACTCCGTCGCGGCCGGGGAGACGCTGGCGGTGCTGGGGGAGTCCGGGTCGGGCAAGTCGGTGACGGCGCAGGCGGTGATGGGCATCCTGGACATGCCGCCGGGGCGGATCACCTCGGGCCGGATCCTGTTCCGCGGTGAGGACCTGCTGACCATGAGCGACAACGCCCGGCGGTCGATCCGGGGCGGGCACATCGCGATGATCTTCCAGGACGCGCTGTCCGCACTGAACCCGGTGCTCAGCGTGGGCTACCAGCTCGGCGAGATGTTCCGGGTGCACCGGGGGGTCTTCCGCGCGGAGGCCAAGGAGAAGGCCGTCGAGCTGATGGAGCGGGTGCGCATCCCGGCCGCCCGGCAGCGGGCCGGCGACTTCCCGCACCAGTTCTCGGGCGGCATGCGTCAGCGGATCATGATCGCGATGGCGCTGGCGCTGGAGCCGGACCTGATCATCGCGGACGAGCCCACCACCGCCCTGGACGTCACCGTCCAGGCGCAGGTGATGGACCTGCTCGCCGAGCTGCAGGCCGAGTACAACATGGGCCTGATCCTGATCACCCACGACCTGGGTGTGGTCGCCGACGTCGCGGACAAGATCGCGGTGATGTACGCGGGCCGGATCGTCGAGACGGCCCCGGTGCGGGAGCTGTACGCCCGGCCCGCGCACCCGTACACCAGGGGCCTGCTGGACTCGATCCCCCGGCTGGATCAGAAGGGCCGGAGCCTGCACACCATCAAGGGCCTGCCGCCGAGCCTGCTGCGGATCCCGGAGGGCTGCGCCTTCAACCCCCGCTGCGACCGCGCGCAGGACCGCTGCCGCACCGAACTCCCGCCGCTGACACCGGTGACCAGCGAACACGGGGCGGAGCTGGAGGGCCGCCGCAGCGCCTGCCACTACTGGCGCGAGACGCTGCACGGCTGAGGCCCGCCCGGCCGGCGGCTACTTCACGAAACCGACGTTCTCCCAGACGATGTCGGACAGGCCCTGCGCGCCGATGTTGGCGAGGTCGGCGCGGGCCCCGAACAGCTGCGGGCGCTGGTAGAGCGGCAGGACGCCGGCCACCTTCCAGAGCTCGCCGTCGGCCTGGTTGATCGCCTCGGAGGCGGTGGCCGCGTCGGTCGCGGCGGCGGCCCGGTCGAGCGCGGCGTCCACCGCCGGGCTGCCCGCGCCGACGTGGTTGGTGCCGCCGCTCTGGACGAAGTTGGCGCGGTTGCCGCTGGCCGGGAAGGGGGTGCCGAGCAGCGAGTAGGCGGCGATGTCGAAGTCGTTGCGGTTGACGTACTTGTCGAAGAACTCGTTGGCGGGGGCGGTCACCGTGGTGACCTTGATGCCCACGTCCTTGAGCATCCTGGTGGCGTTGGCGGCCTCGGCCTGGGCCGGGGTGACGCCGGCCGGGACGACCATCCGCAGGTTCAGCTCGCGGCCGTCCTTCTTCCGCACGTCGCCGTCCAGCTTCCAGCCGGCCGAGTCCAGCTTGCGGGCGGCCTCGGCGGGGTCGTAGCGGGCCAGGCCCAGGGAGTTGTCGCGGTACCCGTTCTGGTTGGTGACCAGCAGGTGGTTGTTGAGCGGGACGGCGGGCCAGTCCAGGCCGCCGAGGTCGCCGCGGATCACCACGTCCCGGTTGATCGCCTGGAAGACGGCCTGGCGCACGGTCGCGTCGCTGAGCGCGGGGGTGCGGGCGTTCAGGGTGAACTGGCGGAAGTCCGGCCCGCCGGCCCGGCGCACCACCGCACCCTTGGTGTTCTTGATGACCTGGTAACCGACCACGTCCGGACCGTTGTTGACGAGGTCGAGCTCGCCCCTGGCGAAGGCGGCGGGCATCGCGTCGGGCAGCATCGCGTGGAAGACGATTCGGTCCAGCACCGGCTTGTCGCCCCACCAGGAGGGGTCGGCGACCAGCGTGACGGCCTGGGTGGCGCGGTCCAGCTGCTCGACCTTGAACGGGCCGGCGGTGACCGGGATGGCGTCGAGGTAGGAGGTGTTGAACAGGTCCGGGGTGGAGATCCGGCCGGCGGGCATCAGCGGGGCGTTGCCGGCGCTGTTGAACATCGACTGCCACTCGGAGAACGGGCGGTCGAAGGTCATCACGGCCTGGAAGTCGTCCTTGCCGCGCTCGACCGCGGAGACCAGCTCGAAGCCGGTGTTGCTGGAGGACTTGTAGGCCGGGTCCTTCCCGTTCAGGGCACGCCAGTTGGCCTCGATGTCACGCCAGGTGATCGGGGTGCCGTCGGACCAGTGGGCCTTCGGGTTGAGGGTCCAGGTGACCACCTGCCGGCCGTCCTTGAGGTCGGCGTGAGCCTCCTGCAGGTAGGCCGGGTTGGGGGTCTGGGTGCCGGCCGCGTCCGAGCGGAAGAAGGTCGGCAGCAGCGGCTTGCTGACCGCGACGGTCGAGGACTCGCTGCCGTCGGTGTGGATCGGCGACCACTGGCGGGAGAACTGGGCGATCGCCAGGTTCAGGGTGCCGCCCTGGCGCAACTGGGCCCGGTCGTGCGGGTTGATGTCGATCGAGGTGAGCTTGGGCGACGCGGGGGCGGACGGCAGGGCACCGGCGCCGCCCTGTCCGGCGGTGCAGGAGCAGAGCGCCAGCGAGAGCGTGACGGCGGTGAGACCGGCGAGCAGGGCCGTCCCGTGGTGCTGGAGGCGGCGGCGCATCGGTGTGCTCCCCGGGGTGGATGTGGCGGATGGTGTGGCGTCACATCTTGCTGACCGGGAGGGGTCGTTGTCGAGGGGCGGGCCCGGACGGGCCCGCCCCTCGCGGGCGCCGGTCGGTCGGACGGCGAACGTGTCAGACCGTGAACTTGAAGGTGCGGTCCTTGTCGCCGGTCTTGTCCAGCACCGAGGTGATGCCGTCGGCGACGTCCTGCGGGGTGATCGTGGTGACCTGGCCGTTCTTCTTGACCTTCACCTTGTCGAACGCGGTGCCCAGTTGGGCGGCGAGCGCGTCGAGGTCCCACTTGGGCACGATCTTGCCGGAGGCGTCCGGGACGAGCGTGAGCGCCTTGGCGGCGGTCTTCGGGCCGAAGTCCCAGGACTTGGCGCCGGCCAGGACGTGGACCTTGCCGGCGGCCACCTGCTTGCCGAGGCTGTCGGCGGCCGCCTGGAGGGCCTGGGTGGAGATCTTCGGCTGGGCGGCCGTGACGGTGAGGGCGATCGGCTGGTCGGGCTTGCCGTCGGCGCGGTCGCGGTAGGCCTGCGCGATCACCTCCAGGGCGCTCGCCGAGTCCACCGCCTGGCCGGCCCGGCCGGGGACGACGATCGGCTCGCCGCCGGGGTCGCCGAACTTGACGTAGCCCTCCTGGAGGCCCTGGCCGGAGCCGGCCGCGAGGCCGTCGAGGGCGGCCCTGAGCTTGGCCTTGTCGACCTTGACCTCCGGGGCGACGGCCTTGGTGCCGCCCTTGAGCGACTTGATGACGTCGACCGGGTTGTAGCTGTGCTGGGCCAGGCCGTCCACGGTGGCGGTGGTGTCGAAGCTCAGCCCGGCGACCGTCGGGTCGAGGTCCACGGTCTGGTCGCCGATCTTCAGCTTGAGCGGCTGCTGGCCGGCCTTGCCGACCGACTCGTCCAGCTGGTGGATCGCCTGGTCACGGCTGCTGCCGCCGATCTCGGCGCCGAGCACCACGGTGCCCTTGGGGACGTCGGACTGGTTGAGCATCAGGCCGGTGCCGTACGCGGCGGCGCCGAGGAAGAACACCGCGCCGACGCCGTAGACGCCCAGCTTGACGAGCTTCTTGCCGGCGCCGCCGCGCTTGGCCTCGGCGGGGGCGGCGGGCTCGGCCTTCGCCTTGGCGGGGGCCGGCGCGGGGGCACCCTTGGCACCCTTGGCGGCCTCGGCGCCTTCGGGTCGGGGGCCGGGGGCCGGGGACGGCAGCGGAGTGACCGCGGTGGCCTCGGGGTCGCCGCCGGGCTGCGGGGCGGTGCCCGGCGCGCCCGGGAAGAGGGCGCCGGGGCCCGCCGGCGTGGCGGGGGCGTCCTGGCCGGGGGCGGTCGGGCGCTGGGTGGCGAACGGGTCGGTGCCGGTCGGGGCCGAGGCGAACAGGCCCGGCTGCGGATGGCCGTCGGCGCCGCGCGGGGCGCCGTTCAGGGGCGGGCCGGATATCGCGGCGGGCGGCGGGGTGTTGTCGCGGATCGGCGCGAAGCCGTCGACCGAGGTGTCCTCCGGGTTCGGCTCGGCGGCCGGCCCGGCCTGCGGGCCGCGCGGCCGGCCGTTGCGCTGCTGTCCGTTGCGCTGCTGACGGTTCTGCTGCGCGGCGTTCGGCTGCCCGGCCGGCTGCCCGCCGTCGCGCCGGGGGCGGCCGCCGTGCGCGCCGGCGTCCGGGACGGTGGTGCCGAACGGGTCGGTGACCGGTGCGAAGGGGTCGGCGGCCTCGTACACGCCGGGCTCCTCCACCGGGGCCTCGGCGCGGTACGGCGCGGCGGGCGAGGCCGGGTTCGGCTGCTTGCCCTGGGCCGCCACCGGACGGCCGTTCGGGGCGCCGTTGGCACGGGCGGCCCGGCCCGCGGCCGGACGGGCGCCGCCCTGCGGGCGCGGCTCGGCGGCGGTGCCGGGCGCGACCGGGGCCTCCGTCGCGCTCGCGGCGCCGGCCGGCACGGCGGCCGGGGCGGGCTCGGCGGCGGGCGCCTTCTTCTGGCGCGGCCGGAACCAGGCGCCGGTGGACTCCGACTCGGAGGTGGCCGGCGGGATCGGCGGGATCTGCCACTCCGGCGGCAGGGCCGGTGCGGCGGCCTGGCGGCCGCCGTCCTCCATCACGCCGAGGACGGGCGAGGCCGGCGCGGAGCGGTGCCGCGGGCCGCCGGGCTCGGCGGCGGCCGGGGCGTCATCGCCCGGGCCCTCCTCGTTCTTGACGGTGCTGCGGACGACGACCGGCGGGATCGGGCGCGAGCCGGGGATGTTGATCCGGACCCGGGTGGTCAGGGTGGTCTCGGTCTTCGGACCGTCGTCCTCGCCGCCCGACGCGGTGCCCGGTCCGGCGTCGGCCCGGTCGCCGCCGGGGAGCCCCGGCGTGCCGTAGGGCGGGGTGCCCGACGGGTAGGCGTCCGGACCCGTGCGCCGGGGCGTCGGGTGGGCGTTGTCAGATTCGCGGCTGCTCAATGCTGCTCTGCTCCGGGTTCGCGGGGGGCCGTGCGGCGTGACCGCGGTTCGTGGTCGCCGGGCCTTGACTGGGGCGGGCGGCGGTCGGGTACGGCGTTCTGCGGGACCACCATACTGGGAAGAACTGAGCGGCGAACGGCTTCGGACAGATCCTGATACGTCCGGTTCCTCCGGTATGAGAGTAAGGCCGTACGCTCCTGACTGCTCGTCGTACGCGGTACCGTACGCCGTGCACGACCAAGGTCAGCGCGGGGGGCCGGACACCCCGGGGAACCAGCTGGTGCGGGTGGGCAGAGTGGCGCAGATCACGCCCAGTACCGAGCCGGCGAACAGCCAGGCCAGCGAGGTGGTGTTGGACCACAGCACGTTGTCGCCCTCGGGCCGGGGCACGATCAGCAGCAGCATCGCCAGGAACCAGCCGGCCACGGGCATGCCCGCGCCGAGCCGGGTGCCGGTGACCCGCAGGCCGCCGTAGAAGGTGGCGGCGGTCGCGGCGAGTGCCAGCAGGACTCCCGCCGGCGGCCACAGGGCCTGCACAAAGGATCCGCAGATCGACACCGCGATGCCGAGCAGGAAGAACAGGGCATAGGCTGCGATCCGGGCGGCGCGCGGGGGCTGGGGCTCGGCCAGCCGCTCCTCGCGGGTGCCGAGGACGACGGCGGCCAGCGGACGGCGCGGCGGCCGGGCGGCGGGCTTGCTCATCGGGCGTCCTCCTCGGCGTGTGCGGCGTCGAGCGCGAGGCCGGCGAACAGGTCGTCCTCCGGCTCGCCGGGCCCGGTCTGGCCGTGCACCAACTGGTAGTACTCGGTGGCGAACAGTGGCTGGGCGAGGTCGTTGGAGAGCGCGAAGAAGGCGCCGTCCACAGTGATCTGAGTGGCGTGCGCGGCCATCGCGGCGGCCTTGCGCCCCGCGTGCGCGGAGCCGTCCAGCACGGTGGTGACCGCCTCGTCGTCGACCACGCCGGGGATGTCGGCGGGCTGTGCGACGCCCGGGAAGGACGCCTTGGCGGCGGCCTCGGCGAGTCCGGCCTCGATCACCGAACGGGGCATCCGGTTCCAGTACACCTTGGCGGTCCGCCAGGCCGGGCCCAGCTCCGGCCGGTGCGCCGGGTCGGCGGCCAGCTCGTACGCGCGCATCGCGACCCGGTGCGCCTGGATGTGGTCCGGGTGCCCGTAGCCGCCGTTCGCGTCGTACGTGACCAGCACCTGCGGGCGCACCTCGCGGATCACCGCGACCAGGTGGTCCGCCGCCTCCTCGACGTCCGCCTGCCAGAAGCAGCCGGGCACGTCGTTCTCGGGCACGCCCATCATCCCGGAGTCGCGGTAGCGCCCCGGGCCGCCGAGGAAGCGGAAGTCGGTCACGCCGAGGGCGCGCATCGCCTCGGTCAGCTCGCCGATCCGGTACGCGCCGAGGGTGTCTCCCCCAGCCTCCGGCCGGGGGTACCCCCGTCGACCGGCTGTCAGGTGGGCAGGGTCGCGGGGGATCACCTCGCCGCCTTCGCCGAGGGTGCAGGTCACCAGCGTGACCCGGGCGCCTTCGGCGGCGTACCGGGCCATGGTGGCGCCGTTGCCGATCGACTCGTCGTCTGGGTGCGCGTGCACCAGGAGGAGGCGGCGGCCGGTAGTCGCGGTCATGGGAAGAAGCCTAGGGCCTGCCGCCGAACTCCCGCAGACGGGTGTTCGGCGGCAGGCCCCGGGGCCACGGTGACGGGGTCAGAGCTTCAGGCCGTTGATCATTCCGGCGAGGTTGCTGGTGACCTGGCTGATCGACGGAGCGATCGAGCTGGAGGCCAGGTAGAAACCGAGCAGCGCGCAGATGATCGCGTGCGCCAGCTTCAGGCCGGACCGGCGGATCAGGATCACCACGATGACCAGCATCAGCACGGCGGCGGAGATGTTCATGGCCATGTCGGCTCTCACCCCTTCTCGGGCACGCCGCCCCCGGGGAGGGCGGCGAGGGACAGTGCGGGACTGGGGGCTGCGGGTGGCCGTGGTCCGGGACGGGGTCCGACGATCACTCGCCGGACAAGTCATACCCGATGGGTAAGGGGGGAATTACACTCGGTGAGGCCATGGGCGCCGGGGCGTTGTGGCATTCGAGGGGCGCATAGGCCGGTCGGAGGCGGTTTGGACCTCTTTGGGGCGTACTTGGGGAGGATGCTCCGAACGAGTGATCAACGCGCATCCGGGGGCGGCGGTCCGGCGTCATAAGGTCTGGTGCCATGACCTCCCACACCTCTGCCGACACCTTCCCGCGGCAGTACGCGCGGACCCTGCGCTACACCGTCGGCGCGCCCCGTTCCTTCTCCGTCGCGCCGGACGGCTCGCGGGTCGTCTTCCTCCGTTCGCGCTCGGGCAGCGACCGGGCCAACCTGCTCTGGACCCTCGACACCGCCACCGGCGAGGAGCGGGTCGTCGCCGACCCGGCCGCGCTGCTCGGCGGCGGCGAGGAGGACCTCTCGCCGGCCGAGAAGGCCCGCCGCGAACGCAGCCGCGAAGGCTCGGCCGGCATCGTCGGCTACGCCCTGGACACGGCCGGCACCCTGGCCGCCTTCGCCCTCTCCGGCCGCCTGTTCACCGCCGACCTGACCACCGGCGCCACCGCCGAACTGCCCGCCGAGGGCCCGCTGTTGGACCCGCGACCGTCCCCGGACGGCGCCCACGTCGCGTACGCCAACACCGCCGGCGAGCTGCGGCTGACCCGCACCGACGGCAGCGGCGACCGGGTGCTCGTCGCGCCGGACGGCCCGAACGTCACCTGGGGGCAGGCCGAGTTCATCGCCCAGGAGGAGATGGACCGCGACCGCGGCTTCTGGTGGTCCCCGGAGGGTGACCGACTGCTGGTCGAGCGGGCCGACGACAGCCCGGTGCGCCGCTGGTGGATCGCCGACCCGGCGAACCCGGACCGCGAGCCCGCCGAGGTCGCCTACCCGGCCGCCGGCACCGCCAACGCGGAGGTCGGGCTCTGGCTGTTCGACCTGCACGGCGGTCGCACCGAGGTGGTCTGGGACCGCGAGGCCTACCCGTACCTGGGCCGGGTCCACTGGTCGAAGGGCGGCGTGCCGCTGCTCCTGGTCCAGACCCGCGACCAGCACGGCCAGCGGATCCTCGGCCTGGACGTGGCCACCGGCGCCACCGAGGTGCTGCACGAGGAGAAGGACGGCGTCTGGCTGGAGCTGTTCCCGGGCGTGCCGGCCTGGACCCCGGACGGCAAGCTGGTCCGGATCTCGGACGAGGGAGGGATCCGGGCGCTGGTGATCGGCGACCGCGCCGTGACCGGAGCCGACCTGCACGTCCGGTCGGTCGTCGCGGTCACCGAGGAGGAGGTGCTCTTCAGCGCCGCCGGCGGCGCGGAGGAGACCGACCCCGAGCCCGGCTGGATCGGCGTCGGCCGGATCAGCCACGACGGCGAGCGGCTGGGCTGGGAGTCCGCCAACGGCCGGCCGTTCACCTCCGTCACCAGCGCGGTGCACGGCGGCGGGATCACCGTCCGGGCCACCGCCGAGCCCGACCTGCCCGGCACCCTGGTCCAGGTCGCCCGGGATCTGCCCGAGGGCCTGGCGGTCGACGACGTCGCCACCATCGCCTCGTACGCCGAGACCCCGGTCATCACCGCCCGTCCGGTCTTCCGCTTCGCGGGCGAGCGCCGCATCCCGGCCGCCGTCTTCCTGCCCACCGGCTACGACCGCGAGCGGGACGGCCTGCTGCCCGTCCTGATGGACCCGTACGGCGGCCCCGGCGGCCAGCGCGTCTACCAGGCGCACAACCCGCACCTGCAGTCGCAGTGGTTCGCCGACCAGGGCTTCGCCGTGATCGTCGCCGACGGGCGCGGCACCCCCGGACGCGGGCCGGCCTGGGAGAAGTCGATCGCCTTCGACTTCGCCGGGGCCACCCTGGACGACCAGGTGGAGGCGCTGCAGGCGCTCGCCGGGGAGTTCCCGCTGGACCTCGACCGGGTCGCCATCCGCGGCTGGTCGTACGGCGGCTACCTCTCCGCACTTGCGGTGCTGCGCCGCCCGGACGTCTTCCACGCGGCGGTGGCCGGGGCGCCGGTGACCGACTGGGAGCTCTACGACACCCACTACACCGAGCGCTACCTGGGCGACCCGGCCGAGCGGCCCGAGGTGTACACCGCCAACTCGCTGAACGGGTACGCGGCCGGGCTGGAGCGCCCGCTGATGATCATCCACGGGCTGGCGGACGACAACGTGGTGGCCGCGCACACCCTGCGGCTGTCCTCGGCGCTGCTCGCCGCCGGGCGCCCGCACACCGTACTGCCGCTGTCCGGCGTCACCCACATGACCCCGCAGGAGGAGGTCGCGGAGAACCTGCAGCTGCTCCAGGTCGACTTCGTGAAGCGCTCGCTGGGCGTGTGAGCCCCGTGCCGCCCCTTCCGTTCGTACCCTGACCAGCCCTTCCGCGGCCGGTACCCGGATCACCGGTGTGACCCGGGTACCGGCCTTCGGCATGACATCCGTCATGCCGAAGGCACGACGGCGGGCACTGCCGCCCCGACCCGCCCGCACGGGACTCTGAGGTGGTGCGAACAGCACCGACTGTGACACCACAGGCGTGACACCGTCAGGGGAGAGGAGCGGGGCGATGGTTACCGAGGTGGCCGCCTTCCGCGGCGTGGGCAAGAGCTACGGGCGGGTGCGCGCCGTGGACGGACTGGACCTCGTGCTGAGGCCGGGCGAGACCGTCGCCCTGCTCGGGCCGAACGGCGCCGGGAAGTCCACCAGCCTGGACCTGCTGCTCGGCCTGCGCGAGCCCGACCAGGGCAGCGTGACCCTGTTCGGCGGCGCCCCGCGGGCGGCGATCGAGGCCGGCCGGGTCGGCGCGATGCTGCAGAGCGGCGGGCTGATGTCCGACGTCAAGGTGCGTGAGCTGGTCCGGCTCGCCTGCGACGTGCACCCGCGCGGTCGGTCGGTCACGGGGGTGCTGACCGACGCCGGGATCACCGAGCTGGCGGAGCGACGGGTCGACAAGCTGTCCGGCGGCCAGGAGCAGCGGGTCCGCTTCGCCCTGGCCATCGCCGGCGACAGCGACCTGATCGTGCTGGACGAGCCCACCACCGGCATGGACGTCAGCGTGCGGCAGTCGTTCTGGGCGAGCATGCGGGCCCAGGCCGACGCCGGGCGCACGGTGCTGTTCGCCACCCACTACCTGGAGGAGGCCGACTCGATCGCCGACCGCGTCCTGGTGCTGCACCGGGGCCGGCTGATCGCGGACGGCAGCTCGGCGGAGATCAAGGCGCGGGCGGGGGCCCGCCGGATCGCCTTCGAACTCCACGACACGGACGGGCGGCCGGCCGACGAGGGGGTGCTGCGCACGCTGCCCGGCGTGCAGTCGCTGGACGTCACCGCGCGGGTCCCCGGGGTGCGGACGGTGCGGATCCGGACCGCCGACGCCGACGCGAGCGTGGCCGGCATCTACCGGGCGGGCCTGTACCCGCGCGGGCTGGAGGTCACCGGCCTGGGCCTGGAGCAGGCCTTCCTGACCATCACCGGGGAGCAGGACCGCGAGGACGACGCCGAAAAGGAGAGCGTGCGATGACCACCCTGATCAGGCTGGAGATCCTGCGGACCCTGCGCAACCGGCGCTACCTGCTCTTCACCATCGCCTACCCGGCGCTGATGTACTTCTTCTTCATCCACGCCTACAGCTCCGACAAGCTGGCCGGCGGCCTGCCGGTGAAGACCTACTTCATGGTCTCGATGGCCACCTTCGGCGCGGTCGGCGCGGTGCTCACCGGCAGCGCGCAGCGGATCTCGCTGGAGCGCAAGAGCGGCTGGGTGCGCCAGTTGCGGCTGACCGCGCTGCCGGGCCGGGCGTACACCTCCGGCAAGATCGGGGCGAGCGCGGTGACCACGCTGCCGGCGATCCTGGTGGTCTTCGCGGTCGGCGCGAGCCAGGGCGTCGAGCTCGGCGCGGCGCAGTGGATCGGGCTGGCGGCCGCGCTGTGGCTGGGCAGCTTCGTCTTCGCCGCGCTCGGGGTGGCGCTCGGTTACGCGGCGGCGCCGGACTCGGTGCAGACCATCGTGATGATCACGTACATGCTGATGTCGCTGTTCGGCGGCACCTGGTTCCCGGTGAGCGGCTCGCTGGAGACGTTCGCCCGGTTCAACCCGGTGTACCTGTACAACAAGCTGGCCACCTTCACCCAGCCCGGGCACTCCCTGGACCTGGTGGCGGTCGCCGGGCTGGCCGCCTTCCTCGCGGTGTTCGTGGCCGCTGCCGCGGCGCTGTACCGCCGTGACAGCCGCCAGGCATGATGATCGACATGAGTGACGCGCGCCAGGCCCACCGCACCGACGAGCAGCCGGAGGTGGGCGTGGCCCGGGCGTCCTTCATGAACGTGCCCGGCTCCCCGGTGGAGACCAGGCGGCAGCTGCTGGTCAAGGTCGCCTGGATGCTGCTGTGGATGACCTACCTGGCCTACCCGGCGAGCGACCTGGTCAACGGCGGCCACGGCCTGGCCGGCCAGGTGTTCGGCTGGGCCTGCCTGGCGGTCTTCGTGGTCTCGTACGTCCTGCTGGTGATCTTCCGCTCGCAGGCGGGGATGAGGCCGCGCGCCTGCCAGGTGACCGTCGCGGCGATGATCGCGCTCGCCGTGGCCTCCTCCTTCGTGCTCGGCGGCGCCTTCCTGACCATGTTCATCTACGCCTCGGTGTGCCTCGCGGTGATCACACCGCTGAACCACGCGCTGCGGGCGCTGGTCGGGATGGCCGTGCTCACCGTCGTGACCGGCCTGCTGATCCACGCCGGCGTCGACAACATCTCCACCTTCGCGCTCAGCGCCTTCCTCTCCGGCGTCGCGATGACCGGCCTGCAACGGCTGGTCGCCACCATGAAGGAGCTGCGCGAGGCCCGGGCCGCGGTCGCGCACCTGGCCGCCTCCGAGGAGCGGCTGAGGCTGGCCCGCGACCTGCACGACCTGCTCGGGCACTCGCTGTCGCTGATCACCCTGAAGAGCGAGCTGGCCGGACGGTTCATGGACGCCGGCAAGGACGAGGCGGCGCGGGCGCAGGTCGCCGACATCGAGCAGGTCGCCCGGCAGTCGCTGATCGACGTCCGGGAGGCGGTGACCGGCTTCCGCCGCCCGACCCTGCCGGTCGAACTGGCCGCCGCCCGTACCGCGCTGGCCGCCGCGCAGGTCCGGCTGGAGGCCGCGCCGGAGCTGGTGGACGCCTGGCCGTCGCTGGCCGACGAGGAGGCGGGCGCGCTGGCCTGGGCGCTGCGCGAGGCCGTCACCAACGTGGTCCGGCACGGCGAGGACGCCACCGTCTGCACGGTGACGGCGGACGAGAGCTGGGAGGCGAGCGGCGAGCACTACGCCGTCCTGGAGATCACCGACAACGGGCGCGGGCCGGGCAAGTCCCAGCCGGGCAACGGCCTGTCCGGGCTGGAGGAGCGGCTGGCGCTGGTCGGCGGGCGGCTGGAGGCGGGGCCGGGGAAGCGCGGCAAGGGCTTCCGGCTGCGGGCCTCCGTGCCGCTGCGGACGGTGGCCGCGCCCGTGTCGAAGTCCCTCTAGGCCGACGGCAGTTCCAGCACGAAGCGGGCGCCGCGCGGGGCGTGCGCGACCCGCAGGGTGCCGCCGTGCCGGGTGGCGATGTCCGCCGCGATGGCCAGGCCCAGGCCGCTGCCGCCGGCGTCCCGGCTGCGTGCCTCGTCGAGCCGGGTGAACGGCTCGAAGATCCGCTCGCGGTCCTCCGGCGGCACGCCCGGGCCGTCGTCCCGGACCTCCAGGACGCAGCCGTGCGCGGCCTGCCGCGCGGACAGCACCACCTCGGCGGCCGCGTGCCGCTGGGCGTTGTCCAGCAGGTTGCGCACCAGCCGGTGCAGCCGGATGCGGCTGCCGCGCACCAGCACCGCCTCGGGCGCGTCCACCCGCAGGGCGAGCCGGGCGCCGAGGACCGGGCGGTACTGGTCGGCGAGCTCGCGCAGCACGGCGGACAGGTCGACGGCGGTGAACTGGCCGCCCGCCCCCGGGTGCGAGCCTCGGGCCAGGAACAGCAGGTCCTCGGTGAGCTGCTGGAGCCGCTCGACGGAGGTGAGCGCCTCCCGGGTGGCGGCCGGCCAGTCGGTGCGCTCGGGGTGGGCCAGCGAGACCTCCAGGTTGGTGCGCAGCGCGGCGATCGGGCTGCGCAGCTCGTGCGAGGCGTCCGCGACGAAGCGCTGCTGCTGCACGGCCGAGCGCTCCAGCCGGTCCAGGGTGGCGTTGGTGGTCCGGGCCATCCGGGTGAGCTCGTCGCCGGCGGGCGGCACCGGAACGCGGCGGTCCAGCCGGTGCTCGCCGATCTCGGCCAGCTCGGCGCGGATCGCCTCCACCGGGCGCAGCGCCCGGCTGGTCGCCAGCCAGGCCGTCAGCGCGACCAGCAGCGCGGCGACCGGCACGCCCAGCCGCAGCACCGGGTCGATGGTGCGCAGCGAGGCCTCGGCGGCGAACGGGGTGGCCAGCACGTACACCGTGAACGGGCCGACCATGGGCTTGACCGGCTGGCCGCTCTCGTCGGTCTGCCGCAGCAGCGGGCTCCAGCTGCCCATCGCGGTGAAGCTGCGCCCCGAGTAGCGGTTGGCGGCTGCCGCCCCGGCCGGTCCGATGGTCACCCGCTGGACCGACTGCCAGTCGTCCGGCGCCAGGTTCGGTACGGCGGCGGGCGGATCCCCGGCCAGGTGCTGGGTGGTCAGCGGGCCGCCCATGGCCAGTATCCGGCCGTCGCGGTCCAGCACCAGGTACGGCAGCTGCCCGTTCTCCGCCAGCTGCTGGCCGTGCTTGTAGCCGTTGCTGATCACGCGGGCCTGGGCCTGGGCGTCCGCCTCGGCGGCGGCCAGCTGGGCGTCGTACATGTGGCCGCGCAGCCACCAGGCGCCGACGCCGAGCAGCAGCAGCGCCGCCAGGCCGGCCGCCAGCGAGGTGCGCAGGCGGGTGGAGAGCCTGCCGAGCACCGGTCAGGCCTCCAGCCGGTAGCCGGCGCCGCGCACGGTGGTGATCGAGCGGACGCCGAACGGGGAGTCCACCTTGCGGCGCAGCATGCTGACGTACACCTCGACGATGGACTCCTCGCCGTCGAAGGCGATGTCCCACACCTCGTCGACGATCCGGCGCTTGGACAGCACCTCGCCGGGATGCTCGGCCAGGCAGCGCAGGACGGCGAACTCCCGCTCGGTGAGGGTGATCTCGGCGCTGCCCCGGCCGCAGCGGCGGCCCGTCGGGTCCAGCCACAGGTCGCCGACCCGCAGCAGTGGGCCCGGGGTCTGGCTGCGGCGGATCAGGGCGCGCAGCCGGGCGAGGAAGACCAGGTAGGAGAACGGCTTGGTGAGGTAGTCGTCGGCGCCGGTGTCCAGGCCCTCGGCCTCGTCGTACTCGCCGTCCTTGGCGGTCAGCATCAGGATCGGGGTGGTGACGCCGTCGGCGCGCAGCGCCTCGCACACCTTGTAGCCGTTCAGGCCGGGCAGCATGATGTCGAGCACGATCGCCCGGTAGGCGTGCCGCTGGGCCAGCCGTAGGCCGGTGAGGCCGTCCGGGGCGAGGTCGACGGTGTACCCCTCGGCCTCCAGGCCGCGCCGTACGGCCGCCGCGACCTGCGCGTCGTCCTCCACCACCAGAATCTCCATGCGGATCAGGATGCCACCGGCGCCGGATCCGTTCCTTAAGCGGTCTTCAGCTTTCTCAGCCTCGCTTCAGGGACACGGGTGCATGCTCTCGCCGGTTCCACCGGCCCGCTCGGGCCGGTGCCCGGATCGAGAGGAGGTTGGGGATGGCCGTCCTCCTGGAGAGGGCCGTCGGGGCCCGGGAGCCGGCCGGCGGCGCGAGAACCGCCGCCGGCACGGCCGCCCGGCACCGCAAGCCGCGCCGCGCGCTGCCGCCCAGCCTGGTGATGGCGGCCGGGACGGTGGTGTCCCGGGCCACCGGCTTCGTCCGCTCGGCGCTGCTGGTGGCGGTCCTCGGCTCGGGGCTGCTCGCGGACGGGTACAACGTGGCCAACACGGTGCCCAACATCCTGTTCGTGCTGCTGATCGGCGGCGCGCTGAACACCGCGCTGGTGCCCCATCTGGTGCGCGCCGCGAAGGAGTCGGAGGACGGCGGGGCAGCGCACGTCGACCGGCTGGTGACGGTGCTGGTGGTCGCCCTGCTGGTGCTGACGGCGGTGGTGGTGCCGGGCGCGCCGTACGTCGTGCGGGCGTACACCTCGTACGGCGGTGGGCAGTTGGACCAGACTGTGCTGCTGGCGTACCTGTGCCTGCCGCAGGTGTTCTTCTACGGGCTGTTCACCGTGCTCGGCCAACTCCTCAACGCCCGACAGCGGTTCGCGCCGATGGCGTGGGCGCCGGTGCTCAACAACCTGGTGGTGATCGGGGTGTTCGGCGCCTATCTCGGCCGGCGTTCCTTCGACACCGCCGACCTGACCGTCCTCGGCGCCGGGACGACGGCCGGGGTGGTGGCGCAGAGCCTGGTGCTGCTGCCCTGTCTGCGGGCGGCCGGAGTGCGGCTGCGGCCGCGCTGGGACTGGCGGCAGGCGGGGCTCGGCGAGCCGCTGCGGGCCGCCGGGTGGACGCTGCTGCTGGTGCTCAGCGACCAGGTGGGCTACTGGGTGGTGACCCGGCTGTCGACCTCGGCCGGCGCGCAGGCCGCCGAGGCCGGGCTGCCGGGTGTCGGGTACACCGCGTACAGCAGCGCGTACCTGCTGTGGATCGTGCCGCACGGGGTGGTCACGGTGTCGGTGGTGACGGCGGCCGTTCCCGCGCTCAGCGCGGCCGCCGACTCCCCGCGGGCCGTCCGTGCGCTGCTCGCCCGTGCCGTGCGCACCATCGGGGTGGTCACCGTCCCGGCGGCCTGCGCGTTCGCGGTCCTCGCGCCGCAGCTGTGCGCGCTCGCCTTCGGCCACGGCCGCACCGATCCCGCCGACGTGCGGGCCATCGCCGGAATGCTGACCGCCTTCGCGCCCGGCCTGGTGCTGTACTCCGCCGGCTACGCGCTGACCCGTGCCTTCTACGCGCTCGGAGACAGCCGTACGCCCTTCCTGCTCAACCTGCTGCCGGTCGCCGCAACCGCTCTGGGGGCGGTGCTCTGCCACCGGCTGCTGCCGCTGCGCTGGGCCGTCACCGGGATGGCGGGCTGCTACGGAGGATCGTTTCTGCTTACCTGCGTGGCCGCCTCCCTGCTGCTGCGCCGGCGGCTCGGGCCGCTGCGGGTCCTGGGAGCCCACGCGAAGCTGCTGTCGGCCGCCCTTCCGGCCGCTGCCGCCGCCTGGTGGACGACCCGGTACGGCCTCGTGCCGGCCGTCGCCGTCCTCGCGGTCGGCTACCTCCTCCTCGCCCACCTCCTCCGCATCGAAGAACTGTCCGCCCTCACCACACGATTGCGCAGACGCTCATGACTCTCCTTCCCACCGATGTCGCCCGTGTCCTCGACTTCCTCCTCCCCGAGGGCCACCCGCTACGCGCCCAGGTCCCGCACCTGCGCGTCGAGTCCCGCTGCCGGTGCGGCTGCAGCACGGCCCTCTTCGCCGGTGTCCAGGACGGTGCCCGCTCGGAGGTGGTGGCCGAGGCGGCGATCGGCTCCGACGGCGAGGTCATCCTCTTCGCCGAGGACGGCCGGCTCTCCTGGCTGGAGGTCTGCTCCTGGACCGACCCCAAACTCACCCTCGTCGACGCGGCCCGCTTCCTCCGGGGGGAACCCGGGCAGGCAGAGTGAGCGTCGTTCCGGACATGACCGCCGTTCTCGTCCTCGGCTTCGACCCGCACGCCGTCCCCGGCATGGACGGCGACGCCATGATGGCCGTCCTCGACGCCGAACTCGCCCGCTTCGCCGACCACGGCATCGACGCCGCCGCGACCCTGGTCGCGCCCGACGACACCGCCGAACCCGCCATCGTGGCGGCCCTCGGCGGCCGCGACTGGGACGTCGTCGTCATCGGCGGCGGCATCCGCAAGCCCGAACCGGCGCTGCCCTTCTTCGAGCTCGTCGTCAACCTCGTACGCCGCCACGCCCCCCGGGCCGCCCTCGCCTTCAACACCAGCATCGCCGACAGCGTCGAAGCCGCCCGGCGCTGGCTCTGAGCCGTACGTCCGCCGGCTCCCCGCTCCACCGTGCGGTGCCCCCGGGGCACGGATGGGACGGGCGTTCAGTCGAGGGTGGCGAGGTTGCGGCGGTAGGCGAGGGCGGGGCGGTCGTCGAGGAGGAACTCGTGGCTGAACCGGAAGCCGTTGTGGGCGAGGACGGCCTGGGAGGCGGGGTTGTCGAAGGTGGTGGCGGCAGTGACGGTGGTCAGGCCGTAGGCGGTGGCGGCGAGGCGGCAGACCTCGGCCACGGCGGCGGTGGCGAGGCCGCGGCCGGTGGCGGACTCGGCGATGCGGTAGCCGAGTTCGGCGGTGCCGTCGACGAGGTCGACGAGGTTGACGCGGCCGACCAGGTCACCGGCCGCGTCGCGGATGACGTGGAACCGGCAGGTGCCCTCGGCCTGTTCGGCGAGGAGGGCGGCGTGCCGGTCCGCGAACTCGGCGAAGTAGGCGTCGCCGCGGTCCGGGATGCTGCGGGCGAAGTACGCGCGGTTGGCGCGTTCGAAGGCCAGCAGGGCCTCGGCGTGGTCGGGGCGCAGTGGTTCCAGGGTCAGCATTCCGACAGTCTGGCCCGCAGGGCCTCGGTGAACCACTGGAACACCTCGGCCAGGCTCTCCGGGACGGGCCAGCCGTTGATGACCGCCAGCAGCTGCCAGTAGCGCTCGGCGCGCGGGTCGTCGGCGGTCTCCAGCCGGGTGAGGAGCCAACGCCGCAGGGCCTCGTCGTCGGGGCGGCCGAAGGTCTCGGCGTAGGCGGCGGTGAGGGCGTCGAGAACGGGGTCGGCGTCGGGGGAGCCGGGGGCGACGCCGTCCGTCAGGGCCGTGCCGACCAGCGACCGTACGGTCTCGGTGAGCGCGTGGTGCAGGCCGGTGCGGTCCCCGTCCGCCCGCTCGGCGGCCTGGTGTTCGGCCATCCTCCGCACCGCCGCTCGGAAGTCCAGGTCCTGGACGAGTTCGCCCAGTTCCACCCAGGCCTCGACCTGCTCGGCCCGCGGCTCGTCGGGCAGTTCGGGCACGGCGGAGCGCATCATGGCGACGAACTCCGGGTTGGCGTCCAGGCCGCCGAAGGCCTCGTCGACGAAGTCGTGGACCAGGCGCCGGCGTTCGGCGTCGGAGAGCTTGGCGAGCTTGTGCATGAGTTTCATCTCCTCGGGTGTGGAACCGCGTTGGGCGACGGCGAGCAGCACAGCCCGGCGCAGCCGGAGCGTGCGGATCTGCACCTCCAGCGCCTCGGCGTGCGCGGCGGCGACCTCGTGCAGCGGGGTCTCCCGCTCCAGCACCCGGCGGATCGCGGGCAGGTCGAGCCCGAGCTCGCGCAGGGTGCGGACGAGGTCCAGCCGGGCGAGCGCGTGGACGTCGTAGCGCCGGTAGCCGGCGGCGGTGCGGTCGGTGGGCGGTACGAGGCCGGTGTCGGCGTAGAACCGGATGGCCTTGACGGTGAGTCCGGTGCGGCGGGCCAAGTCGCCGATCGAGTAGAGCGTGTCGCTGCCGTCCATGGGCCTCACTCTGGACTCTCCCCTTACCGGAGACGCAAGCCCGTTGCCCTCGGACACGCCCTAAGGTCGTGGCCATGAACGACACTGACAACGGGGCCTCGATCCGCGTGCTGCTCGCCGAGGACCAGGGGATGGTCCGGGAGGCGCTGGCCGCGCTGCTCGGGCTGGAGGGGGACATCGACGTCGTCGCGCAGGTCGGCCGCGGGGACGAGGTGGTGGCGGCGGTACTCGCGAACGACGTGCAGGTCGCCGTGCTGGACATCGAGATGCCGGGGATGACGGGCATCGAGGCGGCGGCCGAGCTGCGCGGCCGGGCGCCCCGGACGAAGGTGGTCATCGCGACGACCTTCGGCCGGCCCGGCTACCTGCGCCGGGCGATGGAGTCGGGTGCGCACGCCTTCCTGGTGAAGGACGCGCCGGCCGCCGAACTGGCGGAGGCGATCCGTCGGGTGCTGCGCGGCGAGCGGGTGATCGACCCGGCGCTGGCCGCGGCCGCGCTGGCCGAGGGCGCGAACCCGCTGACCGCGCGCGAGCGGGACGTGCTGGGCGCGGCCGCCGACGGCGCGGTGAACGCGGACATCGCCAGGCGGCTGCACCTGTCCGAGGGGACGGTGCGCAACTACCTGTCCATGGCGATCCAGAAGACCGACGCCCGCAACCGCACCGAGGCGGTCCGGATCGCCCGTGAGAAGGGCTGGCTGTAGGGAACGGGATCAGTTGAGTCGGTGCCGGGCCGCCCGGGCCTCCTGCCGGACCTTGGCGGCGGTGTCCGGGTCGAAGGCGTCCAGGATCTGCGCGTAGGCGTCCATCTCCGCCGAGCCGCCGAGGAAGTCCCCGGTGCGGATGAGGAGTTCGGCCCGTTCCAGGCGCAGCTGGGCGGGGTGGCGGGGCAGCAGCAGGGCGAGTTCGGTGGCCCAGAGCTGGGTGCGGGCGTGCTCGGGGCGGTCGGCGGCCCAGGCCCGGATGTTGCCGAGCACCCGCAGCACGATCTCCAGCGGCTGGGCGGGGGTGAGCAGGGCGGGGGTGAACTCCTGCCCGGCGGCGGCGACCAGCCGCTCGGCGTCCTCCGGGTCGAGCAGCCGCCCGCCGTGGAACGGGTCGGCCAGGACGTAGTCCTCGCCGCCCGCCGGGCCGCCGACCGCGACGATGAAGTGGCCGGGCAGCGCGATGCCGTGGACGGTCAGTCCGGCCCGCCGTCCGACCGCCATCCACACCAGGGAGAGCATGATCGGCAGCCCGCGCCGGCGCCGCAGCACCTCGGGCAGCAGCGAGGACTCCAGCCGCCGGTAGTCCGACTGCCGCCCGTGGAAGCGTTCCCGCCCGCCGAGCACCGCGGCGAGCAGTGCGGCGGTCTCCTCCGGCCCGGTGGGCGCCCGCTCGGCGACCGCCACCCGGACCGCCGCCGCGTGCCGCTCCAGCGCGGCCTCGCAGGCGGCGAGCAGCGCGTCCACGCCCGGCGGCTCACCGGGGTCGCCGGGGTCGGGCACCATGCCGTGCTCGGCGGCGGCGAGCAGGCACAGCAGCACCGGGTCGGGCTGCTCGGCGCGGGCGGCGGTCCGGAAGCGGTCTCTGCTCTGCTCGGTCACGGTGACGGCGACGGCTTTCGTACGGCGGACGGACAAGGCGGTGGACGGGCAAGCGGGCGATCGGACGGACGGTACGGCCTGGCGGTTACCCCTGGGGAAGAAGGGCGTAGTGGTAAGTGTGACTGGTCGTGAAGCCGAGTCCGTCATAGAGCGCGATCGCCGCCGCGTTCTCCGCCTCGACCTGGAGGTACCCGCCGCGCGCGCCCTCCTCGGCCGCGCGCGAGGCGAGCACCGCCATGACCGTCGTCGCCAGCCCGGCCCGCCGGGCGTACGGCTGGACCTCGATCGCGCCGAAGCAGGCCCAGGCCCCGTCGATGACACAGCGCCCGATCGCGAGCGGCGGCTGCCCGGGGGCGCCCGGCACGGTGGCGAACCAGACCGAGGGCCCGCCGTGCAGCACCTGCCGGGCGGCCTCCTCCACCGCCGGGTCATCGCTCACCCGCCGGTACACCGACAGCCACCGGGCGTCCGCGGTCCGCGCCAGCCGGACCCTCTCGTGCCCGGCACCGGTCCGGGCGAGCCCGGCCAGTGGGGCGGTGCGGACCAGGGTGGGCGCGTACCCGGCCCCGAGCCGGTCGAGTTCGGCGACCAGCGTCTGGGGCGAGCCGGGGGAGATCACCTCGACGTACGCGGGCAGCCCGCGCGCCGCGTACCAGTCGCGGACGGCTTCCAGCGCCCGGGGCAGCGGCAGTCCCGGGTCCCCGAGGGCCTGGACGGAGTTGGCCCGCCGGGTGAACCCGGCCGCGGCGCGCAGCGTCCACTCGCCGAGCGGCTCCTGCTCGACGGCCGGCCAGCCGCGTCCGGCGATCCGCTGCAGCTCGACCGGCGCGGTGACCGGCACGGGGGCGCGCCGGGCCGGAAACGGCGGCACGACCTTGCCCGCGACCAGCAGTTTCTCCGGCAGGAACACCGGCTCACCGGAGCGCGGGACGATCGTCAATCCATGATCGTCCCACGAAGTGAGCACGCCGATCGAATCCCGGAACACCGGCCGGTCGTCCACGAACTCCGCGAGGCGGCGGACGGACACGCGTCGTCCCACGTCAGAGCGGTCTATCCGGACCTCCGGACGGCCGTCGACCGGGTTGTCCGTCGCCATCTGGCCACCTCCTGTGCAATTGCGGTCTCCGACCCGCGATACTAGGGGCGGGCATCGACGACGCCGCGCTCACCGCGCACGGCAGCAGAACAGAACGGGCCGCCAGGCCCTTCCGAGGAGGAACGACAGCGTGACCTACGTCATCGCGCAGCCTTGTGTCGACGTGAAGGACAAGGCGTGCATCGAAGAGTGCCCGGTTGACTGCATCTACGAGGGCGAGCGATCGCTCTACATCCACCCGGATGAGTGTGTCGACTGTGGCGCGTGCGAGCCGGTCTGCCCGGTCGAGGCGATCTTCTACGAGGACGACACTCCGGAGGAGTGGAAGGACTACTACAAGGCGAACGTCGAGTTCTTCGACGACCTGGGTTCGCCCGGTGGCGCCTCCAAGCTCGGCCTGATCGAGCGTGACCACCCGTTCATCGCCGCTCTGCCGCCGCAGAACGCCGACCACTGACGATTTGGTGGCAAATCAGCTGTGAGCACCAACAGCACGCGCGCGCCGTTCCCGGGCCACCCGGGGGCGGCGCGCCGCGTTTCGGACAAGCTCCCGGTCTTCCCCTGGGACAAGCTGGAGCCGTACAAGACGACCGCCCTGGCCCACCCCGGCGGGCTCTGCGACTTCTCCGTCGGCACCCCGGTGGACCCGGTCCCCGAGGTGATCCAGAAGTCGCTGGCCGCGCACACCGACACGCCGGGCTACCCGACCGTCTGGGGCCCGCTGGAGCTGCGCCAGGCGATCGCCGGCTGGCTGCACCGCCGGCTCGGCGCGCAGATCGGCCCGCAGGCCGTGCTGCCGACCGTCGGCTCCAAGGAGCTGGTGGCCTGGCTGCCGACCCAGCTCGGCCTCGGCCCCGGCGACCAGGTCGCCTACCCGCGCCTGGCCTACCCGACCTACGAGGTGGGCGCCCGGCTGTGCGGCGCCGAGCCGGTCGAGTACGACTCGGTGGACGAGCTGGACGGCTCCCGGGTGCGCCTGCTCTGGGTGAACTCGCCGTCCAACCCGACCGGCCGGGTGCTGGGCGCGGACGAGCTGCGCCGCGCCGTCGAGTGGGCCCGGGAGCACCGGGCCCTGCTGGTCAGCGACGAGTGCTACCTGGAGCTGGGCTGGGAGGCCGACCCGGTCTCCGTCCTGCACCCGGACGTCTGCGGCGACGGCCACGAGGGCCTGCTGGCCGTCCACTCGCTCTCCAAGCGCTCCAACCTGGCCGGCTACCGCGCCTCCTTCGTGGCGGGTGACCCGGTGGTGGTCAAGGAGCTGCTGGAGGTGCGCAAGCACGGCGGCATGATCGTGCCGGCGCCGGTGCAGGCGGCGACGGTCGCCGCGCTCGCGGACGACGCGCACGTCGCCGAGCAGCGCGAGCGGTACGCGGCCCGGCGCTCGGCGCTGCGGGCGGCGCTGGAGGCGTACGGCTTCCGGATCGAGCACTCCGAGGCGAGCCTCTACCTGTGGGCGACCCAGGACCGCCCGTGCTGGGAGACCGTGGCCGAACTGGCCGAACTGGGCATCCTGGTGGCACCCGGCGACTTCTACGGGCCGGCCGGCGACCGCTTCGTGCGGGTCGCGTTCACGGCGACCGACGAGCGGGTCGCCGCGGCCGTGGAGCGGCTGGGCGCGGCGCGCTGACCGCACGCGGGAGACCGTACGGCGAAGGGGGCCGGTGTCACGGACACCGGCCCCCTTCGGCATGCTCCCCGGAAACGGGGGTTACAGCGGCAGGCCGCTGATGCTGCCGCCGTTGGCACCGCCCAGCACGCCGCCGACCGGGCCGAGCAAGCCGGTGAGGCCGGACAGCGGGTTGTTCGAGCCGAGGTCGGCACCGCCGAGGCGGTTGGCCGACCCGTGCTCGGCCAGGCCGAGCACGTCGGTGGCGGGCAGGTCGGACGGCAGGGCGTGCTCGACCGAGCCGAGCGGCAGCGCCCGCTGCACCGCGCCGACCGGCAGCGCGTCGGCGACGGCGGTGCCGCCGGGGACGGCGCCGGTGAGCGTTTCGGCGCCCGGCAGGGCCTGGGTGACCGAGCCGGCCTCGGTGAGCCCGCCGAGCGGGCTGGTGCCGGCGGTGGCGCTGCGGGTGCCCGCGGCCTTGCCGGTGACGGCCTCGCCGAGCTTGCCGGCCAGTGTCGAGGCGACCTTCGGGGTGACCGAGGAGAGCTGGCCGGCGGTCGCGGCGGTCTGGTCGACCGGGGCGGTCAGCGTGCCGGCCTTCTCGTTCGCCTCGGGCAGCTGCTGGGCGACGACGTTGCCGGCGGCGTCGGCCGAGGCCGGTACGCCCGCGGCGACGGTGGCCGCGCCGGTGGTGCCGGCGGCCTGGCCGAGCTGGTGGGTGGTGTGCTGGAGGGTGGAACCGGCGTCGGAGTTGGTCAGCTGGCCCAGCGGCGCCGCGAGGTCGCTCTTGGGCAGCAGGGCGTCCCCGCCCAGGGCGGACGCGGAGCCGGCCGCGACCAGCGGGGTCGCTCCGGCGGCCACGACGAGCGCGGCCTGGGCGATCCGGCGCGTGAGGGGGTGAGACATGGGGCTCCTCGAAGGGGTCTGGGTCCGTCCCGTCCGCCCAAGGGACCGGGCGTGGCCGACCGGGCGGACGACGTTGTTACCGCTTGAGAAGCCAGAAGGTTTCGGCCGACGCAAGGAAACTTCCTGACCGACCATCGGATCGTACGACCGCAGCGGGGCAGCCCTCCGGCCCCGGTCGGACACGGCTGAACCGGCCCCGGCCAAGGGGAGTGACGGTTCTCCACCCCGGTTCGCCGGAACGGGCGGTCGGTCCACCGGGGTTGACCAGAATCACCCGTCCGGCGGCAACCCGAACACCTGTGCGTCAGCTCTTGTCGGCCGGGGCCAGCGTGACCTGGACGAGCTTGGTCGAGGTGCCCGAGGTCTGGGTCTGCCAGCCGTCCTCGGACTTGGACTTGCGCCAGATCTTCCCGTCGTAGGCGACCGTCGCGATGCCCAACTGCTGGGCCTGGGCGACCGCCCAGTGGGCGACCTCCCAGCCGCCGGCCCGCTCGGCGCCCACCCCGCCGTCCGCCCCCGCGTCCGAGGAGGAGGTCAGCGCGGCGGTGGCCGGGTCCGGGGTCAGCGAGACGGCGTTCTCGGCGCCCTTGATGGTCGAGGTGTAGCCGGTCGCCGGGGTCACCGTGCGGCCGAACTCCCGGCGCACCCGGTCGGACAGCACCTGGGCCCGGTCCGGCGCGGCGGCCGGGGTCGCGGTGGCGCCCGGGGTGGCGGAGGCGGAGTCCGCCGGGTCCGGCTTGGCGTAGTCGTGCACCACGCAGGAGAACGAGGCGGGCTCCCGGCCGGCCAGCGCCGAGGTGAGCAGGGTCGCCCTGGTCTCGTGCTTGGCGTAGGCCTGCGGGTAGCCGCTCTTCTGCACCGTCTGCGCGGCGTCGGTCAGCGGCATCCGGGTGTAGCCGGGGACCTTGACCAGGCCGTCCAGGAACTTGTTGGTCGCGTACACCGGGTCCGAGATCTGCGCCGGGGTGCCCCAGCCCATCGACGGCCGCTGCTGGAAGAGGCCGATCGAATCCCGGTCGCCGCCCGCGAGGTTGCGCAGCTTGGACTCCTGCATGGCGGTCGCCAGCGAGATCGTGGTGGCCCGGTCCGGCAGCGCGCGCGAGCGCGCCACCGCGGCGATCGTCGCGGCGTTGGCGGCCTGCGGCAGCTCCAGCGTGCCGTTGCCGGCCGCGGTCTTCACCGTGCACTCCTCGGACACGCCCGGCTTGAAGCCGAACCACCAGATCCCGACCACGGCCAGACCGGCGACCAGCGCCAGGCCGAGCAGCCCGACGATCACCATCAGCAGGGCGCGCAGCGGCCCGCGGCGGCGAGTGGGCTCCTCTTCGTCGCCCAGCTCCTCGCTGCTCCTTCTCCTGGCCACCGTCGCCCCTCTCGCGCCTGCTTCTTGATCCGACACCGTACCCACTCGGACGGATGTGCGGCGCCCCCCGGTTGCCGTTGCTCGCCCACTCGCCTCCGGGCGTTCGGACCCGGCGCCGACGGTCGGCGCTCCGATGCCCTCGTTCCTCAGGCCTCCTCGCTTCTCCCTCTCGGCGTCGGCGCGCCCTTCGGCTCGGGGCGGCGAGTCCGATCCGTGTCACGGGGCGGCCGCACCGGGCGGACTAGGCTGGCGCCCATGAGCAGCCCGAATCCGACGCCCCTGGACCTCACTCTCGACGGCGGCGCGCTGACCGCACGGCTCGTCGACTTCCCCTCGGTGAGCGGCGACGAGCAGGCGCTCGCCGACGCCGTGGAGGCCGCGCTGCGCGGCTACCCGCACCTCACCGTGGACCGCCACGGCAACAACGTGGTCGCCCGGACGAACCTGGGCCGGGCCGAGCGCGTCGTCCTGGCCGGCCACCTGGACACCGTGCCGATCGCCGACAATCTCCCCTCGTACGTCGAAGGCGACCTGCTCTACGGCTGCGGCACCTCGGACATGAAGTCCGGCGTGGCCGTCCAGCTGCGCCTCGCCGCCACGCTGACCGAGCCCAACCGCGACCTCACCTTCGTCTTCTACGACTGCGAGGAGGTGGAGGCCCACCGCAACGGCCTGGGCCACCTCGCCAAGGACCACCCGCAATGGCTGGCCGGCGACTTCGCGGTGCTGATGGAGCCCAGCGGCGGCATGGTCGAGGGCGGCTGCCAGGGCACCCTGCGGGCGCAGGTGCGGCTCACCGGCGTGCGCGCCCACGCGGCCCGCAGCTGGCTCGGCGACAACGCCATCCACCACGCCGCCGAGGTGCTCACCCGGCTCGCGAACTACGAGCCGCGCCGGGTGGAGATCGACGGTCTGCAGTACCGCGAGGGCCTGAACGCGGTCCGGATCGACGGCG
This sequence comes from Kitasatospora sp. NPDC101235, assembly GCF_044767505.1. Lineage (NCBI taxonomy): Bacteria > Bacillati > Actinomycetota > Actinomycetes > Kitasatosporales > Streptomycetaceae > Kitasatospora > Kitasatospora sp. NPDC101235. Next base: position 265,117 of record NZ_JBIWNZ010000002.1, read on the forward strand.
GCGTGGCCGGCAACGTGATCCCGGACGAGTGCGTCGTGACGGTCAACTTCCGCTACGCGCCGGACCGCAGCGAGGCGGACGCGGAGAAGCACGTGCGTGAGGTCTTCGACGGCTTCGAGCTGACCGTCACCGACTTCGCGGCGGGTGCCCTGCCCGGACTCTCCCAGCCGGCCGCCCAGGCCTTCGTGGCGGCCACCGGCGGCCAGGCCCGGGCCAAGTTCGGCTGGACCGACGTCGCCCGGTTCAGCGCGCTCGGCGTTCCGGCGGTCAACTACGGCCCCGGTGACCCGAACCTGGCGCACAAGCGGGAGGAGCACTGCTCGCTGAGCGCCGTCGCCGAGGCCGAGGAGCGGTTGCGCGGCTGGCTGACCAGCTGAACCGCGCGCGGCACCGCTCGTCCGGCCGGCAGCCGAACGACATCTTCCGGATGCTCAACCGACCTTCCCCCGTTGCCTGAAAACGGGGGAAGGCGGGCGTAGGGTTTCGTCATGACAGGCACAGGAGACGAGAAGCGCTACGGTCACGGCCCCGAGCAGGTCGGGGTGCCGCGGAAGAAGAAGGCCTGGCCCGAGAAGCAGAAGGGCCCAGTGCTGGTGCGCCGGGACCAGGTCGGCACGAGCACCACGGACCAGCGCCTGCTGGACACCACCGGCCCCACCGACTGGCTGCACACCGACCCGTGGCGGGTGCTGCGGATCACCTCCGAGTTCGTCGAGGGCTTCGGCGCCCTCGCCGAACTCCCGCCCGCGATCAGCGTCTTCGGCTCCGCCCGGACCGCGGTCGACTCGCCCGAGTACGAGGCGGGCGTCGCCATCGGCCGGGCCCTCGCCGAGGCCGGCTACGCGGTGATCACAGGCGGCGGCCCGGGCGCGATGGAGGCCGCCAACCGCGGCGCCTCCGAGGCCGGCGGCCTCAGCGTCGGGCTCGGCATCGAGCTGCCCTTCGAGCAGGGCCTCAACGAGTTCGTCGACCTCGGGCTGAACTTCCGCTACTTCTTCGTCCGCAAGACGATGTTCGTGAAGTACGCGCAGGGCTTCGTGGTCCTGCCCGGCGGCCTCGGCACGCTGGACGAGCTGTTCGAGGCGCTCACCCTGGTGCAGACGAAGAAGGTCACCCGCTTCCCGGTGATCCTCTACGGCAGCGCCTACTGGGGCGGCCTGTACGAGTGGCTGAAGAACACCCTGGTCGAGCAGGGCAAGGCGGCCCCGCACGACCTGGAGCTGTTCCACATCACCGACGAGATCGACGAGGTCATGAAGATCCTCGCCGACGCCCGCCGGCCCGGCGACGAGATCTAGCGCCCGGGCCTAGGCCAGCCCCCGGCGGGCGACCGCCGGGGGGCGGGTGCCCCGGATCGAGGCGACCATGTCCAGCACCTGGCGGGTCTCCGCGACCTGGTGCACCCGGTAGACCTGCGCGCCCAGCCAGGCCGAGACCGCGGTGGTGGCCAGGGTGCCGAGCAGCCGCTCGTCCACCGGCTTGTCCAGGGTCTCGCCGACGAAGTCCTTGTTGGAGAGCGAGACCAGCACCGGGAAGCCGGTCGCGGTCATCTCCGGCAGCCGCCGGGTGGCCTCCAGCGAGTGCCGGGTGTTCTTGCCGAAGTCGTGCCCCGGGTCGATGATCACCGCATCCCGCCGCACGCCCAGCTCCACCGCGCGCTCGGCCAGCCCCACGGTCACGCGCAGGATGTCCGCCATCACGTCCTCGTACCCGATCCGGTGCGGCCGGGTACGGGGCTCGGCGCCGCCCGCGTGGGTGCAGACCAGCCCGGCGTCGTACCGGGCGGCCGCCTCGGCGAGCTTCGGGTCCACCCCGCCCCAGGCGTCGTTCAGCAGGTCCGCGCCCGCCTCGCAGACCGCCTCGCCGACCTCGTGCCGCCAGGTGTCCACGCTGATCACCGCCTCGGGGTGGCGCTTGCGCAGCTCGGCCACGAAGGGCACGGTGCGCCGCAGTTCCTCCTCGACCGTGACCTCGTCGCCCGGCCCGGCCTTCACCCCGCCGATGTCCAGGATCGCCGCGCCCTCGGCCATCGCCCGGTCCGCGGCGGCGAAGGCGGCCTCGTCGGCGAAGGTCGCACCCTTGTCGAAGAACGAGTCCGGCGTCCGGTTGACGATCGCCATGATCACCAGCTCGTCGTCACCGAATTCCCGCGGTCCCAGGCGCAGTGCCACCGATGTCTCCTCCACAGCTCCTGCGGGTGCGATGATGGCCCCCGGCCTCACTAAGGGACCATGCTGTCATGATCAGTGTGGTTACCTGCCACCACATAGCGGACCGGCCGGGAGTTCGGGAGGACAGCTCGTGTTCTGGGTGATCGTGGTCGCCATGGCCGTGGTGGTCGGCGGCGCCGCCCTGGTGGCGCTCGGCGGGGGCGGCTCGATGCCGGAGGCGGCACCGGACCGCATCTCCGCGCGACTGCCGCAGGACCGCCCGCTGGGCAAGGCGGACGTGGACGAGCTGCGCCTGCCGATGGCGCTGCGCGGCTACCGGATGGACGAGGTGGACGACGTCCTGGACCGCCTCGGCGCCGAACTCGTCTACCGCGACGCGCGGATCGCCGAGCTGGAGGCCGCCGCCCACCTGCGCGGCGCGGTCGAGGCGACCACCGCACCGGACCCGGCGGCCGAACCGCTGCCCGGCCTGGAGCAGTTCGCCCGGGTGGTCGAGCCGGCCGTGGTGCTCGCCAAGCAGCCGGCCGCGGAGCAGGCCCCCGAGGACGCGAAGCCGGGGACGGAGAAGTGACGGAGGCGGCCGAGGGCGCGGTGCTCGGCGCGGACGGCCTGCGCCGCTGCGGCTGGGGCGACTCCACCGACGACTACCGGGTCTACCACGACACCGAGTGGGGCCGCCCGGTGCACGGCGACGACGCGCTGTTCGAGCGGGTCTGCCTGGAGGCCTTCCAGTCCGGCCTGTCCTGGCTGACCATCCTGCGCCGCCGCGAGGGCTTCCGGGCCGCGTTCGCGGGCTTCGAGATCGCCGAGGTCGCCGAGTTCGGCGAGGCGGACAAGGAGCGCCTGCTCGCCGACACCGGCATCATCCGCAACCGGGCCAAGATCGAGGCGGCGATCGCCAACGCGCGGGTCGCCCGCGACCTGGAGGGCGGCCTGGACGCGCTGATCTGGCAGTTCGCCGTCGATCCGGGCCGACCGGCCCCCCGCGCGATGAGCGAGGTGCCGGCCGTCACGCCGGAGTCGACGGCGCTGGCGAAGGCGCTGAAGAAGGCGGGCTTCCGCTTCGTCGGCCCGACCACCGCCTACGCCCTGATGCAGGCCTGCGGGCTGGTCGACGACCACCTGGCGGACTGCCACGTCCGCACCGGCGCCAAGGGCTGAACACCGGGCCCGGGCCAGCCGGCCCGAGCCCGCCAACTGTCCTAGCGGCCCAGGTACTTCGGCTTCTCCTTGGCGATGAAGGCGCGCACCGCGATCCGGTGGTCCTCGCTCTCGCCGGCCAGCGTCTGCAACTCGTCCTCCTTGTCGAGGAGTTCGTCCAGCGAGTGGGAGGCGCCGTACGCCAGTGACTCCTTGATGGCGCCGTAGGCGACGGTCGGGCCCTCGGCCAGCTCGCGGGCGAAGGCCCGTGCGGTGGCGGCGAGTTCCTCGGCCTGCACCACCTTGGTGGCCAGGCCCAGCTCCATCGCCTCGGCGGCCTTGACGGTCCGGGGCAGCATCAGCAGCTCGGTGGCCCTGGCGTGCCCGACCAGCCGGGGCAGCGTCCAGGAGGCGCCCGAGTCGGCGGTCAGCCCGATCCCGGCGAAGGCGGTGTTGAAGCCGGCCCGGTCGGACAGGATGCGGAAGTCGCAGGCGAAGGCGAGCGAGGCGCCGGCGCCGGCCGCCACCCCGCCGACGGCGGCGACGGTCGGCTTGCGCATCCCGGCCAGCGCCCGCACCAGCGGGTTGTAGTGCTCGGCGACGGTCCGCAGCGCGCCCTCGCCGGTCTCCTCGGCCCGCTTCAGCAGGGCCAGGTGCTCGTTCAGGTCCTGCCCGACGCAGAACGCCCGCTCGCCCGCCCCGGTCAGCAGTACGGCCCGCACCGCCGGGTCCGCGGCCGCGGCGGCCATGGTGTCGCGCAGTGCGATCTTGGTGGCGACGTCGAGCGCGTTCATCGCCTCCGGGCGGTTGATGGTGATGACGGCGAGGCCGCCGTCCAGCTCGTACAGCACGGAATCGGACATGGGTGAGGGCTCCCGGGGTCGTGGCGGTGTCAGTCGTGTGTGTCAGGATGCCGGAGCACGCGGGGGCCTGGGGAGTGTGAGGTATCGCACCTTCCGGTGGTGTCCACGCCGCCGCCACGCCGGGGCTTATGACGTGAATTGCGGTGGTTGGGGACGGTCCGGCCGTGGTTGCACCGAGAGTGATGTTGGTCATCAGCCCGTGGCATGCGGGATAATGGCTTCCGATCAATGCGTTCGATACCGGCGGTGGACGGACTGCCGGTGCGTAGCTGAGCGGTTGCAGGAAGGGGAACGAGCATGGCGGCCATGAAGCCGCGGACGGGTGACGGCCCGCTCGAAGTCACCAAAGAGGGGCGGGGCATCATCATGCGCGTTCCGCTCGAAGGCGGCGGACGCCTTGTGGTGGAGCTCACGCCTGACGAGGCCGACGCCCTCGGCGAGGCCCTGAAGAAGGCCTGCGGCTGACCGCAGCAGGTGCTCGCCATCTCCTGGAGATGTGCTGCCGGGCCCGGGTACGACGTCATGTCGGCCCGGGTCCGCACGTTTTCCGGGCCCGGCGCCCCGGGGGTGCCGGGCTCAGCGCTTGACGGCGCAGAGCAGCCCGTCCGACACCGGCAGCAGCGCCGGCAGCAGGGCCTCGCTCTCCCGCACGTCCCGGACCAGGTCCCGGACCGCGCCGGTCTGCGGGTCCTGGAGCTCCGGCTCGGCCAGCCGGCCCTCCTGGAAGACCCCCTCGAAGCAGACCATCCCGCCCGGCCGCAGCAGCCGCAGCGCCTCCAGCAGGTACTCGCAGGACTCGGCCGGGTCGCCGTCGCAGAACACCAGGTCGTACTGGCCGTCGGCGAGACGGGGCAGCACGTCCAGTGCCCGGCCCGGTATGAACCGGGAGCGGTTGGCCGCGAACCCGGCCGCCTGGTACGCCTCGCGGGCCAGCTGCTGACGGACCGGCTCCGAGTCCACCGTGGTGAGCACGCCGTCCGGCCGCATCCCGCGCAGCAGGTAGACCCCGGACACCCCGGTGCCGGTGCCGATCTCGGCCACCGCCTTGGCGTCCAGCGCGGCCGCCAGCAGCCGCAGGCAGGCCCCGCCGCTCGGCCCGATCGCCCGTATCCCGGTCCGCGCGGACTGTGCCCGGGCGTAGGTCAGCACCGCGTCCTCGCCCACGTAGGTGTCGGCGAGGGCCGCACGCGCGGGCCCGAACTCGCTGATGGCTGCCTCTTTCGGAGCCCCGGGCGGCGGCCCGGTGCCGAGGGATGTCGATATTTCCTGGCACAGATTACTGGCCGACCGGGAACCGCGTACGGCGGCGGGCCGTTGTCATGTCGGACCGGGCACGGGAGACCTCCCGGGCACTTTTATCCGGGCTTGACGGGTGAGGTGGATATGGTGGTGGCCCTGCTGGGCAGAAGAGCCGACCGAGGAGGTGTGGCCGAGGGCGACGTCCCTGTGCGGCGGCACTCCCGCGGCACCGCGTCGGCCCGTACGCCGAAGCCCGTGATGAACCAGCCTGCGCACTCCGACCTGGACCAGCCCGTCGCCGCGCCGTCGGCCGTCGGTGCCACCGAGGCCCCCGCCCTCGCGACCTTCACCGAGGGCCACGACGCGCAGACCTGGACTCCGCCCACCTGGGAGGAGATCGTCGAGGCGCACAGCGCCCGCGTCTACCGGCTCGCCTACCGCCTGACGGGCAACCAGCACGACGCCGAGGACCTCACCCAGGAGGTCTTCGTCCGGGTGTTCCGTTCGCTGTCCACCTACACCCCCGGCACGTTCGAGGGCTGGCTGCACCGGATCACCACCAACCTGTTCCTGGACATGGTCCGCCGCCGTCAGCGCATCCGCTTCGACGCGCTCGGCGAGGACGCGGCCGAGCGGCTCGCCTCCCGCGAGCCCAGCCCGGCCCAGCACTTCAGCGACACCCACTTCGACGCCGACGTCCAGCACGCCCTGGACACCCTCGCGCCGGAGTTCCGCGCCGCCGTGGTGCTCTGCGACATCGAGGGCCTGTCCTACGAGGAGATCGCCGCCACGCTGGGCGTCAAGCTCGGCACCGTCCGCAGCCGCATCCACCGCGGCCGCTCGCACCTGCGCGCCGCGCTCAAGCACCGCGCCCCCGGTTCGGTCCCCGGCCGTGAGCGCCGGGGCGGCTCGGAGGAGCCGGTGCCGGTCGGTGTCGGCGCGGTCGAGGCCGTGGTCGCGCCCGGTGGGCGCGGACGGAGGCGACCGTGAGCGGAACCAGCCGGTCCGGTTCGGACCGGTCGGATGCATCCGACCGGTCCCTGACCCGACGGGGCTGGGCCCTGCCGGGCCGTCGCGGAGGCGACGAACCCGGTGAGCCCGCGCTGCCCCCGGTGGCGCTGCCCGCGGACACGTCGCTGCACGCGCTTCCCGTCCGCCCCGCCGCACCAGCCGCCGAGGAGCACCACCTCGGCGAGCGCCTCTCCGCCTTCCTGGACGGCGAACTCGGCCACAACTCGCGCGACCGCGTCCAGGCCCACCTGGCGACCTGCCCGCAGTGCCTCGCCGAGGCCGACGAGGGCCGCGCCGTCAAGCACATGCTGACCCGCACCGGCACGCCCGGCCCGTCCTCCGCGCTGATGGCCCGCCTGATGGCCGTCGGCAACCTCCCCGAGGACGCTCCGGCGGACCGCGACTGGCCGGCCGGGCGCAGGCACCGCGATGACGACGACGACCTGCCCGGTGGCGGGGTCGCGGCCACCGGCACGCTCGGCGGCAGCCGGCTCGACGGCGGCTCCTTCGGCCGCGGTGCCGGCGCCTCCTTCGGCGCGGGCGCGCTCGGTGCCGACGCCCCGGTGCCCGGGGTCGACCCGCGCGCCTTCGGGCGCGGTGCGGTGCTGCGGCCGCTGATGGGCCGGCGCTCCGCCCGGCCCGAGCCCACCGCCGTCCCCGCCCGTCCGCAGCCGTCCGCGGCCGCCGTCCGCTCCTCCGCGCGGGGCCGCCGGCTGGTGTTCGCCGCCGCGGGCGCCTTCTCCGTCGCCGCGGTGACGCTCGGCGGCGTCGGCGGGCTCAGCGCGCAGGGCGAGGAGCGCCATGGCACCAGCGTCAGCCCGCCCGGTGGGGGCGCCGGCACCGGCCGCGACGGCCTCATCCCGATGACCGCACAGGCCCCGGTGGACTACGCGGGCCGCCCGGCCACCGCGACCCGCGACGCCACTGCGCCGGGCTACCCCGAGCGTTACTCCGATCGCTACCCCGATCGCTACCCCGGGGGATTCGCCGCACTGCGCCAGCAGGTTCGCTAGAACGGCCCTCGACGGACCCGGGACGCACGCTCGACCCTCCGTCCGGACGCCCTCGGCCACCGGCAGGTCTTTACCACGGCTTCATCCCAGCGTGGACCATGGACCCGCCGGTGGCCATTACCCTGTAGGAACCGTCGTCCGACGAGCTAGGGAGCAAAGGTGTTCAGCGACGTAAGTGGGCTGGAGGTCCTGACCCTGGTCGTGATGGCGATCATCATCTTCGGTCCGGACAAGCTGCCGAAGCTGATCCAGGACACCATGAACGTCGTCCGGAAGATCCGTTCCTTCGCCGACAACGCGAAGGAGGACATCCGCAGCGAGCTGGGTCCCGAGTTCAAGGACTTCGAGTTCGAGGACCTGAACCCCAAGACCTTCGTCCGCAAGCAGCTCCTGGGCGACCAGGAGGACCCGCTGGGCCTCAAGGACATGAAGGACTCGCTGGACCTCCGCTCGGTCCTGGACGACAAGCCCGCCGCGCCGGTGAACGGCCGCAGCGGCAGCGTCAGCTTCGAGAAGTCCGACCCGGCGCCCGCCTCCACCGGGGCCCCGCTGGCGCCCGGCGAGCGGCCCCCGTTCGACCCCGACGCCACCTGAGCGGTACTGCCCACGGAGCCCCGGCTCCGCGCCACCGCCCCGCTCGGCCACCCGGCTGGGCGGGGCGGTGGCGTGTGCGCCGCTATTGTGCTGATTGTTCCCACTGAGCCGTCCGTCACACCGCGCCCCGTCGCGGACCAGGAACGGCCCCGGGGAGCGCCGCGGTACGCCACCATGGGAGCGCGCCACGGCAGGCAAACGTGTGTTTGAGGAGGCCCGGGGATGGACGCGACGAGTCAGGCGGGAGGGACGACGGCCACGGCCGGCGGCCCGGTGGTCGGCGGACAGGCCGGCCCGGCGGACCCGCTGGTGCCCTACCTGTCCGCCGACTTCCCCTGGTACGGGCTGGACGAGGGCTGGAGCGGCCGTCGCTTCCTGATGCAGGCCGGCGCCGGCCCCCGTACCGTGGGCGACGTCGACTACGGCTCGCTCGGCCACGGGGAGGAGCCGGCCAGGCAGTACGAGCCGCGCGACGTGCGGAAGTTCGCCGTCGTGGTCACCGTGGCCCGCCGGGACAGCCGCCGCAGCGCCGACAACACCGGCACCCTGGAGGCGACCTCCGCCTCGTCCGCGGCCTGGCTGGCCGGCTCCGGCCTGCTCGCCGCGACCTGGCCCGGGCAGCTGGACCGGGCGCTGCGCCAGGACTGGCTGGACCAGCAGAGCAGCCTCGCCTGGGACCTCGCCGACGACCTGGCCGGCCCCGGCTGGTCCCCCCTCAGCCTCCCGGTCGACGGCTCGCCGCAGCCCTTCCGCTACCGCGAGTCCGAGTACGGCTGGGTGCTGGCGGGCGAGGCCCCCGGTGTCCTGCTCGGCGCCTACGGCCGGGGCGTCAGCGCCTACGGCATCGGCTTCTCCACCGTCCCGGACCTGGCCGACTACACCCGGCCGTAGGGGCCGCGACGACGCGGGGCCCGCGACCGCGGCGTGGGACCGGTGGTCATGACGAAGGGCCGGGTGGTCGGCCACCCGGCCCTTCGTCAGTCACGGCCTCAGAACTTGTTCTTGGGCGTCAGGCCCAGCGACATCCCGGACAGCCCGCGCTGGCGGCCGCCGAGCTTGCCGGCCACCGCGCGCAGGGCGGCGCCGGCCGGGGAGTCGGGCGCGGCGAGCACGACCGGGCGGCCGTCGTCGCCGCCCTCGCGCAGCCGCACGTCGATCGGGATCGAGCCGAGCACCGGGACGGTCGCGCCGACCGTGCGGGTGAGCGCGTCCGCGACGGTCTGGCCGCCGCCGGTGCCGAAGACGTCGATCATCTCGTCGCAGTGCGGGCACGGCATGCCGGACATGTTCTCGATCACGCCGACGATCTTCTGGTGGGTCTGCACCGCGATGGTGCCAGCCCGCTCGGCCACCTCGGCGGCGGCCATCTGCGGGGTGGTGACGATCAGGATCTCCGCGTTGGGGACCAGCTGGGCCACCGAGATCGCGATGTCGCCGGTGCCGGGCGGCAGGTCCAGCAGCAGCACGTCCAGGTCGCCCCACCAGACGTCGGCGAGGAACTGCTGGAGCGCGCGGTGCAGCATCGGGCCGCGCCAGACCACCGGGGCGTTGCCCGGGGTGAACATACCGATCGAGATGACCTTCACGCCGTTCGCCTGCGGCGGCATGATCATGTCCTGGACCTGGGTCGGCCGGCCCTCGACGCCCAGCATGCGCGGCACGCTGTGGCCGTAGATGTCGGCGTCCACCACGGCGACCTTCAGGCCGTCGGCGGCCATCGCGGCCGCCAGGTTGACGGTCACCGAGGACTTGCCGACGCCGCCCTTGCCGGAGGCGACGGCGTAGACCCGGGTCAGCGTGCCCGGCTTGGCGAACGGGATCTCCCGCTCGGGGGCGCCGCCGCGCAGCAGCTGGGACAGCTCCTTGCGCTGCTCGTCGCTCATCACGTCGAGCTCGACCTCGACGGCGGTCACGCCGGGGACCTTCCCGACCGCCTCGCGCACCCGGGTGACGATGGTGTCGCGCATCGGACAGCCGGAGACCGTCAGGTAGACCGCGACGTGCACCGCGCCGCCCTCGGTGATCCCGACCGATTTCACCATGCCGATCTCGGTGATCGGGCGGTTGATCTCCGGGTCGTTGACGGTCGCCAGCGCCTGGCGTACGGACTCCTCCGTGACGCCGGCCGCGACCTCTGTCTCGTTGGCCATGCCTTGATGGTACGGCGCCCGGCGAGGTCCTTAACCGGTCGGTAGCGTGCCGCCGGTCACAGCGGCTCGGGGGCCTCCCGGCGCTCGTCGATCTCCTTGAGCAGGGACTGGAGTTCGGAGCGGATGAAGTCGCGGGTGGCCACCTCGCCGAGCCCGTGCCGCAGGGCCGCGACCTCGCGGGTCAGGTACTCGGTGTCGGCGATGTTGCGGTCGCTGCGGGCCCGGTCCTGCTCCATGTTGACCCGGTCCCGGTTGTCCTGGCGGTTCTGCGCCAGCAGGATCAGCGGGGCCGCGTACGAGGCCTGCAGGGACAGCGCCAGGGTCAGGAAGATGAACGGGTACTCGTCGAAGCGCACGTGCACCGGCAGCAGGGTGTTCCACGCTATCCAGACGACGACCACCACCGTCATCCAGACGATGAACCGACCGGTGCCCAGGAAGCGGGCGATCCGCTCGGACAGGACGCCGAAGGCCTCCGGATCGTAGGAGGGCAGCGTGATCAGGCCGGGCCGTGCGGTGCGCGGCTGGTCGAGCCGGGGGCGGCCGGCGCCGGTGATCGGCGCGGTCTCGGCGCGCCGGTCCCGGCCGCCCTCGCGGGTGCGCAGTTCGCGCAGCTGACGCAGCTGGCGCAGTTCGCCCTGGAGGCGCCGGCGCGCGGAGTCGTCCGGCCGTCCGTTGCGGTCACCGTCCACCGGTCACCCCTTCCCTCTCGTCGTCGCGGTTCTCGTCGTGGGCGTGGGGCGCGGCGTCGCGCCAGTCGTCCGGCAGCAGGTGGTCGAGCACGTCGTCGACGGTCACCGCGCCGAGCAGGTGGTCCGCCTCGTCGACGACCGGCGCGGCGACCAGGTTGTAGGTCGCCAGGTAGCTGGTGATCAGCGACAGCGGGGTGTCCGGCGGCAGCGGGTCCAGGTCGTCGTCCACCAGTGAGCCGACCAGGACGTACGGGGGCTCGCGCAGCAGCCGCTGGAAGTGCACGGTGCCCAGGTAGCGGCCGGTCGGGGTCTCGTTCGGCGGGCGGCAGACGAAGACCTGCGCGGCCAGCGCGGGCTTGTGGTCGCTGACCCGGACCCGGGCCAGCGCCTCGGCGACCGTCGCGTCCGGCTCCAGCACGATCGGCTCGGTGGTCATCAGACCGCCGGCGGTGTCCTCCTCGTACGTCAGCAGGCGGCGCACCGGCGCGGCCTCGTCCGGCTCCATCAGCTGGAGCAGCCGCTCGGCCTCGTCGCCGGGCAGCTCGGAGAGCAGGTCGGCGGCGTCGTCCGGGTCCATCGCCTCCAGGACGTCGGCGGCGCGCTCCTCCTGGAGCTTGCCGATGATCTCGACCTGGTCGTCCTCCGGCAGCTCCTCCAGGACGTCGGCCAGCCGCTCGTCGTCGAGGGCGGCGGCGACCTCGGCGCGGCGCTTGGCGGACAGGTGGTGCAGCACGCTGGCGAGGTCGGCGGGGCGCAGCTGCTCGAAGGTGGCGAGCAGGTTGGCCGCGCCCTGGTCCTGCTCGGGCAGCGAGAAGCCGGTGACGTCCTGCCAGTCCAGGGTGAGCCGCTCGCCCTTGCCCTTGCGCAGCCTCCCGGTCCGGCCGACCTGGACGAAGACCTTGCTGATCTCCCACTCGCGCAGCCGGGTCTGCACCATGCCGATGTCCAGCACGGTGACCTCCTCACCGGTCTTGGACCAGGTGACGGTGCGGTCCAGCAGCTCGGCGAGCACCAGGGTCTCGGACGGGCGCTGCTCGAAGCGGCGCAGGTTGATCACGCCGGTGGTGAGCACCTGGCCGGACTCCAGGCTGGTCACCCGGGTCATCGGCAGGAAGATCCGGCGCCGGCCGACCACCTCGACCACCAGACCGAGCACGCGCGGCGGGCGGCCGCCGAGCCGCAGCGACACGACCACGTCCCGGACACGCCCGACCTGGTCGCCGTTCGGGTCGAAGACCGCGATGGCGGACAGATGGGAGATGAAGACCCGGGTGCCTGGCCCTGCCATAAACCCTCGACTCGTTCGACGCCGTACCGGATGCGCCGGGGGCGCACCCGCGGCCAAGGCTACCCGCGTGTCCGGGGCCCGGCCGGGAGGCACGGTAGCGGTCGGACGAGTCCTGGGCGGCATCCTTTGCTTAACACTCGGGGGGCTTTAACGGCGCTTGAACAGCAGTTTGGGCAGGCCGTCCGGGATCGGACGGCGGGTGGTGGCGGGGGTGGGCACCGGCTGCGCGGCGTGGGAGCCGTCCGGCATCGCCCCGGGGCGCTCGGTGAGCGGCCCGACCGGCTCCAGCCGCAGCACCCGGCACTCGCGGGCCCAGCGGGCGGTGATGGCGTCGGTGTCGGGCGCGTTCAGCCGCTTGCCCTTGAGCTCCTCGACGGCGCCCAGCCAGGCCTCGCTGTCCGGGGCCGGCTCGACCACGCGGGCGCTCCAGCCGATCAGCCGGCCGCCCTTGTCCTTGCTGCGGACGGTGACCACGGCCCCGGCGCCGGGCTCCAGGCCGTGCAGCGGCTGCTCGCCGCCCCCGCCGACCACCACGACCGCGCCGTCGTGCCAGGCGTGCCACAGCGGCCGGGCGTGCTCCTGCCCGTCCGCACGCACCCAGAGCAGACCGGACTTCTTCGCGGCCTCCTCCAGCAGGGCCTGGTCGAGGAAGTCGTCGGCGGTCGCGGCGGCGGGCTTACGGTCCATGGCGGACAGCGTACGACTTTCGGCGTCCACCGGGTGTCTCAGTCTCCGGGTGACAGTTCCATTGTGGCGCCACGGGCCTTACCGTATGACCGCCCACCCCCGTGAACAGCAAGGAGCGCCGTGCCCGCCGCCCGGCCCGCGACCGCCCCCTCCGCCGCCCCGGTGACCGCCGCCCCGGGGCCGGTGCACCCGCTCCCCACCCTCGACCTGCTGCTGCTCGCCGTCTCGATCGGCGGCATCTCGCTGTCCGGCCCGCTGATCAGCGCCACCGCCGCGCCCGCGCTGGCGATCGCCTTCTGGCGCAACGTCATGTCGGTCGGCGTCCTCGGCCCGTACGCGCTGCTGCGCCACCGCGCCGAGCTGCGCGGGATCGGCCGGCGGGCGCTGCTGCTCGCGATGGCCGCCGGGACACTGCTCGCCGTGCACTTCGCGCTCTGGATGCCCAGCCTGCGGATGACCTCCGTGGCCTCGGCCACCGCCCTGGTCACCACCACCCCGCTGTGGACCATCCTGCTGATGCGGCTGATGGGCGTCCGGGCACCGAGGCTGGTCTGGCTCGGCACGATCGTCGCCTTCGCCGGCGTCCTGGTGCTGACCGGCGTGGACCTCTCGCTCTCTGCTCGCGCGCTGCTCGGCGACGGGCTCGCACTTGCCGCGGGCCTGGCCGCGGCCGGGTACATGCTGCTGGGCGCCGAGGTCCGCAAGACCGTCAGCACCACCGCGTACACCCTGGTCTGCTACGCCACCACGGCGGTCGTGCTGCTGGGGATCTGCCTGGTCGCCGGGACGCCGCTGGCCGGGTGGCCGGCCGGGGTGTGGTGGCAGATCGTGCTGCTGATGGTCGTCGCCCAGCTGCTCGGCCACTCGCTGAGCAACCGGGTGGTGCGCAACCTCGGACCGTCGATCACCTCCACCGCGATCCTGCTGGAGACCCCGGGCGCGGCGCTGATCGCCGCCCTCTGGCTGGGCCAGTGGCCCCCGGCGGCCGCCTACCCGGCGGTGGTGCTGATCCTGCTCGGCCTGGTCCTGGTCGCCCGCGCCGGGCGCAGGTAGCGGACGGCACCGAGGGCCGGACCTACAGCCAGCCGTTGCGGCGGAAGCCCCGGTACATCCCGACGCAGATCAGCACGATCGCGCCGAGCACCGTCGGGTAGCCGTACTTGTGGTGCAGCTCGGGCATGTACTCGAAGTTCATGCCGTAGACGCCGGTGATCATGGTGGGCACCGCGAAGATCGCCGCCCAGGCGGTGATCTTGCGCATGTCCTCGTTCTGCGCCACCGAGACCTGCGCCAGGTTCGCCTGCAGGAGCGAGTTCAGCAGCTCGTCGAAGCCGTGCACCTGCTCGGCGACCCGGGCCAGGTGGTCGGCGACGTCCCGGAAGTACTTCTGGATGTCCGGGTCGACCAGGCGCTGGAGCGGCTCGGACAGCTGCTGCATCGGGCGCAGCAGCGGCACCACGGCGCGCTTGAACTCCAGGACCTCGCGCTTGAGTTGGTAGACCCGGCCGACGTCCGCGCTGCGCCCGCCCTTGGCCGAGAAGACGCCGTACTCGATCTCGTCCACGTCGTTCTGGAGCCGCTCGGCGACCAGCAGGTAGTTGTCCACGACGTGGTCGGCGATCGCGTGCAGCACCGCCGACGGGCCCTTGGCGAGCAGCCCGGCCTCGTCCGCGTCGGCCTCCAGCCGGTGGCGCAGCTCCTGCAGCGAACCGTGGCCGCCGTGCCGGACGGTGATCACGAAGTCCCGGCCGGCGAAGACCATCAGCTCGCCGGTCTCCACCACCTCGCTGGTGGGCGTGAGCTGGTCGTGCTCGACGTAACGGATGGTCTTGAAGACGGCGAACAGCACGTCGTCGTAGCGCTCGACCTTGGGCCGTTGGTGCGCGTGCACCGCGTCCTCGACCGCGAGCGGGTGCAGGCCGAAGCGCTGGGCGATGCCCTCGAACTCGGCCCCGGTCGGCTCGTGCAGCCCGATCCAGCTGAACGAGCCTTCGCCCTCGGGGAGTTGGTGGGCGGCCTTGACCCGGCGGGCGGCCTCGCGCGGGCTGCACGTCTCGCCCCTGCGCTTGCCGTGCTGGTAGACCGCGCAGTCCACGACCGCCGAGCCGGCGTCCTCGGGCAGGACGCCGTAGACCCCGGCCGCGCCACGGCGGCGGTTGGTGCGGACAGCGGCACGCAGGCTGTTGATCATCGACATGGCAGGCTCCCAGAGGCAGGAACCGTCGCGCGGCGGCGCGGAAGAAAAAACGTTCGGCCGCGGTACGACGGCGGAGAACACCGGTGAAACGGGGGATGAATGTGCTCTCCCGGCCGGTCCGTCCGCCGTGGGGCCTGCGCCCGGGGCTACCGCGGCTGAGTCAGCCGATTGGGCCTGCGGGGTGCGGGGTACGGGGGAGTCGGGGCCGGGCAGAGCTGCCGGTACTGCATGGTCGGCCGGTATCCACCGCAACCACCTCCTTCGCGCCGCCGCCCCGGGACGAACGATCCCGGTGGCCAGTCGCTCACCCTAACATCTGACCGCGTGTCGACGCCGAGGGGTTTCCCGGAGGTTTCCGAAGCCTTTACGGGATCCGGTACCGCCCCGCCCGCGACCGCCTCCGGACCCGCCCGCACGCGGCCCGCGAACCCCCGGGGGTTACGCTCACCGGCATGGCGCACGACTTCCCGCTCTTCGGCGACCCCCACGGCGGCAGCTCCCCGGAGCTCTCCCGGGAGGCGGTGCTGGCCGCCGTCGAGGCCCGGCTGATCTCCACCTTCGGCGAGCCGGGCGGCCGCGCCGCGGTCACCTTCCTGGGTGCCGACCGGATCGAGGTGCTGCGCTTCGGCCCGGACGCCGAGGGCCTGGTGCGGTACGCGACGCTCGGCATGTCCGCCGCGCCGATGGCCGACCCGACCTCACCGGTCGCCGACCAGGTGCGCGGCCCGCGCGCCGAACTGGTGCTGACCGTCCGGGGCGGGCGCGACAGCGTGCTGCGCACCCTGGCCACCTTCGCCGCCACCCCGCAGGTCGAGGGCCTGGTGGTGGCCCCGGGCGGCTCGCTGGACCTCGGCTCCCCGCTCTGGGACGGTGCGCCCTTCACCTCGGTGCTCGCGGCCGAACCGGGCGGCCTGGTCGAGGACCTGGAGCTGGCCGATCCGGCCGATCCGGTCCGCTTCCTGCCGCTGCTGCCGATGACGCCCAACGAGGCGGGCTGGAAGCGGGTGCACGGCGCGGCCGCGCTCCAGGAGCGCTGGCTCGACCAGGGCACCGACCTGCGCGACCCGGACCGGCGCGGCGTGCGGCTGGACTGACGCCCGCTCAGGCGGGGCGCGCGGCCCGGTCCGCGGGTCCGCCCCGCGCTCCGGTGCGCCGGGGCGCGGCAGACGTACCGAACCCCGGACCGGGGCGCTCGTCGTCCCTCGGTCCGGGGTCCGACGGCCGGGGGCCGCGTCGGCTCAGTGCCCGATCGGCTTCGCACCGGTGGCCTGCGCCAGCAGTGCCTCGTACACCTCCGGGTCGGTGGTGTGCTCGCCGAGCCGGACGGTCTTGCGGGTGCCGTGGTAGTCGCTGGAGCCGGTGACCAGCAGGCCGAGCTCGCCGGCCAGGCCGCGCAGCCGCACCCTGGTCTCCTCGTCGTGGTCGGTGTGGTCGACCTCCAGCGCGGCCAGCCCGGCCGCGGCGAGGTCGGCGATCACCTGGTCGGAGACCGTCCGGCCGCGCTTGACCGCGCCCGGGTGGGCGAACACCGGCACCCCGCCGGCCGCCCGGACCAGCCGGACAGCCGTGACCGGGTCGGTCTCGTGCTTGCGGACGTCCGCCCGCCCGCCGTTGGCCAGCCAGTCGGCGGTGAAGGCGTCCGACACGGTGGGCACCACGCCCGCCTCGACCAGCGCGCTGGCGATGTGCGGCCGCCCGACCGAGCCGGCTCCGGCGATCCGTTGCACCTGCTCCCAGCTGATCTCCGCGCCCAGCTCCCGGCAGCGCTCGACGATCGCCCGTCCGCGCCGGAACCGGTCGGTGCGCACCAGGTCCCGCTCGCGCGCGAACTCCGGCTCCTCGGGATCGAACAGGTACGCCAGCAGGTGCATGCTGATGCCGTCCACCACGCAGGACAGTTCGGCGCCCGGGACGACGGTCAGCCGGGTGCCCTCGGGCAGCGCGCGCACCGCCTCGGCGGCCTCGGCGTGGCCGGCCACGGTGTCGTGGTCAGTCAGCGCCACCACGTCGAGGTCCGCGGCGACGGCGGCCGCGACCAGCTCGGCCGGGCTGTCGGTGCCGTCGGAGGCGTTGCTGTGGGCGTGCAGGTCGATGCGCACGGATCGGGCTCCTGGAGGCTCGTGGGTGCCGCCCAGGATAGGTCAGCGGTCAGCCGAACAGCCGGGGGGAGAGCGCCCCGCAGGGCAGCAGGCCCAGTTCGGCGCCGGCCTCGCGCAGGTCGGTCAGCACCAGCTCGTCGTACATCACCAGCGCGGACTGCTCGGGCCAGGCGACCGCCCAGAGCCAGAGCCCGCGGGCCTCGCCGACGAACACCGCGCGGTCGGCCGGGGCGTCCGGGACGTGGAACATCGGGGTGGGCCGCCCGGCGGCCATCAGCTTGGCGTCGGCGGGCTTGTAGAGGCCGACGGAGTCACCCGGATCCGGCCCGGGCAGGCCCGAGTAGCGGGCGCCGAGGCCGACCCCCAGCTCCTCGGCGATCAGCACCAGCTCGCCGAAGCCGCCGAGCGGAGCCGGCCCGGAGCAGGCGACGGCGGTGGCCCGGGCGCCCGAGATGTCGTCGCCGACGTGGGCGATGCCGGTGTAGAGCCAGCCGACCGGCAGCGGCCAGGGCAGCCAGACCGGGACCTGGGAGCGGGCGACGGCGACGCCGAGGGCCTCCACACTCGGGGGCAGCACGGGCTGCATCGGGTGCACGGCTCCGTGCCGGTCGCACTGCCAGGTGTCTGAGAACAGACCGGGGGCGCGGACCCGGCCGGCGCACCTCGGGCAGCTTGGCTCGCCCCTCATAGCCGTCAACGCTCCTCCCTCCGGTCCGCCGCGTCAAGGACGATCACCCGTACGGAGGGCTCGGCGGAGCCTGTCGGTGGCGGACGCCCGACCGGCGCCGGGTGGGCACGGTGCGGGCGGTTCCCGTTGGGGGATGTCCCGTCCCGGGCGGCGGCAAACGTCCGGGGCGCCGGCCCCGGACACACTGACGCCCCGTCATCGGCGAATGCGGTGACGGGGCGTCAGTCGGGTATCGGAACGTCCGGATCGGATGCTCCCGGCTCGTCGGCGGCGGGTGAGGGCTCCCGGTGGGAGGCGCCGCGCCGGGTCAGACGGTCGGGCACGGGCGGATGAGCAGGCGCTCGCCGGTGCGGGCGGCGGCCTCGACGACCTCGCGCACGGTGGCGGCGTCGGCGATCAGGCGGTCGGCGGCGGAGCCGTTGGCGTCGTCGAGTCGGACGATCTCGAAGCGCATGGTCTTCGTCATGGGCGTCTCCTTTTCTGACCCCGCGGGGCGGGGCGGTCGCGGCTGAGTCGGTATCAGCACTTTCGGGCTCTTGCGGATCCGGCGGTGCGGCCGGACCGAGCGGGTCGTCGTCGCGCGTGCGGCGGTCTGCTGTGGCAAGGGCTTCCCCCCTGCTTGCCTGATGGGTCCAGTACCTCGTGAACCACGGTGACGTGGCGGTGCTACCGGGCCGTTGCCCGTCCGTAACGTCCAGGTTTCGGGTGGTTGGCACCGGAGTGGAGGCCGGCGATGATTCCCGGACAGAATCAAAGATTACCGTAACTAACGAATTTTGTCCTGCGTTGAAGCCGGTCGAAGTCGAAGAAGTGGTACAGACCACTTCTGGCGGATCGGGGGAACCGGCCCTGCTCGGCGCGGTCCGGTGCGGGCCGGTCAGGCCCAGAACGCGGCCAGCGTCTCGGCCGTGGCGGCCGGCTGCTCGGCGTTGGGGGAGTGGCCGGCGTCCGCGACCACGACCCGGCGGGCGCCCAGGCGCTCGGCCATCGCGGTCTGCTCCGGCACCGGCCAGGCGTAGTCCCGCACCCCGGACAGCACCAGCAGCGGCAGCCCGGCGGTGGCGGCGGCCAGCTCCGCCACCCGGTCCGGCGCAGCCACCAGGTGGCCGCCGGTGACGGACAGCGCCTGCGGCACGTTGGCCAGCCAGCGCCGGTGCAGGAACTCCGCGACGGCCGGCTCCAGGCTCGGCCGCGGCTGCCCGCTCTCCGCCTCCAGCTGCTGCATGACCTGCCAGATCTGCTCCAGGTCCATCATCTGCAGGGCGTCCAGCAGCAGCTTGGTGCGGGCCGCCTCGGCCGGGTCGATCGCGCCCGGGCCGGTGGACATCAGGGTCAGCGACCGCCAGGGCAGCGGGCCCTCGGCGGCCGCGGCGAGCACCGCCTCGCGCACCACCTGGCCGCCGAAGGAGTGCCCCAGCAGGTGCACCGGCCCGCCGTCGGTCGCCAGCGCCTCGGTGAGCGCCCGCACGTCCGCGCCGAGCGCCCCGACGCCGTACGCCGCCGGGTCGTCCGGGCCGCCGGTCTGGTACTGCCCGCGCTGGTCGACGGCCGTCACCCGGTACCCGGCGGCCGCCAGCGGCTCCAGCAGCGCGATGAAGTCCTCCTTGCTGCCGGTGAACCCCGGCACCAGCAGTGCATCGCCGCGCACCGGACCGGCCGGCTCCGCCCGCAGCGCCGCGAACTCCCCGCGCCCGGTCACCACCCGCTCGGCCCGCGCGCACCCGGGAAGTGTCAGAAACGGCGGCGTGCTCATGGGCTGTTCTCCCTGCTGTCCTGCCGGTGACCTGCTGTCCCGCCGGCGACTGCCCGGCTACCCGAGCTTAGAGGGGGCCGCGTCCGCCGTGCGGACGTACCCGGGAACGCCCGAGGGGGCGGGCCACGTGGCCCGGCCCGCCCCCTCGGGGGAGACACCGGGTGTCAGCTCTCCGGGGTGGCCTCCACGGGCGCGGCGGCCTTGCGGGTGCGCTTGCGCGGGGCCGGGACCTCGGCGGCGGCCTCGGCGGCCGGAGCCTCCGGGGCGGTCTCGGCGACGGCCTTCGGCTTGCGGGCCCGGGTGGCCTTCTTGGCCGGGGCGGGAGCCTCAGCGGCCTCGGTGGCCGGGGTCGCCTCGACGGTCTCGGCCTTCGGCTTGCGGGTGCGGGTCCGGGTGGCCTTCTTCGCCGGGGCCGGAGCCTCGGCGACCGCCTCGGCGGCGGCCTCGACGACCACGGGGGCCTCGACGGTCACCGGGGTCGCCTCGACGGTGTCGGCCTTCGGCTTGCGGGTGCGGGTCCGGGTGGCCTTCTTCGCCGGGGCCGGAGCCTCGGCGACGACGGGCTCGGAGGCAACGGCCTCGGCCACGACGGCCTCGGCGGCCGGAGCCGTCTCGACCGCCACCGCGGCCTCGGACGTCGCGGCACCGCCGCGCGAGCGGCGGCGACGACGGCGCGGCGCGGCCTCGCCCTCGGTGCCCTCGACGGCCGGAGCCGCCACGGCGGCCTCGGTCACGGCGGCAGCGGCCTCGCCCTCGGCACCGACCACCGAGCCCCGGCGGGTGCGCCGGCGCTCACGGGTGCGGCGCGGCTTCTGCTCCTCGGTCTCGGCCGGGGCGGCACCGGCGCCCGGACGGCCGGGGCCGCCCTGGCCGCCGCGCCCACCGCGACCGCCGCGGCCCGGGCGGGCGCCGCGTCCGCCGGTCTCGCCGAGGTCCTCGACCTCCTCCGCGTTGAGCCCGGCGCGGGTCCGCTCCGAGCGCGGCAGGATGCCCTTGGTGCCCGGCGCGATCTTCAGCAGCTCGTACAGGTGCGCCGAGGTGGAGTAGGTCTCCTCCGGGTCGTTGAACGGCAGGTCCAGCGCCTTGTTGATCAGCTGCCAGCGCGGGATGTCGTCCCAGTCGACCAGGGTGACGGCGGTGCCGGAGGCGCCGGCCCGGCCGGTGCGGCCGATCCGGTGCAGGTAGGTCTTCTCGTCCTCGGGGCACTGGTAGTTGATGACGTGGGTGACGCCCTCGACGTCGATGCCGCGGGCCGCCACGTCGGTGCAGACCAGCACGTCGACCTTGCCGTTGCGGAAGGCCCGCAGGGCCTGCTCGCGGGCGCCCTGGCCGAGGTCGCCGTGGACCGCGCCGGCCGCGAAGCCGCGCTGGGTCAGCTGGTCGGAGACGTCGGCGGCGGTGCGCTTGGTGCGGCAGAAGATCATCGCCAGCCCGCGGCCCTCGGCCTGCAGGATGCGCGCGACGACCTCGACCTTGTCCAGCGAGTGCGCACGGAAGATGTGCTGCTCGATGTTGGCGACGGTCGAGCCGGTGTCGTCCGGGGCGGTGGCCCGGATGTGGGTCGGCTGGCTCATGTACCGGCGGGCGAGGCTGATCACCTGGCCCGGCATGGTGGCCGAGAACAACAGGGTCTGCCGCTTGGCCGGCAGCATGGTGATGATCTTCTCGACGTCGGGCAGGAAGCCCAGGTCGAGCATCTCGTCGGCCTCGTCCAGGACCAGCGCGCGGACCTTGGACAGGTTCAGCTTCTTCTGCCCGGCCAGGTCGAGCAGCCGGCCCGGGGTGCCGACCACGATGTCGACGCCCTTGGTGAGCGCCTCCACCTGCGGCTCGTACGCCCGGCCGCCGTAGACGGCGAGGACGCGCACGTCGCGCACCTTGCTGGCGGTCTGGAGGTCGTTGGTGACCTGGGTGCACAGCTCGCGGGTCGGGACGACGATCAGCGCCTGCGGGAAGTCGGAGAGCTGTTCCTCGGTGGCCCGGCCGGCGTCCACGTCGGCGCGCACGACGACCCGCTCGATCAGCGGGAGGCCGAAGCCGAGGGTCTTGCCGGTGCCGGTCTTGGCCTGGCCGATGACGTCGTGGCCGGTCAGCGCGACCGGGAGGGTCATCTCCTGGATCGGGAAGGGGTGGACGATGCCGACGGACTCGAGCGCCTCGGCGGTCTCCGGGAGGATTCCCAGCTCTCGGAAGGTCATCTTGATGGGTTCAGTGGTGGTGGACAGGGTGCTGCCTCTTCCGTGTGGAGGGGCCGAGAGCGAGCGGCGGGCGGGCAGCCGCGCGGCTGCCTACGGGCCTGGGCGGCCCTGTTACAGCTGCGCGAACGCACAACCGCGCCGGTCCCTGCGGCCGGCCGGTGCGCGCTGCCCTGGTGCGGGGCGCGTCGCCGGCGGCGTCGGGGAGAGTTCCCGTGAGGGACCTGCGCGGGACCTCCGCCTCGGGGCGTGGTCTCGGCGGCCCTCGCTCGGCCACTGATGCGGTGCCAAGGCTTGAAGTCCAAGCCATGGTCGGAGCCGATCGGCTCTCCGACCGGGCATCCGCGTACGTGAGTACCCGTGCCTCCGGTGCGGACACGTCCGGCTGGACGGCCCCGCTACGGAGGGCTCGCGCGGGTACCGAGACGGCGGTGACACCGTGCGAACACGACGGGCTCCGTACCACCATACAGTCAGCCGACGACTCGAACACGTGACGCGTCCGACATTGCCCCCGGCAACTGCCACCGGACCGGCCGGTCCGGCCGGTCACCCGGGCGTGCCTGGTGGTGGGGGAGCCGGGCGGGCGGGACTAAAGTTGCGGGTCATGGAGACCCATGGTGAGACGCAGGACGCGGCAGCCGGCTCGATCGGGGACTGGGCCGCGTGCTCGGCCGACCCCGGCTACCGGGCGGCCGTGCTCGACCTGCTCGGGGCGCTCGCGTACGGCGAGCTGAGCGCCTTCGAGCGGCTCGCCGAGGACGCCAAGATGGCGCCCGACCTCGCCGACAAGGCGGCGCTGGCCCGGATGGCCTGCGCCGAGTTCCAGCACTACCAGCGGCTGCACGACCGGCTCGCCGAGGTCGGCGCCGACCCGCAGGACGCGATGCGGCCCTTCGTCGAGCCGCTGGAGCTGTTCCACCGGATGACGGCGCCCGCGGACTGGCTGGAGGGCCTGGTCAAGGCCTACGTCGGCGACGCCATCGCGACCGACTTCTACCGCGAGGTGGCCGTCCGGCTGGACGACGACACCCGCGACCTGGTGCTGAGCGTCATGTCCGACACCGGCCACGCCCAGTTCGCCGTCGACAAGGTCCGCCAGGCGATCGAGGCCGACCCGCGGGCCGGCGGCCGGCTCGCCCTGTGGGGCCGGCGGCTGATGGGCGAGGCGCTCAGCCAGGCCCAGCGGGTGGTCGCCGAGCGCGACGCGCTGTCCAACCTGCTGGTCGGCGGCGTCCAGGTGCAGGGCTTCGACCTGGTCGAGGTCGGCAAGATGTTCAACCGGATCACCGAGGCGCACACCAGGCGGATGGCCGCCCTCGGCCTGGCTTCCTAGAGCGGCGCTCAGGCCGCCCGGTGCCGCCGCGAAGCGCGGTGGGCGCCGGGCCGGTGCGGGTGGTGCCGGTGCGCCGGTGCGCGCCCGGCGGCGTGGTCCGGCCGGGCCAGCAGCGAGGTGAGCACGCCCGAGGCCACCGCAGCGGCCGTGACGGACACCGCCGGCTGGCGCCCGTCCACGCCGAAGTGCGCGACCACCCCGCCGACCAGTGCCGCCGCCAGCGCGGTGCCCAGTGTCAGGGCCCGGGCGGCCCGGAAGTACGCGGGCAGGACCAGCAGGGCGGCGCAGCCCGTGACCAGGCCGACGAGGGCGAAGGCGATCGACTCGACCAGCAAGGCTGCCTCCCGGGGGACGGGCGTGCGGCACCGGCGCCGCACCCTCGCCGTACCCCGCCCCACCCGGCCGTACACGCGACGGTGCCCCGCTCCCTCGCGGGAACGGGGCACCGGACGATCCTGTGCGGCGGCGCCTCAGGAGGTGCCGAAGCCGACCTTGCGGGCGGCCTGCTCGCCGATCTCCACGTACGCCAGGCGCTCGGCCGGGACGATGATGCGGCGGCCGTGCTCGTCGGACAGCACGAAGATCTTCTCCGAGCCCTCCAGCGCCTTCGCGATCGCGCTCTGGACCTCATCGGCAGTCTGCGAGCTCTCGATCACGATCTCGCGCGGCGCGTTCTGCACGCCGATCTTGACCTCCACGGCTTCCGTCCCTCCGGGGTTGCAGCCTCCACGCACGGGCACCCGACCGCCTGGACAAGCGTTCGCGGCGACCGCGCCGTACGGCTTCACCATAGAGCACCGGATCACCGGCCAGACGAAGGTCGTCGGATCAGCCCTGGTGGGCGGCGCCCTCGCCGGGCTGCTCGCCGGAGTGCATCGGGAAGCCCTTCAGCCCGCGCCACGACAGGCTGGCGACCAGCCGCACCGCCTCGTCGCGGGGGATCTCCAGGCCCTGCGAGAGCCAGTACCGGGCGGTGATCTGGGCCAGACCGCAGACCCCGGCGGCCAGCAGCTTGGACTCCGCCTCGGGCAGGTCGGTGTCCTCCTGGATCACCTTGCTGACCAGCGTCGCGCTCGCCTCGGACGCCCGCTCGACCCGCTCGCGCACGGCCGGCTCGTTGGTGAGGTCCGACTCGAAGACCAGCCGGAAGGCGCCGGACTCGCTGGAGACGTAGTTGAAGTACGCCTCCATGGTGTTGGCCACCCGCTGCTTGTTGTCGGTGGTCGTCGACAGGGCCTCGCGGGTCGACTCGACCAGGGCGTCGCAGTGCTTGTCCAGCAGCGCCAGGTAGAGCTCCAGCTTCCCCGGGAAGTGCTGGTAGAGCACCGGCTTGCTGACCCCGGCGCGGTCGGCGATGTCGTCCATGGCAGCCGCGTGGTAGCCCTGCGCGACGAACACCTCCTGGGCGGCACCGAGCAGTTGTTCACGGCGGGCGCTTCGCGGCAGGCGGGCACCGCGCGGGCGCTCCTGCGCCTCCTGGATGGCCGTCACGGCGCTCCTCACTTCGGGTCTGTTCGCGGCTGGCAAGATGGCCGATTCTACTTTTCGGTAACCGCGCCCGTGTTCGGCGAAGGCGAGAAAAGACGGTCGGCCTGGTTGTCAGGAGCCCACAATACGGCGCTGACCTCGGCCTCGGCAGTGGTGTGAGGGAGGCGGCCGACGGCCGGACCACCTCGGGGCGGTCGACCGGGGCTCACTACCATCGTCCACCATGAGCAGCGCTGAGCAGCAGGTACGTACGGTCGAGGTCCCCGGTGCGGTGCTCGCGGTGCACCGCCCCGCCGACGACGGCGCCGCCGACGGGCGTGAGCCCGGGCTCTTCGTGCACGGCCTCGGCGGCTCGGCCGCCAACTGGGAGGCCCTGATGGGCCGGCTCTCCGGACAGGTCGACGGCGAGGCCGTGGACCTGCCCGGTTTCGGCCGCTCCAACCCGCCCGCCGACGGCAACCTCACCGTCTCCGGACACGTGCGCGCGGTGATCGGCTACCTGGAGGCCTCCGGCCGCGGCCCGGTCCACCTGTTCGGCAACTCGCTGGGCGGTGCGGTCGCCGTCCGGCTGGCGGCCCTGCGCCCGGACCTGGTGCGCAGCCTCACCTTGGTCTCCCCGGCCCTGCCCGAGCTGCCCCCGCAGCGCTCCGCCTGGCCGACCGGCCTGCTCGCGGTGCCCGGGGTGCCCGCGCTGCTGCGCCGGCTGTCCACGGGCGGGCGCGACGTTGAGGCGGCCACCGAGGACCTGCTGCGGCTGATCTACGGCGACCCGGACGGCCTGAGCCCGGCGACCCGGGCCCGGGCGGTGGCCGAGTACCGGCGCCGGCTGGAAGTGCCGCACGCGATGCAGGCGCTGGTCGGCTCGGCCCGCGGCATCGTCTCGGCGTACACCGAGCGCGGCGACCAGGCGCTGTGGCGGCAGGCCGAGCAGGTCGGGGCGCCGGTGCTGCTGGTCTACGGGCTGCGCGACAAGCTGGTCTCCTACCGCTCGGCCCGCCGTGCCTGCGCGGCCTTCGCGGACGCCCGGCTGCTGGTGCTGCCGGAGTCCGGGCACGTGGCGATGATGGAGCACCCCGAGGAGGTCGCCCGGGCGGTGCGGGAACTGATCGCACGCACCGGGAACTGATCGCACGCACCGGGGGCCGAGCGAGCGCCGCGGCGGGCAGACCGCAGGCCCGTGCGGGGTCGCGCGGGCGACCGCGCACACCGCCCGGTAACGGCCCGGCTCGGGCCGAGGTCACGGCGGTTCACTCGATCAGGTGGCAGGCAGGCATGTGACCGATGGATCGGCCTGGGCCGGTCCTACCTTTCTGCTGTCGGACCGAACAGGTGTGGGGGAGTCGCGGCCGCCGGAGGAACCGGAGGGTGGCCACGGCCGAGGGGCCCGGCGGGTCGGGCCCGACCGCCGGAGCGGGCGGGCGCCCGGGGGACCGGAACGCGGCGCGTCCGCGACCGGGCCGCCGGCGGGCCGCACGGAGGCACCCGCGACGCCGGCCCGGGCCGACCGGGCTCCCCGGCCCCGACCGTCCCCGCCGCCGTGCGGGGGTGCCCCGGGCGACTGCCCGGGCCGTCCGGCAGTCCGTCGATCCGTCCGCGATCCCGCCCAGCGAATCCGCTCTGCCCTGGAGGTCTCCCGTGCGCGTTGCCCTGCTCACCGAGGGTGCCCGTCCGCATCCCCAGCGTGGCACCGGAGGCTGGTGCGACCGGCTGGCCGAGGGCCTGCCGGAGCACGGGTTCGAGCTGTACCTGCTGACTGGCCCGGATGGCGCGGGGCCCGAGCGGCCGTCGCCCGCCTGGCGCGGCGCGCACGAGCTGGCGCTGTGGGGGCGCAGGCCGGACGGCCGGGCGCCGGGCGCGCTGCGCAGACGCCGGTACGCCGGAGCGTACGAACAACTGGTGCGGGCGCTCGTGCTGCCCGGGGAGCGAGCCGGCTTCGGCCCCGGGCTGTACCGGCTGGCGGCGCTCGCCCGGGAGGACGGCGCGCTGCCCGCCTTCCTGGCCTCCGCGCACGCCCGCCGGCTGCTGGAGCGGACCTGGCGGCTGCCCGGCGCGGACACCGCGGCCGGGCAGCCGCCGGTGTGCGACGTGCTGGTCGCGGCGGACCTGCTGGAGCAGTGCCTGCGCCCGCTGTCCGCACCCTGGTACGGCACCGGCCCCGGCGGCCTCGGCGCGGCCGACCTGTGCCACGTGGTCGGCGGCGGCCCGGCCGCGCTGCCCGCCCTGGTGGCCCGGCACCTGCACGGGGTGCCGTTCGTGGTGACCGAGCACGGCCTGCACCTGTGCGAGCAGTACCTCGGCTACCGCGAGGCGCCGTACCGGTGGCCGGTCCGGGCGCTGCTGCTGTCCTTCTTCCGGGCGCTCACCGAGGAGACCTACCGGCAGGCCGCGATACTCACCGCCGGCAGCGCCCACGACCAGCAGTGGCAGCGCCGCTGCGGGGCCGACCCGGCCCGCACCCGGGTGGTGTACGAGGGCACGCCGGCGGTCGACCGCCCGGCCGCCGGGCCGGAGCCCGCGGCGCCGGTCCTGGTGTGGGCGGGCGCGCTGGAGCCGGGGCGGGACCCGGAGCTCGCGCTGCACGCCTTCGCCCGGGTCCGCGCCGCACTGCCCGCCGCCCGGCTGGTGGTGTACGGCGAGGAGGCGGCGCCCGGCTACCGGGCGCACTGCGCGGCGGTGGCCGAACGGTTGGGGGTGGCCGGGGCGGTGGACTTCGCCGGGCGGCCCGGCTCGCTCGCCGGGGTCTGGGAGTCGGGCACGGTGGCGGTCTTCTCGGGGCTCTCCCAGCGCAGCCCCCGGCTGCTCGCGGACGCGATGCTCAGCGGCCGGGCGGTGGTCTCCACCGACGTCGGGGTGGCCCGCGAGGTGGTCGGGCCGACCGGGCTGCTGGTGCCCGCCCGCGATCCTCGCGCCCTGGCCGGCGCCTGCCTGGCGCTGCTGCGCGACGAGGAGCGACGGGGCCGGCTCGGGCTGGCCGGGCGGCTGAGGGCGCAGGAACGCTTCGCCGTGGAGCCGGTGATCGGTGCCTTCCGGGAGATCTACCTGGAGCTGGTCTCGCAGTACCCGGCCTTCCCCGGCGGCGGGGGCGGCGGCGAGGACGGGCCGATGCCGCGCCCGTTCGCCCGCCCCGCCGAGTACTGGCTGGCCGACGGTCCGCGCGGCGGCGCGCAGGAGGCTCCGGCGGACGGTGGAGGCTCCGGCGACGAGCAGTGCGGCGGCACCGTCCGGACCGGGGTGCGGGAGTCGGCCGGGCAGCGGCCGGCCGAACTCGCGGAGGCCCTCTGATGTCCGGCGCCACCCTGCTCGGCAGCAGCGCGGATCCGGTGCGCGAGGTGATGACGGAGCACCGGGAGCTGTGCGAGCGCGCCGTCGACCCGCTGGAGATCGCCGCCGGGCTGGAGGAGGCCGGGCTCGGCCCGGACACCGCCGCCCGCTGCCGGCACGCCGACCTGTTCTCGCTGGCCGAGGAGCTGTACGCCCGGGTGCCCCGCCGGCCGCCGGTGCCCGGGCCGGTGGAGCCGCACCCGGGAGGGGCCCCGCCGGCCCGGGCCGCGCCGGCCGCCGCGCTGGCCGCGCTGCCCTGCGCGGGGGTGGCCGCGCTCGGCCCCCACTGGCCGGTGCTGCTGTCCGCCGCCGTCCCGCTGGTGCTGCTGCCCGCGCTGACCGCGCCGGCCCCGGCCGAGCCCGGCCCGCCGTGCGCCGTGCCCGCCCGAGCGCCGGATGCCCTGTGGCCGGTGCCGGCGCCCCGGCCGCGCCCCGGCTCCCGGCTGCGCCCGGCGGCGCTGGGCCACGGGCTGGGCCTGGCCGCGCTGCTGCTGCTCCCGCCGGCCGCGCCGGGCGGGGACCGCCCGGCGGCCGTCGCGCTGGTGCTGGCGGCGGCGGTGTCGGCCGGGGTGGCCGAGCGGACGGCCCGCTGGTACCGGGAGGTCGGCCGCGGCCACCTGGGCGCGGCGGGCACCCTGGCCGGGTTCCGGGCCCGGATGCGTCCGGTGCTCCCGGTCGCGCTGGCCCTGTACCTGGCGGTGCTCGGGGCGCTGAGCTTCGCCGCGCTGGCCGTGACGGCCGTGGTCGCGCCGCGCCCCGGGCCGGGCCACGGTGACGGGCTGCTGCACCTGGCGGCCGAGCGGGCCGGCCCCGCCCAGTGGGCGGCGCAGGGCGTGCTGGGCCTGTTGCTGGTGCTGTCGGTGCTGCTGGCGCGGTGCGGCCGGACGGCGGCCGCCGCGGCGGGGGCGTGCGCCGGGGCCGCCGCGGTGCTCGGACCGCTCGCCCTGGGGTGCTCCGCCGCGGAGGCCTGGCTGCTGGGCGGCGGGACCGTCGCGGTGGCGCTGCTGGCGTACGCCGGGGCGGTGCTCGGCCGGGCCGGCTCGCACCGTTGAGCACCGTCCACCTCCGTCGCAAACCCCCGTTCGACCGTTGTTGGGGTCCGGTTCGCGGTCCCCGCTGTCGTCCCGTTCGTTGAACTTCGTTGAATTCGGTCCGCCAGGTCGTCCCGAACTGGCTTCGTGGAAGGACACCCCCGATGAGGGTGCTGCTGCTGGGCGCCGACGGCTTCATCGGCCGCCGGGTCACCGATCGTCTGCTGATGGACCAGGAGTTGCAGGTGGCGGTGCTCGGCCGGCGCGACTCGGCCGACATCCGCTTCGACCTGACCACCGGGAGCCCGGGCGCGCTGGCCCGGTTCCTGGACGCGGTCGCGCCGCAGGTGGTGATCAACTGTGCGGGCGCGACCTACGGCAGCTCGCGCACCCTGATCCGGGCGAACACGCTGGCCGTCGCGACGGTCTGCGAGGCCATCCGGCGCAGCCGGGAGCCGGCCCGGCTGGTGCACGTCGGCTCGGCCGCCGAGTACGGGCCGGTGCCCGGCGGGGTGCCGGTCTCCGAGCAGGCCGAGCCGCGGCCGGTCGGCCCGTACGGGGTGTCCAAGCTGGCCGGGACGGAGCTGGTGCTGGCCTCCGGGCTGGACGCGGCGGTGCTGCGGGTGTTCGACGTGGTGGGCCCGGGGGCGCCGACCGCCTCGCTGTTCGGGCGGCTGGCCGAGGGCCTGCGGCGGGCGCTGGAGCGGGACGAGCACCAGGTGCGGATGCCGGACCTGTCCGGATACCGGGATTTCGTGGACGTGCGGGACGTCGCCCGGGCCATCCAGGCGGCCGCGGTGTCGGCCGCCACCGGGGTCATCAACGTCGGCAGCGGGCACGCCGTCCGGGCCCGGGACGCGGCCCAGCTGCTGGTGCGGGCCTCGGGCTTCGAGGGGCAGATCGTCGAGGAGAACCGGCAGGCCCTGCTGCCCGCGCAGCTCGCCGGGGCGGGCGGCGACCACCACCTGCCCGGCCACCACCTGCCCGGGCACCGGCCGGAGGGGCACCGCCCGGAGGGCCGGGCGGTGCCGGGCGAGCCGGTGCCGTGGCGGCAGGCGGACGTGCGCACCGCCCGGGACCGTCTCGGATGGCGGACACAGGTGCCGCTGGAGGAGTCGCTGGGAGACGTCTGGCTGGAGACGGCCTGTCGGGTGTGACGGCGCCGCGCGGCGCCCCGGGCCCGTCAACCACGGGCCCGGGGCGCCTTCCGGGGCCCCCGTCGCCGGTTCCACGATCCGACGCCGCCCGTCTCGCCCATCGGACGGGCTGTCTCGGAATACCGCAGGGGCGTGACACTGTTGGCCTAGAGAGCCACCCGAGTGGCGGAGCAACAACCCAACACCGAGGTTGGCCCTGGCCACCCGAACAAGACCCATCGGAGTCCCCGTGTCGTTGCCACCCCTGGTCGAGCCGGCCGACGAGCTCACCGTTGACGAGGTCCGCCGGTACTCCCGCCACCTGATCATCCCGGACGTGGGCATGGCGGGGCAGAAGCGGCTGAAGAACGCCAAGGTGCTGTGCGTCGGCGCCGGTGGCCTCGGCTCGCCGGCTCTGCTCTACCTGGCCGCCGCCGGTGTCGGCACGCTGGGCATCGTCGAGTTCGACGTGGTGGACGAGTCGAACCTGCAGCGTCAGGTGATCCACGGCCAGTCGGACGTCGGCCGCTCCAAGGCGGAGTCGGCGCGTGACTCGGTCAAGGAGATCAACCCCTACGTCAACGTGGTGCTGCACGAGGAGCGCCTCGACAACTCCAACGTCATGGAGATCTTCTCCGGCTACGACCTGATCGTGGACGGCACCGACAACTTCGCCACCCGCTACCTGGTGAACGACGCCGCGGTGCTGCTCGGCAAGCCGTACGTGTGGGGCTCGATCTACCGCTTCGACGGCCAGGCCAGCGTGTTCTGGGCCGAGCACGGCCCCTGCTACCGCTGCCTCTACCCGGAGGCCCCGCCGCCGGGCATGGTCCCCTCCTGCGCCGAGGGCGGCGTGCTGGGCGTGCTGTGCGCGTCCATCGGCTCGATCCAGGTCAACGAGGCGATCAAGCTGCTGGCCGGCATCGGTGACCCGCTGGTCGGCCGGCTGATGATCTACGACGCCCTGGAGATGAACTACCGCCAGGTGAAGGTCCGCAAGGACCCGAACTGCGCCGTCTGCGGTGAGAACCCGACGGTCACCGAGCTGATCGACTACGAGGCCTTCTGCGGCGTCGTGTCCGAGGAGGCGCAGGCCGCCGCCGCCGGTTCGACCATCACCTCGCAGCAGCTCAAGCAGTGGCAGGACGACGAGGAGGACATCTACCTCATCGACGTCCGCGAGCCCGGCGAGTACGAGATCGTCAACATCCCCGGCGCGGTGCTGATCCCGAAGAACGAGTTCCTGATGGGCGACGCGCTGGAGAAGCTGCCGCAGGACAGGAAGATCGTGCTGCACTGCAAGTCCGGCGTGCGCTCGGCCGAGGTGCTGGCCGTGGTGAAGGCCGCCGGTTTCGCCAACGCCGTCCACCTGGGCGGTGGCGTGCTCGGCTGGGTGAACCAGATCGAGCCGCACAAGCCGGTCTACTGACCGATGCCCCACGTGGAAGGGCCCGCCGTCCGGCGGGCCCTTTCCGTTGGCGCGGGGAGGTCCGGACCGGCCTGGGGGCGGCTCAGAGCGCGTTTTTGCGCTGGAGCACGTTGTAGGCGATCCAGCCCGGCAGCACCGGCAGCCAGAAGGTGAGCGCCCGGTAGAGGAAGACCGCCGGGGTGGCGACCGCGGGGGAGACGTCCGCGACGGTCAGGGCACCGATCAGGGCGACCTCGACCGGGCCGATGCCGCCGGGGGTGGGGATCGCCGAGCCGGCCGCGTTGGCGGTCAGGAAGACCACCGCGACGGCCGAGAAGCTGATGTTGCCGCCGAAGGCCTGCACCGAGAAGTCCAGGCAGGCGGTGAAGGAGAGGGTCAGCAGCAGGATGCCGCCGAAGCCGGTGACCAGCTTGCTGGGCGTCTGCATCAGGTCGAGCATCCGCGGCACCACACCGAAGAACAGCGAGCGCAGCCGGCCCAGCACGAACCGGCGCAGCGGCGCGACGGCGGCCACCACCAGTGCGAGCACGGCGGCGCTCAGCACGCCGATGATCACCGCGCGGGAGGCGGAGAGGTCCCCGTTGGTCTGGCTGCCGGTGATCAGGCCGAAGCTGAACAGCAGCAGCAGGTGCCCGGCCAGGCCCGCCAGCTGGGAGGCGCCGACCGAGGCCACCGCCTGGCCGGAGCGGATGCCGGCCTTCTGCAGGTAGCGGGTGTTGAGCGCGATGCCGCCGATCGCGGCGGGCGCGACCAGCTTGACGAAGGAGCCGGCCAGCTGGGCGGCGACGGTGCGCCGGAACGGCAGCCGCTCGGGGACGAAGCCGGTCAGGCTCATCGCGGCGGCGACGTAGCTGAACGCGGCGGCGAGCAGGGCGGCCGCGGCCCAGGCCCAGTTCATCTGGGAGAGCTTCAGTTGGGCGGGCTTGATGGTGGTCAGGGCCAGGTAGGCGGCGAAGGTGAGCGCGATCACCATGATCAGGCTCTTCGGCTTCAGCCGTTCCAGCTTGGCCGGGGCCATCGGGGCCTCGGGGGCGATCTGGAGGATCTGGCCGCGGATGCGGCTCAGCAGGTCCTCGCCGGCCGCCGCGATGTCCTCCTCGGCCTGCTGCTGGGTGCGCTCGCCGGCCGCGACCTGCTCCAGCGCCTTGGCCCGGGCGGCGGTCTTGCGCTCCTTGGTGAGCTTGGCGAGGTCGACCCGGGTGGAGCGGCTCATCCCGACCGGCTGGAGCAGCGGCAGCGCCTGGGCCACCCGCTCGGCGCCGAGCACCGCGTTGGCGGTGGCGACGGCGCG
This sequence comes from Kitasatospora sp. NPDC101235, assembly GCF_044767505.1. Lineage (NCBI taxonomy): Bacteria > Bacillati > Actinomycetota > Actinomycetes > Kitasatosporales > Streptomycetaceae > Kitasatospora > Kitasatospora sp. NPDC101235. Next base: position 297,929 of record NZ_JBIWNZ010000002.1, read on the forward strand.
CTCCGGGCCGATCCGCAGCGCGAAGGTGGTGAGCAGCTGGGCGACGTCGATGCGCAGCGTCAGGTCGGTGGCGGCGATGTCGCCGCCGGAGAGGTTGACGAGGCAGCCGGTCCGCTCGTCCACCACCAGCAGCGACTCGCCGGTGAGCCGGCGGTGGGCGATCCTGCGCTCGTGCAGGGCGGCCACCGACTGCCAGATCGAGGCCATCACCGGGTCGGTGACCTCCTCGTCGGAGAGCTCGTCCAGGGTGCAGCCCTCGACGTTCTCGTACACCAGGATCGCGGCGTCCGGGCCCAGCTCGGAGGTGGCGACCAGCTGCGGCGCGTGGGCGCCCGAGGCGGCCGCCGCGTACGCGATCAGGGCCTCCTGCTCCAGCGCCTGGCGCAGCGACTGGGGGCTGCGGCGCACCGCCACCGAGCGCAGCCGCAGCCGCCGCCAGGCCCGGTAGAAGAAGCCGGAGGCCTGCTGCTCGCGGTCGATGATGTGCACGTCCAGCGGGGGGCCGCCCTGCTGGATGACGTGGTAGCGGCGGGTGCCGCCGGGGGCGTCGGGGGCGCGCACGGCGCCGGCCGGGGTGAAGCCGACCTTGCGCAGGCCGATCATCAGGTGCTGGCCGGTGGGCCGGATGTTGGGGGAGCCGATCGCGTACAGCGTGCCGTAGGCGACGGACCAGCCGATCAGCACGGTGAGCAGCAGCGACAGCGGGGTGGTGTAGCCGCCGAGCAGCTCGGTGATCCCGCTGAAGACCACCACCACCCACAGGGCGACCCGCCAGCGCGGTCTGCTCGACATGCCGACGGCGGTCATGTAGGCGATCACCGGGGCGAGGTAGCCGTGCACCGGGTCGGTGAGGGTGCCGTTGCTGTCCATCGGCAGCCGGGTCAGCGCTTCCCGGATGTTGTCGGAGGCGCCTTCGGCCACCCACCAGTCGATGCCGAGCGAGACTCCGTACGCCAGCACCGAGGCGAGCACGCCGTCGGCGACCCGCAGGCCGTCGCGTTTGATCAGCCGCTCGACGGCGAAGGCCAGCGGCACCGCGAGCACCGCGACGCTGGAGATCAGGCCGGTGATGGTGGAGAACACCACGGAGAAGTGCGGTGCGTTGGTGGCGATGTCCTGCTCGATGCCGGTGGTCGTCGAGGTGGCGATGCCGGCCAGCAGGAAGACGGCGACGATCCCGAGGACGCCGGCCAGGAAGCGGATCAGGTCGGACGGGCGGTGCGCGCGGGCGGCGAGCAGCGGCTCGTCGACGTCCAGGTGCGGGGCGTCGTCCAGCGGGGCGTGGTCGTCGGGCGGGCCGGCGGGAGCCTCCGGGGCCGCGGCCGCGGGTCCCGGGGCGGCGGGTTCCGGGGCCGTGGTGGTCTCGGCCTGCGGCGGGCCGGGCTGTCCGGGGGTCTTCGCGGGTGCGGGGGTCTTGATCGTTCGGTCCTTGATCAGGGAGACTTCCGGCGTCGGCCCCGGTTCGGGCCGGCCTTCGCTCTCGTTCCCGGGTGCCGACGGCACGGCGGCAGCGGACTCGTCGGAGTCCTTGTCCACGCCCACGTCAGCCGTCCCGGTCATCTGGTCTTGTCCTCGTATCACCACTCACCGCCCCGGAAGATGGTGGCATGCCCCGGCCTCCCGTGCGGGACAGGGGGCGGATCAGGCGCGGCGGATCGATCGCACGGTGCCGCGGGTTCGCCCCCATAGGGAAGGATGCCGCAGGTGACGGACGTAACACACGACGGTCTTCCGGATGCCCTGCCACCGTTCGCCGAACTGGTGCTCGACCTGACCGAGCGGATTCCACCCGGCCGGGTGATGACCTACGGCGACGTCGCCGAGTACCTCGGCCAGGGCGGCCCCCGGCAGGTCGGCCGGGTGATGGCACTGTACGGCGGCTCGGTGCCCTGGTGGCGGGTGATCCGCGCGGACGGCCGCCTCCTGCCCGGGCACGAACAGCGCGCCCTCGCCCACTACGGCGAGGAGGGCACCCCGCTGCGCGAACTCGCCGACCCGCCCCGGGTCGACCTCCGGCGGGCCCGCTGGGACGGCGAGGAGAACCCGGCGAAACCGCCACACGAGCGGGATTGACGGGGCAGGATCGTAGGCTCGATGCGGGCGGGCCCGGAGGGTCCGCCCCCGCCATGCCCCAGTTCGACCCCAGGACCACTTCGTGAGCTCCCCCTACCGGCTCGTGCGCAGCCCGCTCGTCCAGCCCGATCCGCCGGTGCTGGACGCCTACCAGCGCGCCGTGGTCGAGCACGCCGGCGGGCCGCTGCTGGTCCTGGCCGGCCCCGGCACGGGCAAGACCACGACGCTGGTCGAGGCGGTCGCCCGGCGGATCGAGGACGGCACCGACCCCGAGCGGATCCTCGTCCTCACCTTCAGCCGCAAGGCCGCGACCGAGCTGCGCGACCGGATGTCCGGCCGGCTCGGCAGCTCGGCCGCCGCCCCGCAGGCCACCACCTTCCACTCCTTCTGCTACGCCCTGCTGCGCGCCCACCAGGACCCGGAGGACTACGCCGAGCCGCTGCGGCTGCTCTCCGGCCCCGAGCAGGACGTCATGGTCCGCGAACTGCTGGCCGGCGGCGCCGAGGACGCCAAGCTCGGCAGCACCCGCATCGAGTGGCCGCTGGACCTGCGGGCCTGCCTGACCACCCGCGGCTTCGCCGACGAGGTCCGCGCGGTCCTCGCCCGCAGCCGCGAACTGGGCCTCGGCGAGGCCGAGCTGGAGCGCTTCGCCCGAGGCGTCCAGCGCCCCGACTGGGCCGCCGCCGCGCACTTCCTGGCCGACTACCTCGACGTGCTCGACCTGCGCGGCGTCCTCGACTACGCCGAACTCGTCCACCGCGCCGTGCTGCTCGCCGAGCGCCCCGAGGTCGGCGAGCAACTGCGGCGGCGCTACGAGGTCGTCTTCGTCGACGAGTACCAGGACACCGACCCCTCCCAGGTCCGGCTGCTGCGCCAGCTGGCCGGCGGCGGGCGCGACCTGGTCGCGGTCGGCGACCCGGACCAGTCGATCTACGCCTTCCGCGGCGCCGACATCAACGGCATCCTCGACTTCCCGCAGACCTTCCGGCAGGCCGACGGCAGCCCCGCCGAGGTCAAGGTGCTGCGGGTCTCGCGCCGCTCCGGCGCCGTGCTGCTCGCCGCCTCCCGGGAGGTCGCCCGCCGGATGCCGATGGGCCGGCTGCCCGCCGACAAGCTCGCCCAGCACCGTGCCCTGCTGCCCTCCCGGGAGGGCGGGAGGGTCGAGGTCTACACCTACCCGACCCCCGGCGCCGAGCTGGACTCGATCGCCGACCTGCTGCGCCGCGCCCACCTGGAGGACGGCGTGCCCTGGGGCGAGATGGCCGTGCTCGTCCGGGCCGGCGCCCGCTCCATCCCCGGCGTGCGGCGGGCGCTCGGCGCGGCCGGCGTCCCGCTGGAGATCGACGGCGACGACCTGCCGCTGCGCGAGGAGCCGGCCGTCGCCCAGCTGCTGCTCGCCCTGCGGGTCTGCGCCGAGCAGGCCGCCCGGGACAAGCAGGGCGATCCGGACGCTCCCGACCCGCTCACCACCGAATTGGCGCACGCCCTGCTCACCGGCCCGCTCGGCGGCCTCGACGGCTCCGACCTGCGCCGCCTCGGCCGGGCCCTGCGCGAGGAGGAGCGCGCCGCGCTGCGCGCCGACGGCCGCCCCGCCACCGTCCCGCGCCCGGCCGGCGAGCTGATCCGCGAGGCCCTCGCCGAACCCGAGCGCCTCGTCGCCCTCGACCCCGCGCACGCCCGCCGGGCCCGCGACCTCGGCACCCTGCTGCGCAAGGTCCGCGAGCTGCTGGCCGGCGGCTGCACCGCCGAGGAGGCGCTCTGGGAGCTGTGGGACGGCAGCCGCCGCTGGCGCGAACGCCTGGAGCGGGCCGCCCTGCGCGGCGGCGCGGCCGGCCGCAACGCCGACCGCGACCTGGACGCGCTGTGCGCCCTCTTCGAGACCGCCGCCCGGGCCGAGGAGCAGGTCACCGGCCACCGCAGCGCCCTGGACCTGCTCGCCGAACTCGAAGCCCAGGACATCGCCGCCGACACCCTCACCGTCCGGGCCGTGCGCCCCGAGGCGGTGCGGCTGATGACCGCCCACCGCTCCAAGGGCCTGGAGTGGCGCCTGGTCGTGGTGGCCGGCGTCCAGGACGGCCTCTGGCCCGACCTGCGCCGCCGCGGCTCCCTCCTCGAAGCCGACCGGATCGGCCGCGACGGCCTCGCCGAACCGCTCTCCCCGGGCGCGCTGCTCGGTGAGGAGCGCCGGCTCTTCTACGTTGCCGCGACCCGGGCCAAGGAGCGGCTGATCGTCACCGCCGTCAAGGCCCCCGCCGACGACGGCGACGAGCCGTCCCGCTTCCTGCGCGAGCTCTACCGCGAGGACATCGACCCCAGGACCGGCAAGGTGGTCCGCCGCACCCCGCCGGTCACCGTCGAGGACGTCACCCACCGCCCGCGCCGCCCGCTGTCGGTGGCCGCGCTGGTCGCCGAACTGCGCGCGGTCACCGTCGACCCCGCCCGCTCGCCCGAACTGCGCCGCGCCGCCGCCGAACGGCTCGCCACCCTCGCCGCCGCCACCGACGAGGACGGGCTGCCGCTGGTGCCCGCCGCCCGCCCCGAGCGCTGGTGGGGCCTGGACGACCCGACCACCGCCCCCGAGCCGCTGCGCAGCGCCGACGCGCCGGTCCGGCTGTCCGGCAGCGGGCTGGAGCAGCTGGAGAGCTGCTCCCTGCAGTGGTTCCTGGACAAGGAGGTCAAGGCGCGCGGCGCGGGCTCGGCCGCCCAGGGCTTCGGCAACGTGGTGCACGCCCTCGCCGACGAGGTCGGCTCCGGCCGCACCCCCGCCGACCTCGCCGTGCTCATGGAGCGGCTGGACACCGTCTGGGACGCGCTGGCCTTCGACGCCCCCTGGAAGTCCCACCAGGAGAAGACCGAGGCCCGAGCCGCCCTGGAGCGCTTCCTCAACTGGCACGTCCTGGAGCGCGGCCGGGACCTCGTCGCCACCGAGCACGGCTTCGACGTCACCCTCGACGTCGGCGGCGTCTCGGTGCGCATCCGGGGCTCGATGGACCGGGTGGAGAAGGACGCGGCCGGGCGCGCCTACGTCGTCGACTTCAAGACCGGCAAGCAGATACCCACCGACAAGTCGCTGCCCGAGCACAAGCAGCTCGCCGTGTACCAGCTCGCCGTCCGGGCCGGCGCCCTCAACGAGCTGCCCGGCTTCACCGCGCACCCGCCGGACACCGGCGGCGCCGAACTGGTCCACCTGCGCGAGCCCGCCGCCAAGGCCGCCCAGGACGCCCCGAAGGTGCAGCGGCAGGAGCCGCCGGAGGGCGAGCCCTGGATCGAGAACCTGCTCGCCGAGGCGGCCGGGAAGGTCCTCGCCGAGCGCTTCGTCCCGCAGACCGGCGGCGGCTGCGACCGCTGCGCCTTCCGCCGCAGCTGCTCCGCCCAGCGCGACGGCGCCCAACTGGTCGAGTGAGGATTGTCCGTCGCTCCGGTTACGGTTGCGGGGTGACCGCCGTGCTCAGCCATCCCGACCAGCTCAAGGAGCTGCTGGGGATCCCGTTCAACCGGGAGCAGATGGCGGCCATCGGCGCCCCCCTGGAGCCGGCCGTGATCGTGGCCGGCGCCGGCTCCGGCAAGACCACGGTGATGGCCGCCCGGGTCGTCTGGCTGGTCGGCTCCGGCGCCGTACGGCCCGAGGAGGTGCTCGGCCTCACCTTCACCAACAAGGCCGCTGGCGAGCTCTCCGAACGGGTGCGCCTGTCCCTCCTGCGGGCCGGGGTCACGGACCGGGGCGTCGAGCCGCTCGGGGACCCGGAGATCTCCACCTACCACGCCTTCGCCGGCCGCCTGCTCAAGGAGCACGGCCTGCGGATCGGCATCGAGCCGGACGTCCGGCTGCTCGCCGACGCCACCCGCTTCCAGCTCGCCGCCAAGGTGCTGCGCACCGCCCGCGGCCCGTTCCCCGCGCTCACCGGCACCTTCGCCAACCTGGTCGCCGACCTGACCGCGCTGGACGGCGAGCTCGCCGAGCACCTGGTCGAGCCGCAGACCCTGCGCGACTTCGACGAGGAGCTGCTGGACACCCTCGCCACCGTCAAGCTGACCAACGACGACCTGCGGGCCGTCCCGGCCACCGCCCGGGCCCGGCTGGAGCTGCTGCGGCTGGTCGAGGACTACCGGCGCCGCAAGCGCTCCGCCGGGCTGATGGACTTCGGCGACCAGATAGCCGCCGCCGCCCGCCTCGCCCAGCAGCGCCCGGAGGTCGGCGGGCTGCTGCGCGGCCAGTTCAAGGTGGTGCTGCTGGACGAGTACCAGGACACCTCGGTCGCCCAGCGGCTGATGCTCGCCGGCCTGTTCGGCGCCGGCCCGGACGGCACCGGCAGCGGCCACCCGGTGACCGCCGTCGGCGACCCCTGCCAGGCGATCTACGGCTGGCGCGGCGCCTCCGTGGCCAACCTGGACGAGTTCCCCCGGCACTTCCCGAAGGCCGACGGCCGCCCCGCCGACCGCTACGCGCTCAGCGAGAACCGCCGCAGCGGCGGACGCCTGCTCGCCTTCGCCAACGAACTCGCCGCCCCGCTGCGGGAGATGCACGAGGGCGTGGAGGCGCTGCGCCCGGCCCCCGGCGCCGAACAGGACGGCTACGTGCGCGCGGCGCTGCTGCCCACCCACGCCGAGGAGATCGACTGGCTCGCCGACTCGATCACCCACCTGGTGCGCACCGGCACCGCGCCGGGCCGGATCGCCGTGCTGTGCCGCGGCGGTGCGGCCTTCCCGGACATCCACGCCGCGCTCGTCGCCCGGGAGGTGCCGGTCGAGGTCGTGGGCCTCGGCGGGCTGCTGCAGCTGCCCGAGGTGGCCGACCTGGTGGCGGTCTGCGAGGTGCTGCAGGACCCGACCGCCAACGCCGCGCTGGTGCGCCTGCTGATCGGACCGCGCTGGCGGATCGGCCCGCGCGACCTCGCGCTGCTCGGCCGCCGGGCCGCCGACCTGGTGCGCACCGACCGGCCCGAGGGCGTCGAGGCGCTGGCCGCGGCGGTCGCCGAGGCCGACCCGACCGAGGTGGTCTCGCTGGCCGACGCGGTGGAGACCTTCCTCGACGCCCCGTCCGGTGAGGAGGGGAAGCCGGACGAGCTGCCGTTCTCCGCCGAGGCGCGGGTGCGTTTCGCCCGGCTCGCCGCCGAGCTGCGCGAACTGCGCCGCTCGCTCGCCGACCCGCTGATGGACGTGCTGCACCGGGTGCTGTCCGTCACCGGCCTGGAAGTCGAACTCGCCGCCTCCCCGCAGGCCCTGGCCGCCCGCCGGCGGGAGACCCTGCACGCCTTCCTGGACGTCGCCGCCTCCTTCGCCGACCTCGACGGCGACCCGGGCCTGTCGGCCTTCCTCGGCTTCCTGCGGGCCGCCCAGGAGTACGAGCGCGGCCTGGACAGCAGCCTGCCCGGCGGCGAGGACACCGTGAAGGTGCTCACCGCGCACAAGTCCAAGGGCCTGGAGTGGGACGTGGTGGCGGTGCCCGGCCTGGTGCGGGGCGCGTTCCCCTCGTCCAGCCCGCGCGAACGCTGGACGAGCACCAAGCGCGTGCTCCCGCACGCCCTGCGCGGCGACGCCGAAACTCTGCCCGACGTGCGCGGAGGGTGGAACGGGAAGTCGATGACCGCGTTCAAGAAGGAGCTGGCCGAGCACTCCGCCACCGAGGAACTGCGCCTGGGCTACGTGGCGTTCACCCGGCCGCGGTCGCTGCTGCTGGCCTCCGGGCACTGGTGGGGGCCGAGCCAGAAGACCGTCCGCGGCCCGTCCGCCTTCCTGGAGCGGTTGCGCGAGCACTGCGAGCGGCCCGGCGCGGGCGAGGTCGAGCACTGGGCCGAGCAGCCGGAGAAGGGCGCCGGGAACCCGGCACTGGCCGCACCCGTCGAGCGCCCCTGGCCGCTGCCGCTGGACCCGGCCGCCCAGCACGCCCGCCGCCGGGTCGCCGAGGTGGTGCGCGCGCGGGTGGCCGGAGCGCCCGCTCCCGAGGCCGAGGAGACGGCCCCCGAGGACCAGCGCCAGATCGCCTCCTGGGACCGCGATCTGACCGCGCTGCTGGGCGAGTTGGAGCGCTCCCGGCGCACCGCGCGGGACGTGCCGCTGCCCGCGGCGCTGTCCGCCACCCAGCTGCTGCGGCTGGCCGCCGACCCGGACGGCTTCGCGCACGACCTGGCCCGCCCGATGCCGCGCCCGCCGCAGCCGGCGGCCCGGCGCGGCACCCGCTTCCACGCCTGGGTCCAGTCCCGGATCGAGCCGCTGCTGCTGGTCGAGCCCGGCGCCCTGCCCGGCGCCGACGACGACGGCATCGAGGACGAGCAGGACCTGGAGCGACTCAAGGAGGCGTTCCTGCGCACCCCGTACGCGCAGCGCAGGCCCCACCGGGTGGAGGTGCCGTTCCAGCTGGTGCTGGCGGGCCGGGTGGTGCGGGGCCGGATCGACGCGGTCTACCGGGAAGATGACGCGTTGTCGGAATCCGTCAGTGCGTCACGCTACGAAGTGGTGGACTGGAAGACCCACCGGGAGGAGACCGCCGACCCGTTGCAGCTCGCGGTCTACCGGCTGGCCTGGGCCGAGCACGCGGGCGTCGATCCCGAGCAGGTCACGGCTTCGTTCCTGTACGTCCGCAGTGGCCGGATCGTGCGTCCGACCGGACTTCCCGACCGAAAAGAGTTGGAACGGCTCCTGATCGGGAACAGTGACTATTGAGTCACGCAGAGCATCCAAGTCATCGCGCCAGTGCCCGAAACCTGTGCGTCGTGCACGTTTCGCGCCTATTGTGGGGTCGGTAACCGGTCAACCCCCGTGCTCCGGCCGCCAGCGAGGCCCGCATTCCCTGACCCTCAGTCATCACCGCAGGTGCCCTTGGGCATCGGCGTCTTCTGCTGGAGAGACCGAAGTTGAGCGCGACCGGATGGATCAGAGAGCGGTTCGCCGGGCCGACACCGGGGCCCGCCCCGCGCGCGACCGGCACCTGGCCGAGGACGGCACTCGCGCTGCCGTTCATCGGCATGGTGCTGATCGTCGCCCTCGACTACCTCAGCGGCACCAAGGTGACGGTCGAACCGGCCCTCACCGCCGTGCCCGCGCTGGCCGCCGTGGTCAGCCGCCGTACCTGGTACCCGCTCGCCATCGGCCTGGGCACCGAGGCGGCGGCCTTCCTGATGGCCTTCCGCAGCGACACCCTCGGCGAGTCCGTGCACGCCGCCAGCGTCTTCGCGATCCTGCTCGTCGCCGCGATCGGCTGGGTCAGCGCCACCCTGAGGCTGCGCCAGGAGCGGGCGCTGGCCGACGCCCAGCTGGTCGCCTCGATCGCCCGCCGGGTCCTGCTGCGGCCCGTCCCCGAGCGGGTCGGCACCGTCCGGGCGGCCGTCCACTACGAGGCCGCCGCCGCGCACGCCCGGATCGGCGGCGACCTCTACGAGGTGGTCAACACCCGGCACGGGGTGCGGGCCGTGGTCGGGGACGTGCGCGGCAAGGGCCTCGGCGCGGTGGAGACGGCCGCCGCCGTGCTCGGGGCCTTCCGCGAGGCCGCCCACCAGGAGGCCGCCCTGGACCGGGTGGCCGGCTGGCTGGCCGTCAGCCTCGACCGCGCCCTGCACGAGAACGACCACCCGGGCGTGGAGGAGGAGTTCGTCACCCTGGTGCTGATCGGCGTCGGGCCCGACGGCGCCGCGGAGATCGTCAACTGCGGCCACCCCGCCCCGCTGCTGCTGCGCGGCGGGGAGGTCAGCCCGCTCGAACTCGCCGAGACCGTACCGCCGCTGGGCGTCCTCGACCCGGCCGACGTGCGCCCGCCGGTGCACCGGCTGCTGCTCCAGGGCGACGACCGGGTGCTGCTGTTCACCGACGGGGTGATCGAGGCCCGCGACCGCACGGGCGTCTTCTACCCGCTCGCCGAACGCTTCCCGCGCTGCGCCGCCGGCCGCCCGGCCGACGTCCTGCAGCGACTGCACGAGGACGTGGTGCGCCACGTCGGGCGCCAGCTCGGCGACGACGCGGCCATGCTGCTGCTCCAGTTCGACCCCCCGTCGGCGCTCGGCGCGGCGGGATCCCAGGTCGTGAGCACCGTTCATCTCCCACAGCAGGCCGGAGTCCTGACGCGCCAGTAGGTGCGTCAGGGCCGGCCCGCCTCTACAGCGACACCTCGACCAGCAGCGGGCGGTGGTCCGACACCGCCGCGCGCGGCGCCGCCGCCGGGCCGACCGCCGTGCGCGGCACGCCGATCGCCAGGACGTGGTCGAACTGCACCGCGGGCCGGTGCGAGGGGTAGGTCGGCGTGCGCGCCAGGTCGTGCCAGCCCTGGAGGCGGGGGCGCGGCCCGCGTGCCCGGCGCCGCTGCGGCTCGGCCAGGGCCGGGCGGGCCCGCCGGGCCGCCCGCAGCTCGCGCACCCGCACCCGGGGCGCGGTGCGCTCCAGCACCGTCGCCCCGCCGAGCACCGTGCGCGGCACCGCGCCGACCAGGTTGAAGTCGCCCAGCACCAGGTACGGCTGGGGAAGGTCGGCGATCCAGCGCCGGATGCCGGCCAGCTGCGCCATGTTCCAGCCGGGGACGAAGGACAGGTGCGCCGCCACCACGGTGAACGGACCCCGCTCGCCGTCCAGGACGGCCGCCAGCGCGGCCCGCGGCTCGTCCGGCACCGGGGTCAGCCCGCGCCGCCCGGCCACTCGCAGCGGCAGCCCGAACGGTGCCGGGGCGAACCGCCGGGCCCGCCAGTGCCGTACCGGAAGCCTCGTCAGCAGCGCCGTCCCGTAGGAGGGCGGGGAGCCGTCGTCCACCTCGTCCGGCCCGTACACCCGCAGGCCGTTCGGGCCGGACGGCTCGGGCACCCAGCCCGCCACCGGCGCCGGGCGGCCGTGCAGCGCGGCGGCGAAGCGCCAGTCCTTGGCGCCCATCGCCGAGGCCGCCACCGCCGCCTGGTCGGTGCCGCCGGAACGCGACTGGTGCCGGTCCACCTCCTGGAGCGCCAGCACGTCGGCGTCCAGGGCGGCCACCGCATCCGCCAGCGGCGTGCCGGCGTCGGAGGGGTAGGGCCGTGGGGCGCCGTCCGGGGCGAGGGGCTGGCCGTGCAACAGGTTGAAGGTGGCGATGCGCAACTGGCTCACACCGCACGACGGTACCCGCTCGCCGGGGGAGGGGTGCTCGGCTTGAGGCGGTAGGGCATACCGGGTATACATACTCGGTATGTCCATCCGTCACGGTCTGCTCGCCCTGCTCGACCAGGGCCCGCGCTACGGCTACCAGCTGCGCACCGAGTTCGAGGCGCGCACCGGCGCCACCTGGCCACTCAACGTCGGGCAGGTCTACACCACGCTGTCGCGGCTTGAGCGCGACGGGCTGGTCGAGCCCGCGGGGGAGGACGACGAGGGCCACCAGTTCTACGCCGCCACCGACGCCGGCCGGGAGGAACTGCGGACCTGGTTCGACACCCCGGTGCCCCGGACCAACCCCCCGCGCGACGAACTGGCGATCAAGCTCGCCATGGCGGTGACCGTCCCCGGGGTGGACGTCTCGGCCGTCGTCCAGGGCCAGCGCCGACACAGCATCAAGGCGCTCCAGGACTACACCCGGCTCAAGGGCCGCGCCCTGTCCGGCGAGGCGCGCCCCGGCGTGGTGCCCTCCGCCGGCCACGACCTGGCCTGGCTGCTCGTCCTCGACCAGCTCATCTTCCAGACCGAAGCGGAGATCCGCTGGCTCGACCACTGCGAGACCCGGCTCGCCCAGCAGGCCGAACTCCTGCAGAACCGCACCGCCGAGGCCGCCCGCGACGGCGCCGCGCCCGCCAAGCGCGGCCGCCGCCTGCGCACCTGAGCCCCCGCAACACCCGAACCACCAGGCCCGGCCCCGACTCCGGGCCCACACCCAGCACAAGGGGGGAATTCGTGTCCCACACCGAAGAGGCCCGGCAGGCGCCGGTGCTCCACCTGGAGAACGTCACCCGCGTCCACGGCCACGGCGCCGCCGAGGTCCAGGCCCTGCGCGGCGTCGACCTCAAGGTCCACCCCGGCGAGTTCGTCGCCGTCATGGGCCCCTCCGGCTCCGGCAAGTCGACCCTGCTCACCCTGGCCGGCGGCCTGGACACCCCGAGCGGCGGCCGGGTCCTGGTCGAGGGCGTCGCCCTCGGCGAGCTCAACCGCAAGAAGCTCGCCCAGGTCCGCCGCCGCTCCGTCGGCTACGTCTTCCAGGACTACAACCTGATCCCGGCGCTCACCGCCGCCGAGAACATCTCGCTGCCGCGCGAACTCGACGGGCTGTCCACCCGCGCCGCCCGCCGCGAGGCCCTCGCCGCCCTGGAGGAACTCGGCATCCCCGAACTCGCCGACCGCTTCCCCGATGACATGTCCGGTGGCCAGCAGCAGCGCGTCGCCATCGCCCGCGCCCTGATCGGCGACCGCCGCCTCGTCCTCGCCGACGAACCCACCGGCGCCCTCGACTCCACCACCGGCGAGGCCGTCCTCGCCGTCCTGCGCGCCCGCTGCGACGCCGGCGCCGCCGCCATGATGGTCACCCACGAGGCCCGGCACGCCGCCTGGGCCGACCGGGTCGTCTTCCTGCGCGACGGCCGCATGGTCGACGAGTCCGTCAGCCAGGACGCCGCCAGCCTGCTCGTCAGCGCCGCCACCAACAGCATGAAGGTGGACGAGTGAAGCTCAGCGCCTGGCGGGTGGCCCTGCGCATGGCCCGCCGCGACGCCCTGCGTTCCAAGGGCCGCAGCGCCCTCGTCATCGCCATGGTCGCCCTGCCCGTCCTCGGCGTCACCGGCGCCGACGTGGTCTTCCGCAGCGCCGACCTCACGCCCGCCGAGAAGGCCGTACGGTACATGGGCCAGGCGACCGGCGAGCTGTACATGACCGAACGCGGCGCCTCCGTCAAGCAGGCGCCCGACCCCGAACAGGGGTACAGCGTCAAGCGCGCCGAGGACGACGTCAAGGAGGGCGAAGCCCCCAAGTACACCCCCGCGCAGCAGCGCGCCCGGGACACCGCACCCGCCGAGCTGGCCCGCCAACTGCTCCCGGCCGGCGCCACCCTGGTGCCCGAGCTCTCGGGCCCGTACACCGCCGCGAGCAGCACCGAGGGCCTGATCAGCACCCGGGTCAGCGAGGCCGACCTGGCCGACCCGGTCTGGCGGGGCCGGATGAACCTGGTCCAGGGCCGCGCACCCGCCGCCGACACCGAGGCCGCCGTCACCCGGGACTTCCTCAAGCGCTCCGGGCTCAAGATCGGGGACAGGACCGCCGTCCGCGGTCTGGAGGCCAGCACCTTCACCATCACCGGCGTCTACGAGTACCCCGGCGACCTGCGTGCCACCGAGCTCACCGCCCGCCCCGGCACCCTGCTCAACCGGCTCCCCAAGCCGTCGGGCGACTCCAACAGCCCGACGGAGGGCCCCGGCGGCGCGACGAAGGGCCCCGACGAGCCCACCCGCTGGCTGGTCAAGCTCCCGGCCGGGGCCTCGATCGACTGGCAGAAGGTCAAGGAGCTCAACGAGTACGGCTTCGTGGTGACCTCGCGCACCGTCCTGGCCGACCCGCCGGCCCGCGACGAGGTCCCGTACTTCGTCGAGATGAAGCAGTACGGGGGCGGCACCAACTACTTCAACCGGACCGACGTCGTCATCCTCGCCACCGTCGTCGGCATGGCCCTGCTGGAGATCGTCCTCCTCGCGGGCCCCGCCTTCGCCGTCGGCGCCCGGCGCTCCCGGCGACAGCTCGGACTGCTCGCCGCCGCCGGCGGTGAACGCGCCAACGTCCGCGCGGTCGTGCTCGGCGGCGGCGTCGTCCTCGGCATCACCGGCGCCGTGGTGGGCCTGGGCCTCGGCACCGGCCTGGTCGCCCTGCTGCGTACCAGCGCCGAGGAGTACTCCGGCCGGCGCTTCGGCCACTTCGCCGTGCTGCCGCTCGACCTGCTCGGCATCCTCCTGGTCGGGCTCGTCACCGGCCTGCTGGCCGCCGTCGTGCCCGCCGTCCAGGCCTCCCGGCAGGACGTCGTCGCCGCGCTCACCGGCCGTGACGCGCTCAAGCCGCCGAGCCGCAAGCTCGCCGTCCTCGGCCTGCTGATGCTCGGCGGCGGCGCGGCCCTCGCCCTGTACGGCGCCACCAGCGGCGTCGGCAACCGCAGCTTCGCCGTCCTCGGCGGCTCGGCCGTCGCCGAGCTCGGCATGGTCGCCCTCGTGCCCTACCTGGTCGGCCTGTTCGGCCGGCTCGGCCGCTGGCTCCCGCTCGGCCCCCGGCTCGCCCTGCGCGACTCGGTGCGCCACCGCGGCCGCACCGCGCCGGCCGTGGCCGCCGTGATGGCCGCCGTCGCCGGCTCCGTGGCCGTCAGCGTCTACATCGCCAGCTACGAGGAGCAGTACCGGCGCGAGTACGTCGCCTCCGGCCCGTCCGGGGCGGTCATCCTCGGCAGCGGCTGGCTGTCCGACGAGAAGATGCTGCCGCAGATGCGCGAGGCCGTCGAACGCAGCATCCCCGACCTCGGCCCGCGCGCCGACGTCCGGCGCGTCCAGCCGAAGGGCGACTGCTCCGAGGGCAGCTACTGCGGCTACGTCAGCGTCGAGCTGCCCAAGGAGGACCGCTGCCCGCTCATGGACTCGGACGAAACCCTCTCCGACGCCGCGCGCAATCAGATCCTGAGCACCGACAAGCGCTGCCAGACCGACCACCGCCGCGGCAGCCCGTTCAACCCGGTGACGGCCGGTGACGCCACCCTGCTGCGCAACCTCTACGGAGTCACCGACGCGGTCGGCGGCCAGGCCCTCGCGGCCGGCAAGGCCGTGGTCTTCGACGCCCGCTACATCAAGGACGGCAAGACGATCCTCCGGTCCAGCGGTCTGGCCACCGGCAACGGGGGCGGCCCGGCCAAGCCCACCCACACCGAGATCGCCGTGGACGCCGTCCTCGCCGCACCCACGGTGCCAGCCCCGGCCCAGGTCGTGGTCAGCCCGGACACCGTCGCCCGGCTCGGCTTCGCCACCACCCCGGCCGGTTCGGTCTGGCTGCCCGGTGGCATGCCCTCGGACAGCGCCCAGCAGAAGGCCGACGGCGCGCTGGCCAAGGTCAGCGACCACGACGTGCTCAAGATCGAACGCGGCTACGAGTCCCCGGCCGGACTGATCCAGCTCGGCCTGAACGTCTTCGCGGGCATCGTCGCCCTCGGCGCGGCCGGCATCGCCACCGGACTGGCCGCAGCCGACTCCCAGCGCGACCTGACCACCCTCGCGGCGGTCGGCGCCGAGCCCCGCATCCGGCGCTCGCTGTCCGGCTTCCAGTGCGGGGTGATCGCCGCCATGGGCGCCCTGCTCGGCGTGGTCTGCGGCGTGGTGCCGGGGGTGGCGCTGCGCAAGGTCGAGGCCGCGGCGAACAGCTACCCCGGCATGAGCCCGGAGGAGCTCGCCAACAAGGCGAGCCTGGTCTTCCCGTGGCCCGCCATCGCCGCCACCGTGCTGCTGCTGCCGGTGCTCGCGGCCGCCCTCGCGGCGCTGATGACCCGCTCGCGGATCACCCTGCTGCGCCGCTCGGGCTGAGCCCGGTGCACCCGTCCGTCACCCCCGTCGCGCGTCACCGCCGCGACGGGGGTGACGGAGGTTACAGCCCCCGGAGCGCCCGGCAGCCGGACGGCCGGGGCGGGCACCCGCACGGGCGAACTACAGTCGTCGGTATGACGAGAACCCCGGACAGCGTCGTCCGCTCCTACATCGATCAGCACCAGGCCGCCTTCCTCGCCGACCTCTCCGAGTGGCTGGCCATCCCCTCGGTCTCCGCCGACCCGGCCCGGTCCGGCGACGTGCGGCGCTCGGCCGAGTGGCTGGTCGCCAAGCTGTGCGAGACCGGCTTCCCGGTGGCCGAGGTGTGGGAGACCGACGGACTGCCGGCGGTGTTCGCCGAGTGGCCCTCCGGGGATCCGTCCGCGCCGACCGTCCTGGTCTACGGGCACCACGACGTGCAGCCCGCGGCCCGGGAGGACGGTTGGGAGACCGAGCCGTTCACCCCGACCGTGGTCGACGGCCGGCTGTACGCGCGCGGCGCCGCCGACGACAAGGGCCAGGTGTTCTTCCACACCCTGGGCGTGCGCGCCCACCTGGCCGCCACCGGCCGCACCGCGCCGGCCGTCAACCTCAAGCTGCTGATCGAGGGTGAGGAGGAGTCCGGCTCGCCGAACTTCGCCGACCTGGTCCGGCGCGAGGCCGGGCGGCTGGCCGCCGACGTGGTCGTCATCTCGGACACCGGCATGTGGTCCGCGACCACGCCGACCGTCTGCACCGGTATGCGCGGCCTGGCCGACGCCCAGGTCGACCTGTACGGGCCGGACACCGACATCCACTCCGGTTCCTTCGGCGGCGCCGTCCCCAACCCGGCCCAGGTCGCGGCGGAGATGGCCGCCGCCCTGCACGACACCGACCGCAGGGTCGCGATCCCCGGCTTCTACGACGGCGTCATCGAGCTGACCGAGCGCGAGCGCGAGCTGTTCGCCGAGCTGCCCTTCGACGAGGAGCAGTGGCTGAAGGTCGCCAAGTCGTACGGCACCCGCGGCGAGGCCGGCTACTCCACCCTGGAGCGGATCTGGGCCCGCCCGACCGCCGAGGTCAACGGCATCTGGGGCGGCTACACCGGCCCCGGCGGCAAGACCATCGTCCCGGCCTCGGCCCACCTCAAGCTGTCCTTCCGGCTGGTCGCCGGACAGGAGGTTGAGAAGGTCCGCGAGGCGGTGCGGGCCTGGGTGGCCGAGCAGGTGCCCGAGGGCATCCGGTACGAGCTGGTCTTCCCGGGTGCGACCCGCCCCTGCCTGACCCCGCTGGACCACCCCGCGCTCCAGTCCACCGTCCGCGCGATGGGGCGGGCCTTCGAGCAGAAGATCCTCTTCACCCGCGAGGGCGGCTCCGGCCCCGCCGCCGACCTCCAGGACGTGTTGGGCGCGCCGGTGCTGTTCCTCGGCATCTCGGTGCCCTCGGACGGCTGGCACTCGGTCAACGAGAAGGTCGAGCTGGACCTGCTGGCCAAGGGCGTGGAGACCGCCGCGTACCTCTGGGGCGACCTGGCCGAGAACTTCCGGCCGGGGGCATGACCCCCGCTGCGTGCACCATGGCAGCCAGATCACTCATCCGGATGATTCACCACGTGGGGATGGAACAGACGTGAGCATCGTGCCTGAGACCGAGCGCCCGCTGCCCCTGGCACTGGCCCGGTCCGGGGTGGACCGGGCGGCCGAGCACCGCTTCGACGAGCCCTGGCTGGCGGCCGCCTGGAGCCACCCGAGCACCCGGGTCCTGCCGATCGCCGGCGGCGAGGCGTTCGTGGTCGACACCGCGCAGGGCACCGAGCTCGTGTTGCTGCCCTCCTTCGAGGCGCCGCAGACCGGCGACCGGTACTTCCTCGGCACCGACCAGGACGGCGTCTCGTACTTCGCGCTGGCCGGCGAGAGCCTGCCCGGGCGCCTGGACGGCGACGCCCGCCCGGCCGGGCTGCGCGAGGTCGGCGGGCTGCTGTCCGACCGGGACGCCGGGCTGCTGGTGCACGCCGTGGCGCTGGAGCACTGGCACCGGCTGCACAGCTTCTGCTCGCGCTGCGGGCACCCGACCGAGAAGGCCGGCGCCGGGCACGTGCGGCGCTGCACCTCCTGCGCGGCCGAGCACTACCCGCGCACCGACCCGGCGGTGATCATGGTGATCACCGACGAGCAGGACCGCTGCCTGCTCGGCCGCCAGGCGCTGTGGCCGGAGGGCCGCTGGTCGACGCTGGCCGGCTTCGTCGAACCGGGGGAGTCGATCGAGCAGGCGGTGGCCCGCGAGGTGCACGAGGAGGCGGGCGTCCAGGTCGGCGAGGTGCGCTACGTCGCCAGCCAGCCCTGGCCGTTCCCGTCCAGCCTGATGCTCGGCTTCACGGGCCGGGCGCTGCCCGGCGGCACCGAGATCACCGTGGACGGCGAGGAGCTGGCCGAGGCGCGCTGGTTCTCCCGCGAGGAGCTGCGGGCCGGGATGGAGGCGGGCGAGATCCTGCCGCCGTCCGGCATCTCGATCGCCCGGCACCTGGTCGAGCTCTGGTACGGGGAGCCGCTGCCCTCGGCGGCGCGCTGGTAGTCCCGTAGGAAAGGGGCCGGCCGGAAAGGGGCCCGCCTGAAGGGGCCCGTACGAAGAGAGGCCATACGAAAGGGGGGCGCGTGGACAATTCCATGCGCCCCCCTTTTTTCGTTCCAACCCCTTCCCGAATTCTCCACGACCAGCTGTTCGTATCAGGACGGGCCAGTTCTGCTACTGGGAGTCGACCGCGCGGGCCCGGGGTCGACCCGCTCGGACGATATTGCCGGAAACGGCTGAAACCGGCTCACCGCGCTCGCTACATTCACGAGGGTGACAATCCCCCGGGGCACCGCCCAATCCCCCAAATACCAGCGCCTCGCCGCCGACCTGCGCCGCCGGATCGCCGAGGGCGAGTTCACCGCCGACGCCGCCCTGCCGGTCGAGAGCGAACTGGAGCGCCAGTACGGCGTCGCCCGCAACACCGTCCGGCTCGCCGTCGACGTCCTGGTCAACGAGGGCCGCCTGGTCCGCCTCCAGGGCAAGGGCACGTACCTGCGCGAACACCCCGTCCTGGACCACCGCGCCTACGGACCCTGCCCGCCCGCCACACCGCGCGACTGCCTCGCCGCACCCTCCGCCGTCTACCTCGGCGAGGCCGACGAAGCCGGGCGGGAACTCGGCACCGACTTCGAGATGATGATCGTCCGGGCCCGGGTGGACATCGCCGAACGGCTCGGACTGCGCCCCGGCGAGGCCATCGTGGTCCGCCGCCAGCTGCGGCTGCTCGACCGCGAGCCGTACTCGATCGAGGAGAGCCACTACCGGGCCGGCCTCGCCGCCGGCACCCCGCTGATGGAACCCGACCCCGTCGAGGGCGGCGACGAGGCGGTGCTCGCCACCCTCGGGCGCGCCGAGATCGGCGCCGTCGACCACCTGGTCGCCCGGATGCCCGGCCCCGAGGAGGCCCAGTGGTTCCAGGGCGGCCCCGGCGTGCCGCTGATGGTGCAGACCCGCGTCACCTACGACCGGCGCGGGCCCGTGCGGGTCATCGAGACCCGCTACTCGGCCGACCGCAGCCGGCTCGTCTACGGCGTCGGCGACCTCGGCGCGCGCACCACCCTGCCCGCCCCCGCCACGCCCGTCGACCCGGCCCGGGCCGACGCGCCGTGACGCGCGCCGGCCCGGCGGCCCGGGCCGGTCGGACTCAGGCCGCCAGGGCCTTCTTGACCTGCAGCAGGCTCGGGTTGGTCATCACGACCTGCTCGCCGCCGCCGGCCGGCGTCACCAGCACCGTCGGGACGGTCTGGTTGCCGTTGTTCACCGACTCGACGAAGGACGCCGACGCCGGGTCCTCCTCGATGTTGATCTCGGTGTAGCCGATGCCTTCACGCTCCAGCTGGCTCTTGAGTCGGTTGCAGTACCCACACCAGGTCGTGCTGTACATCGTCACGGTGCCGGACATCGAGGGGGCTCCTTGGAAAGAGAGGTGCGTACGGTCTCCGGCAGGAACGTCCACCGGGCGGCGGGCATTCCGGCACGCCGTCGACCGTCATGCGGAGCGATCATCCTGCGATCACACCGGGCCTGTGGACAACCCCGCCCGGGTTGTCCCACCGGGCTGAGAGGATGGAACGTATGCAGGAAGACCTCTTGAGCGGCAGCCCGTACGACGGCCCCCACGGCTCCCCCTGGGCCGACCCCGGCGCCGCCACGGGCCCGGACGCCGTGCTCGCCGGGCTCGACCCCGAGCAGCGCGCCGTCGCCACCGCCCTGCACGGCCCCGTCTGCGTCCTCGCCGGCGCCGGTACCGGCAAGACCCGCGCCATCACCCACCGGATCGCCTACGGCGTGCGCAGCGGCGTCTACCACCCCCAGCAGGTCCTCGCCGTCACCTTCACCGCCCGCGCGGCCGGCGAGATGCGTGGCCGGCTGCGCCAACTCGGCGCCGACGGCGTCCAGGCCCGCACCTTCCACGCCGCCGCGCTGCGCCAGCTCCACTACTTCTGGCCGCGCGCCGTCGGCGGCCCCGTTCCCCAGCTCCTGGAACGCAAGGTCCAGCTGGTCGCCGAGGCGGCCGGCCGCTGCGGCCTGCGCGTCCAGCGCACCGAACTGCGCGACCTCACCGCCGAGATCGAATGGGCCAAGGTCACCCAGACCGCCCCCGAGGACTACCCCGCGGCCGTCGCCAAGTCCGGCCGGGAGGCCCCCCGCGACCCGGCCGAGACCGCCCAGGTCTACCGCGTCTACGAGGAGACCAAGAGCCGCCGCGGCACCATCGACTTCGAGGACGTCCTGCTGCTCACCGCCGCGATCCTGGAGGACCGCCCGGACATCGCCGACCAGGTCCGCTCCCAGTACCGGCACTTCACCGTCGACGAGTACCAGGACGTCTCCCCGCTCCAGCAGCGCCTGCTCGACCAGTGGACCGGCCCCGACGGCGGCGCCAGCCTCTGCGTCGTCGGCGACGCCAGCCAGACCATCTACTCCTTCACCGGCGCCACCCCCGACTACCTGCTGAACTTCCGCAGCCGGCACCCCGGGGCGACGGTGGTCAAGCTCGTCCGCGACTACCGCTCCACCCCCCAGGTCGTCCACCTCGCCAACGGACTGCTCGCCCAGGCCCGCGGCGAGGCCGCCCGGCACCGCCTGGAGCTCGTCTCCCAGCGCGAGGCCGGCCCCGAGCCGGTCTACACCGAGTACGAGGACGAGCCCACCGAGGCCGAGACCACCGCCCGCCGGATCAAGGAACTGCTCGCCGCCGGGGTGCGCGCCAGCGAGATCGCGGTGCTGTTCCGCACCAACGGCCAGTCCGAGGTCTACGAGCAGGCCCTCGCCGACCTCGGCGTCCCGTACCAGCTCAAGGGCGCGGAGCGGTTCTTCGAGCGCCCCGAGGTCAGGGACGCCGGCGTGCTGCTGCGCGGCGCCGCCCGGGCCGCCTCCGACCCGCTCACCGACGGCGCCCCCGACCTGGCCGGCCAGGTCCGCGCGGTGCTGGCCGCCCGCGGCTTCACCGCCGAGCCCCCGGCCGGCTCCGGCGCCGTCCGGGACCGCTGGGAGTCCCTGGCCGCCCTGGTCCGGCTGGCCGAGGAGTTCGAGCGCACCCGCACCGCGGCCGGCCAGGGAACCGACCTCGCCGCCTACGTCGCCGAACTGGACGCCCGCGCCGCCGCCCAGCACGCCCCGGCCGTCGAGGGCGTCACGCTGGCCTCGCTGCACGCCGCCAAGGGCCTCGAATGGGACGCCGTCTTCCTGGTCGGCCTCACCGAGGGCACCCTGCCGATCATCTACGCCAAGACCGACGAGCAGGTCGAGGAGGAGCGCCGCCTCCTCTATGTCGGCGTCACCCGGGCCCGCAAGCACCTCAGCCTCTCCTGGTCGCTCTCCCGCTCCCCGGGTGGCCGGGCCGGCCGCAAGCCCAGCCGCTTCCTGGACGGGCTGCGCCCCGGCTCTGCCGCCCCGGGCGCACGCACCGGCGCGCGCGGCGGGCGCGGCGGCGTCGAGCCGGGCGAGCGCTCCGCCGCGCGGCGGGTCCGCGGACCGGTCAAGTGCCGGGTCTGCGACAAGGCGCTCACCGAGGCCGTCGAGCGCAAGCTGCGCCGCTGCGAGAGCTGCCCGTCCACGATGGACGAGGGGCTGTACGAGCGGCTGCGCGAGTGGCGGGCCCGGCAGGCGAAGAAGCAGGGCGCGCCGGCCTACGTGGTGTTCACCGACGCCACGCTGATGGCGATCGCCGAGGACGTGCCCGCCGGCCGCCGGGAGCTGGCAGCCATCTCCGGGGTCGGCGCCATGAAGCTGGACAAGTACGGGGCCGCCGTGCTCTCGTTGTGTGCGGGGGAGGAGCCCGAGGAGGATCCGGACGACGTCGAGGACGGTGGTCCGGCCGATCCCGCCTGAGCCGGTCCGGGCACGGCCCCGAGGGCTGTCCGGGTGGCTTCGGAACCCGTTGTGTGACGTGCCGAAGAACTCGCGTGAAAAATAGTTTGCGCCACGTGCCGGGAGCGCAATAGCCTGCCGGAGCGGTCAAGGGGACGCGGTCGCACGGGGTGAAACCTGTGCCGGCGCCCCTCGCTCGAGAGCTTCACCCAGAGCTTTACCGAGACAGACATCCGAACATTCGGAGCCAGGGAGACCAGGCTCCGCGAGACGCCGAGAGGAGGCGAAGACAGTGGGAAACATCATGATCACCAAAATGACTGGCCAGACCGTTGTCGCTGCCTCCCTGCGTGCCGCCCGTCTGCGGGCGCTCGCCGAGCTCGGTGGAACCGGTCTGGGTCTCGACACCACCGGTGTCTCCGTCGTCCCCGCTGTCAGTGGTCTTGGACACACTGATCTGTGCTTCACGGGCAGCAGGAGCGTCGACGGCACCTTTGTCGAGACCGGTCTGTCCCGTGACTGGGCGTCGTTCGGCACGTCGTGCTCCCTGCGCGACGAGCGACCGATCCAGGCACCGAAGGCGGCTGTAGCCGCCGCCATGCATGGCGGCTATGCGCAGGTCATCGGTGCCGGAAACACCCAGAAGCAGAACGAGCAGCAGATTAACCAGGCCAAGGCCGCCTTCGCGGGCGCCAAGGCCGTCCGGATGTGGGCCTTCCGCGGCCCTGAACCCTGGAGAGAACGAACCTGAGCCAACCTCAGGTCGGCACCTCCAGGGCCGCGGAACCCGTCACCACCGGGATCCGCGGCCCTTCTGTTTTGTCCGGTACGCAAGACCACCCAGGCCCTCCGGGGCCTCCGGCCCAGCACCACCAGTCCCCTGGGCCGGAACCACTGAGAAAAGACGAGGAAGACGCCCACAGTGTCCACGGTCATCACACCGCCCACCCCGTCCGTACCGCCGACAAGCCAGATCACCAAGGCCGACCAGGCCGACCCCCCGGAGGTTCCTTCCATGCAGCTCAGCTCGATCGAGCAGGCCGAGTCCCTCGGTCTCCCCATCCCCTGCCGCGCCTTCGACCCCGAGGTCTTCTTCGCCGAGACGCCGGCCGACGTCGAGTACGCGAAGTCCCTCTGCGGCACCTGCCCGGTGAAGGACGCCTGCCTGGCCGGCGCCCTGGAGCGGCGTGAGCCGTGGGGCGTCTGGGGTGGCGAGCTGTTCGTCCAGGGCGTCGTGGTGGCCCGCAAGCGTCCCCGTGGCCGTCCGCGCAAGACCGAGGTCATGGCGTGAACCCCGCCGTCGAGGCCAGGGCCGTCCGCCGGGGAGAGCAGCCCCCGCTGGACAGCGCCCTCCGCCGATCCGTGCGGATCGCCGCCGCCAAGGCCGATGCCGCAGCCCGCATCCCGTTCCCGAGCAAGCACCACGAGCAGGACCACGACATGAACCCCGCCGCCGTCGATCCCACCGCCCGCGCCGAGCAGGCCACCGAACTTCAGACCCAGAACAGGATCCTCGAGATGCAACTCCTCCACGAATCCCTGGCCCGTGCCCATATGCAAGACAGGCTGCACGAGGCCGAGAACCAACGGCTCATCAGCCGGGTCGTCCGGGCCCGCAAGCTCAGGCAGCGTGCCGAGCGGGCCTCGATGCGCGCCCGCAAGGCGCTCGCCGTCGCGCTGATGTAGGGCTTGCCGGCCCGCAGGCCCGTCGTCGACAGGCCCTCGCCGGCTCCGGTCCCACCCCCGTCGTGCCGCAGGCCGCTCCCCGTCGCCGGGGAGCGGCCTGCGGCCGTTGTCGCGGTGCCGGCGTCAGTCCTTGCGGACCCGGGCGGGCTCGGCGAACTCGGGGGCCGAACGGGCCTGGCGGACCGGCTGAGCGGGCTCGGTGGGCTTCGCCGACGGGTGCTCGGCGAACTCGGGCAGCCACTCCAGCATCTCCGTGCGGAACGGCGCCTTGGCACCCAGCTGGCAGAGCACCCCGATGGTGCTCAGCGTCACCCGGTGGATCAGCAGGTACGCCGGCGGCAGGTTCAGCTGCTTGCCCAGGTTGTAGGCGGGCGAGCGCGGATCGGCGATCCGGGCCGCCTGGGCGCGCATCCAGGGCCGGGTGAAGTGGAAGTTCTCCACCGCGGCCGGCTCGATGATCGGCAGCAGGTAGTCCAGCACCGCGTCCGGATCCAGCCGGATCGAGGGCTTCACGAAGCCCTCCGTGCGCAGCATCTGGAGCACGCCCGTCGCGTCCCCGGCCAGCGCCATCCGCAGCGAGGCCCCGATCGGCGCGGGAAGCCCGCCGGGCAGCCGGTCCACGGTGCCGAAGTCCAGCACGCCCAGCCGCCAGCCCGACACCGGGCCGTCGTCCTTCAGCAGCCGGAAGTTGCCCGGGTGCGGGTCCGCGTGCAGCAGACCGGTCCGGGACGGGCCGGCGAACAGGAACCGGGCCAGCAGCTGCCCGGCGCGGTCGCGCTCCTCCTGGGTGCCGTCCGTGATCACCTCGGCCAGCGGGGTGCCGCCCATCCACTCGGTGACCAGCACCTGGTCGGCCTGCGCCACGACGCCCGGCACCACGATGTCCGGGTCGCCCGTGAACTCCTCGGCGTGCCGGCGCTGGGCCTGTGCCTCCAGTTCGTAGTCCAGCTCCTCCGAGACGCGCTCGCGCAGCTCGGTGATCAGCGGCTTGACGTCCAGCCCGGGGATCAGCGGGCCCAGCAGCCAGGCCACCCGGCTCAGCTGCGAGAGGTCCGAGAGCAACGCGTCGCCCGCGCCCGGGTACTGCACCTTGACGGCGACCGTGCGGCCGTCGTGCCAGACCGCCTTGTGCACCTGGCCGATCGAGGCGGCGGCCGCGGGCCGGTCGTCGAACTCGCGGAACAGCTCGCGCCAGTCGTCGCCGAGCCGCTGGGCGAGTGCCGTGTGCACCTTGGCGGCGGGCATCGGGGGAGCGGCGTCCTGGAGCTTGGTGAGCGCCGCCCGGTACGGCCCGGCGACCTCCTCGGGCAGCGCGGCCTCGAAGACGGACAGCACCTGCCCGAACTTCATCGCCCCGCCCTTGAGTTCACCGAGGACCTTGAACAGCTGGTCGGCGGTGGCCTGTTGGAGCTCGGCGGTGACCACCTCGGCGGAACGGCCGCCGATCCGCTTGCCCAGGCCGAGCGTGGCGCGGCCGGCTATTCCCAGCGGCAGGGCAGCGAGCCGTGCCGTGCGGGTCATTGCCTTGCGCGGAAGATCGCTCACCCGGGGCCTCCATTCCCTGGCCGTCCGGTTCCGGACGGCCGACCATCTCTACGCCATTGTGCCCGCTCCCCGACTCGGGTCGGCCGCTATTTCCCGGGCCCCTCCCCCCCTCCCCCCACCCACCCTCGCCACCCACCACCCGCCCACCTGCCTGCCACCCGCCCGCCTCGTACCCGGAGCGGTGGCTCCCGGTCCCCTGGCGGCCCGCGCTCTGCCCAGGGCAGAGCGCGGG
>NZ_JBIWNZ010000002.1:323309-376519 GCF_044767505.1 Kitasatospora sp. NPDC101235
AGCTCCCCGCCACCCCCCGCGCGCTCACCGCGGCGGTGCCGCCGCGGCGCCGGGCGGCCCGCCGGCGGCCCCGGGGCCCCGCCCGGGCCGTGGGAGGCCTCGTACCCGCCCGTAGGGCGTCGGGCCGCGCCTGTGGGGCGTCGACCCCCGTCCGGGGTCCGTCGGGACCGCGGGCTCACCTGGCCATCGGCTCGTATGGCCGGGTGGGTGCCCGTGGTGCCGTGGGGAGGCCGAGAGGCTGCCGAGCCGTGCAGCCGCCGGGCCTGCTCCCGTCAGACTCGTTCTTCTTCTCCTCTTCCTCTTCCGCCCCTCACCCCGGCGGCAGCGGCTGCCACAGGCAGCCGCAGTCCGGGTGCCCGCGCAGTCGCAGGCGCCGTGGCATGCCGTCCCCGGCCGAGACCTCGCACCAGCCGTCCACGCTCGGCGGCCGGCCGCCGTCCAGGAACACCTGGACGTGCAGCGCCGCCAGTCCGGCGACCGCCGTCGCCAGGGCCGTGTCGCAGGCCGGCGTACGGGCCCGGCCGGGGCCTCCGTCGGCCAGTTGGGCCAGGACCCGCGGCCAGGCGGCGTCCTCGTCCTCCCGCCGCAGCACCAGGCAGTGCCCGCAGGCCGACATCCCGGGGATCACCAGCGGTCCGATGACGCCGAACTCCTCGACCACGCCCACGTAGAGGTGCGGCACCCCGGCCCGCAACAGCAGCCGGGCCTCGTACGTCCCGCCCGCGAAGGCGGCGCTGCCGTCCCGGGGCGCGAGGACCACGAAGTCCGGTGGCGGGTCCCCGGGCCGACGCCGGGGCACGGGGGCCGGGGGCCGGCCCGCGGCGCGCTGCACCGCCTCCCGGGCCGCCGTCGAGCGCAGCCGCCCGACGTCCCCGGGCGGCAGCCCGGCGGGGGAGCAGTCGCCGGGCTTCACCCGGCCGCCGTCCGCGACCGTGACCGTGCCGGTGCCGCCGGCGGCGAGCACCGCCGCCACGGCGGCGCCGACCCGGCCCGCGCCGCGCACCTCGATCCGCGCGTCGGCCCGGCGGCCCAGGACCGCCGGTGCGGCGCCCGGGCCGGAGTGGACCAGGGAGAGCGAGGCGAGGTCGGGTTCGAGCAAGTCCCGCTGCTGCCCGGGGAAGCGGGCCAGTGCCCGGTCGCCGGCCTCCGCGTCGTCCAGCAGGCCGGTCTCCTCCAAGCCGGTGAGCAGGGCGTCGGCCGGTTCGCGGCCGAGCCCGATGCGTTCGCCCTCGTTCAGGAGCTCCGGTCGGTCGCGCGTCCCGTCGAGCAGCGCGAGGAAGTCGCAGAGGGTCTTGTCGGCGTTGCCGAGCACCCCGGCGAACCGGGTGACGGTGCCGAACTGCAGGGTCTCCGAGTCCCGCCAGCTGCGGGACAGGGCGGGCTTGAGGGCGAGGCGCACGACGATCTCCCTTCCGATCGTTTCCGGACGGCTGACCGCAGCATGCCCTATCGCGGCGACGGCGTGCAGGGAGTTATCCACAGGTCTGTACGCATGATCACATCATCCGTTCGCACGCCCTGTGGATAACTGGCCATGCCCCTCGGCGTCGGTTTCCGGACACCCACCGTCGACTTTTCGTTCCCGATCACTCCATGAAAGATTCCGGCCATGGCAGCGGACTTCTGTCCGTGGTGCGGGGTAACGTCGTGTGCCATGGCAGCCGAGCGGGACTCCCATCCACCGGCGTCGCGTCGGCGTGCGCGTGCAGCGTCCGGGTCGCAGGTCGCGGCGCCGAACACGCGCGGGCGCCCGGACCAGCAGCCGAGGCCGGCCCCATCGCAGCCGCCGCGCACCGGTGCCGTGCCCCCCGAAGCGCACGACCGCAGCCGGGTCGAGGTGCGCCGCAGCGCCCGCCGCAGCCGTACCGTCTCCGCCTACCGCGAGGGCGACCGCACCGTCGTGCTGATCCCGGCCCGGATGTCGTACGCCGAGGAGCAGCGCTGGGTCGCGCAGATGCTGGAGAAGCTCGCAGCCCAGGAGTCCCGGCGGGTCCCGGGGGACGAGGCCCTGATGACCCGGGCCCGCGAGCTGTCGGCCGCCTACCTGGGCGATCGTGCCCGGCCCAGTCAGGTCCGCTGGGTCACCAACCAGAATTCCCGTTGGGGCTCCTGCACCCCCAGCGAGGGGACGATCCGCCTGTCCCACCGGCTCCAGGGCATGCCGGAGTACGTGCTGGACTACGTGCTGCTGCACGAGCTGGCGCACCTGCTGGTGCCGGACCACGGCCCGGCGTTCTGGGCCCTGCTGGAGGCCTACCCGCGGACGGAGCGGGCCCGCGGGTACCTGGAGGGCGTGGTCTCCGCCGCCCGGCTGCCGCACATCCCCGGTGCGCGGCACGCCGCCCCGGGCCCGACCGGGCCGGACCCGGCCGCCTCCTGCGGCTGAGGCCGCGGCGGCACGGCCGGAGCTTCGGCGGCGCAAGCCCGTGGCCGGACGGTACGGGTGTGGTCGGACGGTACGGGCCGAGGCCGGGCCGGTTCGACCGGAGGAACGACGGAAGGGGGCGCGGGCCGACAGGCTCCGCGCCCCCTTCCGACGTCACACCTCAGCCGGTCAGCTGCCGCGCCCGGGCCACCAGGTCGCGCACCGAGTGGTCGGTGAGCTCCGGGAGCCGGTCGTAGTCGAACCAGCGCAGGTCCAGCGACTCCTCGCTGATCAGCGCCTGCGCGCCGGCCGGGGCCAGCGCGATGTACTGGACGTCCAGGTGGGTGTTCTCCGGGCGGTCCTTGCCGGTGCAGCGGACCAGGTGCCGGTCCAGCTTGGCCGGCACCGGGGCGCCGCCGCTCTCCAGCAGCACCAGGTCGGGGATGCCGGACTCCTCCACGGCCTCGCGCAGTGCGGCCGAGGCGAGGTCGCGGTCGCCGGGCTCGCAGTGCCCGCCCATCTGCAGCCACATGCCGACCTTGGGGTGCAGGGTGAGCAGCACCCGCCCGGCCGCCGGGTCGACGACCGCCGCGCTCGCGGTGATGTGCGCGGGCAGGCAGGAGCGGTACAGGCCTTCGGGCTGCGCGGCGAGGTGCTCCAGGTAGTCGAGCCGCAGCCGTTCCTGGTCCTGGTCGGCGGGCCGCCACCCGGTCAGCGTGCGGACGGCGTCCGCGTGCAGGGTGGCGGCGGGCGTCTCGGTGTCCGTCATGCGGTGGGCTCGCCCTTCCCGTCGGTGCCGCCCTCGTCGGTCTTCGGCTGCTCGTCCTTCTTGGTGAGGTCGGGCTTGCCGGCCGCGGCCTCGCCGAGCAGCTTGTCGAGCGCGTCGAAGTCGATGCCGCCCTCCAGGTCGTCGGCGGAGCCCCGGTGCACGAAGGCGTCCGGGTCGTCCAGGTCGGCGGCGGTGGGCAGCATGTCCGGGTGCTCCCAGAGCGCGTCGCGGCCCTCGATGCCGCGGGCGTCGGCGAGCAGCGCCCAGAGCCGGGAGGCGTCGCGAAGCCGGCGCGGGCGCAGCTCCAGACCGACCAGGGTGGCGAAGGTCTGCTCGGCGGGCCCGCCGGCCGCGCGGCGGCGGCGGACGGTCTCGCGCAGTGCGCCGGCCTGCGGCAGGTGCGGCTCGGCGGCGGCGTGCACGACGGCGTCGACCCAGCCCTCGACCAGCGCGAGCGCGGTCTCCAGGCGGGCGAGCGCGGCCTTCTGCTCGGGGGTGTCCTCGGGCTGGAGCAGGCCTCCGGCCAGCGCCTCCTGGAGGGCCTCCGGGTTGCTCGGGTCGAGCTGGCCGACCAGCTCCTCCATCCGGGAGGTGTCGACCTTGATGCCGCGCGCGTAGGCCTCGACGGCGCCCAGCAGGTGGGCCCGCAGCCACGGCACGTGGGCGAAGAGCCGCTGGTGGGCGGCCTCGCGCAGGGCGAGGTAGAGGCGGACCTCGTCGGCGGGCACGTTCAGGCCCTCGCCGAACTCGGCGACGTTCTGCGGCAGCAGCGCGGCCTTGCCGGCCGGGGCGAGCGGCAGGCCGACGTCGGCGGAGCCGACCACCTCACCGGCGAGCGCGCCGAGCGCCTGGCCGATCTGGGTGCCGAACATGGCGCCGCCCATCGAGCGCATCACGCCCATCAGCGGGCCGGCCATGGCCTGCATCTCCTCGGGCAGGACGCCGCCCATGGCGTTGCCGACCCGCTCGGCGACCGGGTCCACCAGGTCCTTCCAGACCGGGAGGGTGGCCTCGATCCACTCGGCGCGGCTCCAGGCGACGGCGGTGCCGGCGCCGGAGGGGAACTCGGTGGAGCCGTCGAGCCACAGGTCGGCCAGGCGGACGGCCTCGGCGACGGCGGAGCGCTCGGCGGCGCTGACCGAGCGGTCCTTGCTCTTGCCCTCGGCGGGCTCGGCGACCACCGTCTGGCGGGCGATGTTCGTGGCGAGGTCCCAGTTCACCGGGCCGCCCTCGAACGAGAGCATCTGGCCGAGCTGCTGGAAGGCGGCGCCGAGGTCTCCCGGGTTCATGCCGCCGAACATCGCGGCGAAGGGGTTGTCGGCGCCGGAGCCGGCGCCGCCCGGGGCACCGGGCATGCCGAAGATCGCACCGAAGGGGTTGCCGCCCCCGAAGCCGAACGGCTGCGGGCCGCTGCCGGACTGTTCCTGGTCCTTCTTCTTCTGGGCGTCGTCGGGCTTGGCCTTGCCGTCCTCGGGCTCCTCGGGCGGAACGCCGAATCCGAAGGGAAGGTCGCTCACGGGGTCCTCGATCCGGTCGGCCGTCATGCGGGTGTGGCGGGAAAGTCCGTGCCCGGAGCGACGGCGGAGTGGGGGACTCGGGGGCGGCTCCCGCGCGGCAGGCCCGCGCCGGGTGCACCGCCGGGCCTTCGCCTCGGGCAGGATGGACGTACGTGACACACGTCCGTACGCACATAAAGCTAACCGTGGAGGATGGCCGGTGAGTTCCCCGCCCTCGGACGTTCGCTCTGGGCTGACCGGAGGAGAGGACGCGTCGGACACCACGGCGTCGCCGCCTCCAGCCTACGGCGGACGGCCGCTGACCGTGGCGGTCACCGGTGCCGCGGGCGTGCTGGGCGAGCGGGTCGCCGCCCGGCTGGTGGCCTCCCCGCACGTGCGGAAGGTCCTCGCGGTGGACGACCGGCGCGGTGAGGTGCCGGGCGTGCACTGGCGGGTGCTCGACGTGCGGGACCCGGCGGTGGCCGAGCGGCTGGCCGGGGTCGACGTGGTGGTGCACCTGGCGATGGACTTCGGCATGGAGTCCGACGCCCGGGCCCGCAGCGCCTACAACGTGCGCGGCGCCCAGACGGTGCTGACCGCGGCCGCGGCCGCCGGGGTGCACCGGGTGGTGCTGTGCACCTCGGCGATGGTCTACGGTGCGCTGGCCGACAACGAGGTGCCGCTGGCGGAGGACTCCGAGCTGCGGGCCACCGAGGAGGCCTCGCTGGTCGGGGACCTGCTGGAGATCGAGCGGCTGGCCCGCCGGGCGCCGCGCGCCCACCCGGGCCTCCAGGTGACGGTGCTGCGCCCGGCCGTGGTGGTGGGCCCCGGCGTGGACACCGTGCTGACCCGGCACTTCGAGGCGCCCCGGCTGCTGGTGGTGGCCGGGTCCCGGCCGTGCTGGCAGTTCTGCCACGTGGACGACCTGGCGTCGGCGCTGGAGTACGCGGCGCTGGGCCTGGTCGAGGGCGAGGTGACGGTCGGCTGCGACGGCTGGCTGGAGCAGGAGGACGTCGAGCGGCTGTCCGGGATCCGGCGGATGGAGCTGCCGGCCTCGCTGGCGCTCGGCACGGCGGCGCGGCTGCACCGGCTGGGCCTGACCCCGGCCCCGGCCGGGGACCTGGCGTACACGATGTACCCGTGGGTGGTGTCCGGTAGCCGGCTGCACGAGGCGGGCTGGCGCCCGGCGTGCACCAACGAGCAGGTGCTGGCCGAACTGCTGGAGCAGGTGTCCGGCAAGCACGCGGTGGCCGGGCGCCGGCTGGGTGGCAAGGAGGCGGCGACCAGCCTGGGGGCGGCCGGGGCGACGGTGGCGCTGGTCGGTACGGCGGCGCTGGTGCGCCGGGCCCGCAAGCGGCGGCGGTTCTGATCGGCCGGGGGAGCCGGTCGACGGGCAGCGCTTCTCACGATGCGAAATTTCCCCACCGTGATGCGGAAGGCACTTGCCCTGCACCGTCCCGGATGGGGAATCATGGGGTCATGTCCGAGATCCACGACCCCATCCGCCTGCTCGCCATCCGCGACACCCCGCTCTCGCTGGACGAGGTGTACGAGGCGGTCGGCGACGACGCGGCCGGCGGCACCACCGTCTTCGTCGGGACGGTCCGGGACCACGACGGCGGCAAGTCGGTCGCCGCGCTGGAGTACAGCTGCCACCCCACCGCCGAGCAGGAGATGCGCCGGATCGCCGAGAAGGTGGTCGCGGACTTCCCGGTCCGGGCGCTCGCCGCGGTCCACCGGGTGGGCCGGCTGGAGATCACCGACAAGGCCGTGATCGTCGCCGTCTCCTGCGCCCACCGCGGCGAGGCCTTCGCCGCCGCCCGCCGGCTGATCGACGACCTCAAGCACGAGGCGCCGATCTGGAAGCACCAGGTCTTCTCCGACGGCGAGGAGGAGTGGGTCGGCGCCGGCGGCTGCTGAGACCGCTCCCGGTGCGACGGAACCGATAGGCACACCTCGCGCGTCCGTCGGGTCAGGCGCGCCGCGGGTTCACTCCAACGGCTGCGCAACGGCACCCCGAATACTCCCTGGAAGTGAGCCGATCGGCCGTGCCGTAACCCGGACGGCGCCGGCCGCGTTGTCCGCCGGAGTGGTTAATCTGCTCATAGACACGACGAGCTGGGAGTACTGGTATGAGTGCGCTCGCCTGGTTGATCATCCCGGGTGTCGCCGGCGTGGCCGCCGGCCTCTGGGCGCTGTGGGCCCAGCGGGAGCCGCGGGCCACCGGGGACCCGGCCTCACTCGCCGAACACCGGCGCTTCATGGCCGCCATGGAGCGCACCACCGCCGGCGCCGCCCCCGGTGAGCGCCCCGGCAGGTAGCCCGGCGGGCGCCGGTTCAGGCGCGTCCCGTACTGTCGAGGCATGCCACGCCGCTCCGCGACGATGCTCGCTGCCACCCTGCTGCTCATAGCGCTGCTCTGCGTCTCGGTGCTGATGAAGGTGCCGTACACGGAGATGAGCCCGGGGCCGACGTACAACACGCTCGGCAACCAGGGCGGCAAGCCGGTGATCAGCATCAGCGGGCACGAGTCGTACCCGACGACCGGGCACCTCAACATGACCACCGTCCAGGTCACCGGGGCCAAGTACGAGCCCAGCCTGGTCAACGCGGTGGTCGGCTGGCTGCGGGACGACGTGCTGGTGGTGCCGCACGACAACGTCTACCCGAAGGGGCAGTCGGACGCGGACGCCAAGAAGCAGAACGCCGAGGAGTTCGCCTCCTCCGAGGACAGTGCCCGCACCGCGGCGCTCCAGCAGCTGGGCATCCCGGTCGGCAGCGAGCTGATCGTGAAGTCGGTCACCGCGGGCGCCCCGGCCGAGGGCCGGCTGCACGCGGGCGACCAGATCGTGGCCGTGGACGGCGCGGCGGTCGGCTCGGTCGAGCAGGTGGTCGCGGCCGTCACCAAGCACAAGCCGGGCGAGCCGGTGGTCTTCACCGTCGTGCCGCGGGTCAAGGACGCGGGCGGCGCCGCCGCGCCGGGCGGGAAGACCGACGTCACCGTGCCGACCGTACGGGCCAAGGACCTCGACCCGAAGGCCCCGGCCGAGCGGGCGGAGCTCGCGGTGGTGGGCATCGGCACCGGGATCCGGCACACCTACCCGTTCCAGATCGACATCGGCTTGCAGGACGTCGGCGGCCCCAGCGCCGGCCTGATGTTCTCGCTCGGCATCATCGACAAGCTGACCCCGGGCGGCGACCTCACCGGCGGCAGGTTCGTGGCCGGCACCGGGACCATCGACGACGACGGCAAGGTCGGCCCGATCGGCGGCATCTCGATGAAGCTGATCGCCGCCCGGGACGCCGGGGCCGAGTACTTCTTCACCCCGTCCTCGAACTGCGCCGAGGCGGGCAAGAACGTCCCGTCCGGGCTGACCCTGATCAAGACGGACACGCTGGACGGCGCGCTGAAGTCGCTGGAGCAGCTCCGCTCCGGGCAGACCTCCGCGCTGCCGTCCTGCGTCACCAAGTAGCCACCGAGCAGCCGCCGAGCAGCTACCCAGCAGTCGCCGGGCAGCCGCCGGGGAAGGCGTCAGACGAAGGTCGCCAGCAGCGCGTCGGTCAGGCCCGGCACCAGGTCGGGGCCGGTCAGCACCTCGCGGGCGACGTCCTTGGAGCGCAGCCGCAGGGCGATCTCCTTCTTGCCGTCGCGGAGCACCGCGGCGGTGATCCGCACCTCCTCGCGCTTGGGGTGGTTGGCCACCCACTCGGCGAGCTGGGCGTCGCTGGCACCCCGCGGGCGGGACTGCTCGGCGCCCGGGGGCAGCATCAGGCGCTCGACGACCAGGGCGCAGCCGGCCACGGCGTCGGGCCAGGCGATGGTGCCGAGGAACTTGTCGAGTTCCATGCCGGCCGGCAGCTCGTCCTGCTCGATCGGGGTCAGGCCGGTCTCGTCGCCCTCGGCGAGGCCGAGCTGCTTGGCGATCTTCGGGTTGGCCTTGCGCAGGGCGGCGCTGTCCACCAGGGCGAACAGCCGGGCCGGGAGGTCCCAGCCGAGGGTGGCGGCGTACTCGTCGATCTCCAGCGCGGCCCGGGTCAGCGGGGTGGCGGCCGGGAGCTTGGAGACGTCGTCGGGGGAGTTGTTCAGATCAGACGCGTCGGACATGCCTCAATCCTCACACGCCGGGCGGCCCGCGCTCGCCGGACGGTCCGTGCCCGCCGGGAGAGCCCGCCGGGAGAGCCCGCCGGGAGAGCCCGCCGGGAGAGTCGCCGAAGGGCCGCCGGAAGAGCCGCCGAAGGGCCGGAGGAGCCGCGGCGGGGACGGCCGGAAGCGGGCGGGGGTCGTAACCGTCTGCTAACGGTGGGAACTCGGCCAAAGCCTGGTTAAGTTGCTCTGACGACCGACCCCATTCAGACGACACAGCCGAGGTGCCACCGTGGTCTTCCAGATGCCCGAACGCTCAGGGCCGGGTTTCCGGCGCAGGGTAGGCCCGCCCTCCCGGCGGGCGCGGGTGGCCCTGCTGACCCTGGGCGTGCTCGCGGTGCTCTTCCTGCTGTTCGTCATGTTCGCGGGCTTCTGGACGGACTGGCTGTGGTTCAGGTCGGTCCACTTCTCCTCGGTGTTCACCACCCAGCTGTGGACGAAGATCGGCCTGTTCGCGGTGTTCGGCCTGCTGATGGCGGTGATCGTCGGCTTCAACATCTGGCTGGCGCACCGGCTTCGGCCGCCGCTGTCGGCGATGTCGGTGGAGCAGCAGAGCCTCGACCGCTACCGGGCCGGCCTGGCGCCGTTCAAGCGCTGGGCGCTGATCGGCGTCTCGCTGGTGATCGGCCTGGTGGCCGGTGCCGCGGCCTCCGGCCAGTGGCGGACCTGGCTGATGTGGACGAACTCGACCTCCTTCGGTGAGAAGGACTCCCAGTTCGGCATGGACGTCTCGTTCTACGCCTTCGACCTGCCGTTCTACGAGTTCGTGCTGGGTTTCGCGTTCAGCGCGGTGATCGTCTCGCTGCTGACCTCGGCGCTGGTGCACTACCTGTACGGGGGGCTGCGGCTGCAGGGTCCGGGCCGCCGGGCGAGCGCGGGCGCGCAGGGGCACCTGGCGGTGCTGCTGGGCGTGTTCGTGCTGCTGAAGGCCGTCGCGTACTGGCTGGACCGGTACGCGCTGGCGGTGAAGACCGGCTCGTACAAGGGCGTCTCCGGCTGGACCGGCCTGCGCTACGTGGACGCCAACGCGTTCCTGCCGGCCAAGACCATCCTGTTCTTCGTCGCGATCATCTGCGCGGTGCTGTTCTTCCTGACCCCGATCCGCCGCACCTGGGCCCCGGCCCTGATCGGCCTGGGGCTGATGGTGCTGTCGGCGGTGCTGATCGGCGGGCTGTACCCGGCGATCGTGCAGCAGTTCCAGGTCAAGCCGAACGAGCAGGCCAAGGAGACGCCGTACATCCAGAAGAACATCGACGCCACCCGCCAGGCGTACGGGATCGCGGACGCGCAGACCACCCAGTACACCCCGCAGGGCTCGACCAGTGCGGACGCGCTCAAGCCGGACGCGCAGACCGTCTCGGACATCCGGCTGCTGGACCCGAACGTCGTCTCGCCGGCGTTCCAGTCGCTGGAGCAGCAGCGCAACTACTACGCCTTCCCGAACACGCTGGACGTGGACCGCTACGGCACCGGGCAGGACAAGCAGGACAGCGTGATCGGTCTGCGCGAGCTCGACCTCAACGGCGTGCAGCGCAACTGGATCAACGACCACTTCAAGTACACCCACGGCTACGGCGTGGTGGTCGCCAAGGGCAACCAGGTCGACGACAAGGGCCAGCCGGTGTTCACCGAGTCGGGCCTGCCGGCCTCCGGCACGCTGGGCGACTACCAGCAGCGGATCTACTACGGCGAGAAGACCACGACGTACTCGATCGTCGGTGGCGCGAACAAGGAGATCGACTACACCGATCCCAAGACCGGCCAGAACGCCGAGACCACCTACGAGGGCAACAGCGGGGTCTCGCTGGACAACCCGCTGACCCGGGCCGCCTACGCGGTGCGCTTCGCCGAGCCGCAGATCCTCTACGCGGGGGCGATCACCGACGGCGCCAAGGTGATCTACAACCGGACGCCGAAGGAGCGGGTGGAGAAGGTCGCGCCGTGGCTGTCGATCGACGCCGACCCGTACCCGGTGGTGCAGGACGGCCGGGTGGTCTGGGTGCTGGACGGCTACACCACCTCGGACGGCTTCCCGTTCTCCTCGAAGACGACGCTGGGCGCCGCCACCAAGGACTCGCTGACCAACCAGCGCGGTGAGCTGCTGACCGTCGCCAACCAGGTCAACTACATCCGCAACTCGGTCAAGGCCACGGTGGACGCCTACACCGGCGAGGTGAAGCTCTACCAGTGGGACGAGAAGGACCCGGTGCTGAAGACCTGGATGAAGGCCTTCCCCGGCACCGTGGAGCCGAAGGCGGACATCCCGCAGACGCTGCTGCCGCACCTGCGCTACCCGCAGGACATGTTCAAGGTGCAGCGCGACCTGCTCGGCCAGTACCACGTCACGGATGCCAACTCCTTCTTCAACGGCAGTGACATCTGGCAGGTTCCGGTGGACCCGACCAGCGACACCAAGCAGGTCCAGCCGCCGTACTACGTGACGGTACGGATGCCGGACACCAACACCGCGAGCTTCTCGCTCACCAGCACCTTCGTGCCCAACCAGCGGCCCAACCTGGCGGCCTTCATGGCCGTCAACGCGGACCCGGGGGACGACTACGGGAAGATCCGCATCCTGAAGATGACCGGCGAGAGCGGGGCCCCCGGCCCCGGCCTGGTGCAGTCGAAGTTCAACTCGCGCCAGGAGGTGGCCAACCAGATCTTCGCGCTGAAGAGCGGCGGCGACGCCGAGCTGGAGTACGGCAACCTGCTGACCCTGCCGGTCGGTGGCGGACTGCTCAACATCGAGCCGGTGTACGTGCGCGGGCGCGGCGCCAAGTACCCGACGATGCAGAAGGTCCTGGCGGTGTACGGGGACGACAACGTGGCGTTCGAGGACACCCTGGAGGCCGCGCTGAAGAAGGTGTTCGGCGGGGCGCCCCCGTCGACCACCCCGACCGCGCCCTCCACGCCGGGCGCCGGGACGACCCCGACCCCGCCCACCACGCCGGCGCCGGGCGGGACGATCTCGCCGGAGCTCCAGAAGGCGCTCTCGGACGCGGAGAAGGCGTACAACGACAGCCAGACCGCGTTCAAGAACGGCGACTGGGTGGCCTACGGCAACGCCCAGAAGGCGCTCGGTGACGCCCTGAAAGCCGCCTCGGCGGCCCGCGGCGGCAGCCCGGCACCCGCCCCGACCGGCGCTCCGGCCCCGGGCGCCACCGGGGGCGGAGCGACCAGCCCGCAGCCGTAGCCCGCTGAGCTGCGGTAACCGTTTTCCGTTCCACCCCGCGTCCGTGCTATGGTTCAACCACCGACGCGGGGTGGAGCAGCTCGGTAGCTCGCTGGGCTCATAACCCAGAGGTCGCAGGTTCAAATCCTGTCCCCGCTACAAAGGCCAGAGGCCCGGAGGATCCTTCCTCCGGGCCTCTGGTGTTTCCCGCGCCGTTCTCGGACGGAAGCGGCAGGAACCGCTCCGGTACTATCGACCGTCGCCAAGGACGACGGCAGCGGGGTTTGTGGGGTTGAAGTGTCGGGAAATCGACAAAGCGCCGAAGCAATTTCGTCGGCTTCGGGTCGGCCCCGCCGGAATTCGGCCGGGGCAGGTGTACGCGGGTACTGGGTGATGCGACGATGGGACACATGGGGGACGGTGCACGGCCGCTGACCGGCCGTCGGATCCGACACCTCTCCTGGGAGTCCCCCCGGCCGCACGCCGGGGCGCTATGCCGCGACACTCTGGGGGAGCGGGAGTCGGCATGAGGCTGATCGGCAAGTCAGGCGCCAAGTCCTCGGCGGCCGCCGAGGCGGACACCGACGCCTGGGCGGAGAGCACCGAGAGCACCGGAAGCCGCCCCGGAGCCCTGCCCGCCCAGCGCACCAGCGGACTGTCCGAGCGCCCCACCCCGGGCTACGGGCCCGACAGCCTGGTCCACGTGCCGACCCGTCAGTTCGCCGCCGCCGTCGGCGCGTACGGCGAGCAGCCCGGCGGCGAGCCGTCCGCCGGGGCCGCGCTCGACCCGGCCGGCCTCGACTCGACCAGCTTCGAGACCGCCCTCGCCGCCCGCGAGTCCGCCGCGCTGGAGGCCCGCCACCGGCAGGCCGCCGACAGCGGCGACCCGGACGCCGCCTGCCGGCTCGGCACCCTGCTGCTGCGCCGCGGGGAGCTGGAGGACGCCGAGCCCTACCTGCGCGCCGCCGCGGCCGCCGGGGTGCGCGCCGCCGCCAACAACCTCGGCGTGCTGCTGCACCAGCAGGGCCACCGGGCCGAGGCCGGCCAGTGGTGGCGTCAGGCCGCCGTGGCCGGCAGCGCGCCGGCCGCGCACGCGCTCGGGCTGCAACTGCGCGACCAGGGCGAGGAGGAGGCCGCCGAGTACTGGCTGCACTTCGCCGCCGACCACGGCCACCCACTGGGCGCCTACGCGCTGGGCGACCTGATGGAGCACCGGCGGGACGTGCGCGCCGAGCGCTGGTTCAAGGTCTCCGCCGACGCCGGGCACCGGGAGGCCTCCTACCGGCTGGCCCGGATGCGCGAGGCCGCCGGGGACAAGGAGACCGCCGAGACCTGGTACCGCACCGCCGCCGCGCGCAGCCACGCCCGCGCCGCGCTGCGCCTGGGCGTGCTGCTGGAGGAGCGCGCCCGCACCGACCGGTCGCTGCTGGACGAGGCGGCCCGCTGGTACCGGCAGGCCGCGCAGAACGGGGAGGCGCGCGCGGCCTGCGCGCTGGGCTTCCTGCTGCGCGACTCCGGGGACCTGGCGGCCGCCGCCGAGTGGTGGCAGGAGGCCGCCGAGGCCGGGGACGGCAACGCCGCCAACGCGCTGGGCGCGCTGCACGCGAGCCGTGGCGAGGCAGCCGCGGCCGAGCGCTGGTACCGCGCCGCGCTGGACGCGGGCGATCAGAACGGAGCCTTCAACCTGGGCCTGCTCTGCGCGGGCACCGGCCGCGAGCAGCAGGCCGAGCAGTGGTACCGCCGGGCCGCGTACGCCGGGCACCGGGAGGCCTGCAACGCGCTGGCCGTGGTGCTGCTGCAGCGCGGCGACGAGTCCGGCGCCCGGCCCTGGTTCTCCAAGGCGGCCGAGGCCGGCAGTGTCGACGGCGCGTTCAACCTCGGCGTGCTGCACGCCGGGCGCGGCGAGCAGCAGCAGGCGCAGGAGTGGTACGCGCGGGCCGCGGCCGAGGGGCACGGCGAGGCGGCCCTGCAGCTCGCGGTCGTCCAGGAGCAGCGCGGCAACCTGGCCGGGGCGCTGGAGCGTTACCGGCAGGCGGCGGCCGGGGGCTCGGCCGAGGGCGCGTTCCGGCTGGCCTCGCTGCTGGACCGGCGCGGGGACGCGGACGCGGAGGCCGAGCACTGGTACGCGCTGGCGGCCGACGCCGGGCACCGCCGGGCGCAGGTGCGGATG
The DNA here is from genome assembly GCF_044767505.1 of Kitasatospora sp. NPDC101235. NCBI lineage: Bacteria > Bacillati > Actinomycetota > Actinomycetes > Kitasatosporales > Streptomycetaceae > Kitasatospora > Kitasatospora sp. NPDC101235. The sequence continues at coordinate 337,426 of NZ_JBIWNZ010000002.1, forward strand.
GGCGTGCGGGCGGCCGAGCGCGGGGCGCTGGAGATCGCCGAGAGCCTGTACCGGCGGGCCGCCGAGGCGGGCAGCCGCAGCGCCGCGTTCAACCTCGGGCTGCTGCTGGCCCGGCAGGACAGCGAGGCCGAGGCGATGCTCTGGTACACCCGGGCCGCCGACGCCGGGCACGGCCGGGCGGCGCTGCGCCTGGCGCTGCTCGCGCTGCGCCGCGGGGAGCCGACGCAGGCGGAGAACTGGTGCCGGCGGGCGATCGACTACGGGCCGGCCGAGGTGGCCGAGCGGGCCGGGCGGCTCCTGGGCGCGCTGAGCGCGGAGTTGAGCGCGTAGCCGGACAAGCGGTCGGCTACGCGCGGCAGTTCGGGCACAGGCCGCGGTAGGTGACCTCGGCGGCGGTGACGGTGTAGCCGAAGCGCTCGGCGGCGGGGAGGGCGGCGAGCGGGTCGCCCTGCGGGTGGACGTCGCGGATCGCGCCGCAGCCCGAGCAGACCAGGTGCTGGTGGGCGCGGTGCGCGTTGGGGTCGTAGCGCTTGGCGCGGCCGTCGGTGGCCACCTCCAGGACCTCGCCGAGGGCGACGAGTTCGCCGAGCGTGTTGTAGACGGTGGCGCGGCTGATCTCCGGCAGCCGGGCCGTCGCCCGGGCGTGCACCTCGTCCGCGGTGAGGTGGACGTGCTCGCCGTCCAGGACCTCGGCCACGACCCGGCGTTGCGAGGTCAGCCGCCAGCCTCTTCCGCGCAGTCTCTCCAGCAGGTCGCTCATGTCATCCAGAGTAGGTCACGCTCTGAGATTGGTTCCAGTGTTGACTTGGACAAAGTCCAAGTTAGGATCGTGTCATCACGACCGGATACCGCGGAGGCACTCCCATGACGACCCAGGACGAGCAGCGCCCGACCCTGACCACGGAGGCGGGTGCCCCCGTCGCCGACAACCAGAACACCGAGACGGCGGGCGTCGGGGGCCCGGCGCTCATCCAGGACCAGCTGCTGTTCGAGAAGCTCGCGCACTTCAACCGCGAGCGGATCCCGGAGCGCGTGGTGCACGCCCGCGGCGCGGGTGCGTACGGCACCTTCACCGTGACCGCCGACGTGACGCCCTGGACCCGGGCGGCGTTCCTGTCCGAGATCGGCAAGCAGACCGAGGTCTTCCTGCGCTTCTCCACCGTGGCCGGCAACCTCGGCGCGGCCGACGCGGTGCGCGACCCGCGCGGCTTCGCGCTGAAGTTCTACACCGAGGAGGGCAACTACGACCTCGTCGGCAACAACACCCCGGTGTTCTTCATCAAGGACGCCATCAAGTTCCCCGACTTCATCCACACCCAGAAGCGCGACCCGTACACCGGCTCGCAGGAGGCGGACAACGTCTGGGACTTCTGGGGCCTGTCGCCCGAGGCCACCCACCAGGTGACCTGGCTGTTCGGCGACCGGGGCATCCCGGCCTCGTACCGGCACATGAACGGCTACGGCTCGCACACCTACCAGTGGCAGAACGAGGCCGGCGAGCACTTCTGGGTCAAGTACCACTTCAAGACCGACCAGGGCATCCGCAACCTCACCCAGGCCGAGGCCAACACCCTCGCCGGCGAGGACCCGGACAGCCACCAGCGCGACCTGCGCGAGTCGATCGAGCGCGGCGAGTTCCCCAGCTGGACGGTGCAGGTCCAGATCATGCCCGCGGCCGACGCGGCGAACTACCGCTTCAACCCCTTCGACCTGACCAAGGTCTGGCCGCACGCCGACTACCCGCCGATCGAGATCGGCCGGCTGGAGCTCAACCGCAACCCCGACAACGTCTTCGCCGAGGTCGAGCAGTCGGTCTTCTCGCCGGCGCACTTCGTGCCCGGCATCGGCCCGTCCCCGGACAAGATGCTCCAGGGCCGCCTGTTCGCGTACGCCGACGCCCACCGCTACCGGGTCGGCATCAACGCCGACCACCTGCCGGTGAACCGCCCGCACGCCACCGAGGCCCGCACCAACGGCCGGGACGGCTACCTGTACGACGGCCGCCACGGCCGTCGGAAGAACTACGAGCCGAACAGCTTCGGCGGCCCGGTGCAGACCGGCCGTCCGCTGTGGGCCGCGACCGCCGTCGACGGCCTCACCGGCAACCACGTCGCGCCCTCGCACGCCGAGGACGACGACTTCGTGCAGGCCGGCGACCTGTACCGGCTGTTCTCCGAGGAGGAGAAGCAGCGCCTGATCGCCAACCTGGCGGGCTTCATCGCCAAGGTCTCCGCCGACCGCGAGGACATCGTGGAGCGGGCGGTCGACAACTTCCGCAAGGCCGACGCCGACTTCGGGCAGCGGCTGGACGCGGCGGTCCGGGAGCTGCGCAAGCAGTAGCGCCGGGCCGGGCACAGCGGCGGCCCCTTGACCGGCTCCCACCGGTCAAGGGGCCGCGACCACGGTCAGACGCTCAGCCGGCGCAGGGCTTCCTCGTGCAGCAGCCCGTTGGAGGCGACCGCGTCGGCGCCGCCGGCGCCGGGGATGCCGTCCAGGCCGGTGAAGCGGCCGCCGGCCTCCTCGACGATGATGCAGTTGGCCGCCATGTCCCACAGCGACAGCTCGGGCTCGGCGGCGATGTCGACGGCGCCCTCGGCGACCATCATGTACGACCAGAAGTCACCGTAGGCGCGGGTGCGCCAGCAGGCGCGGGTGAGGTCCAGGAACGGGTCGAGGCGTCCGCGCTCCTCCCAGCCGGTGAGCGAGGAGTAGGAGAAGGACGCGTCCTCGATCCGGGAGACGCCGGAGACGTGCAGCCGGGAGGCCTTGGCCAGGCTGCGGCCGCCGAACGCGCCGAGGCCCTTGGCCGCCCACCAGCGGCGCTGGAGCGCGGGGGCGGAGACGATGCCGACCACCGGGCGCTCGACGCCGTCCGGGCCGTCCTCCAGCAGGGCGATCAGGGTGGCCCAGACCGGGACACCGCGGATGTAGTTCTTGGTGCCGTCGATCGGGTCGATCACCCAGCGGCGCGGGCCGGAGCCCTGGAGGCCGAACTCCTCGCCGAGGACGGCGTCGCGCGGGCGGGCGCGCTGGAGCACGCTGCGCACGAGCTCCTCGGCGGCCTTGTCGGCGTCGCTCACCGGGGTGAGGTCGGGCTTGGTCTCGATCTTCAGGTCGAGCGCGCGGAAGCGCTCCAGGGTGACCGAGTCGGCCGAGTCGGCGAGGACATGGGCGAGTCGGAGGTCGTCGTGGTAGTCGGCCATGCCCGAAACCCTAGCGAGCCTCCCCCGATCGGCACAGCCGGGCTCGCGGGGCGGGTCGGATCGGGTGCGGGCGCCCGGCCGTTCAGTGCGCCGCGGTGCTGAGCTGGAGGCCGACGACGCCGGCGATCACCAGCGAGATCGAGACCAGCTTGAGCACCGAGGTGCTCTCGCCCAGGAAGGCCATGCCGTAGACCGCGGTGCCGGCCGCGCCGATGCCCGTCCACACCGCGTAGGCGGGGCCGACCGGCAGGGTCTTCAGGGAGAGGGTGAGCAGGCCGAAGCTGCCGAGGGCGAACACGCAGAAGCTGATGGTGGGCCAGAGCTTGGTGAAGCCCTCGCTGAGCTTGAGGTTGACCGCGAAGCCGGTCTCCAGCAGGCCGGCCAGGACCACCAGGGCCCATGCCATCGCGTGCCCTCCCTGTCGATCGACGGTCGGACCGCGATGGCCCGACTTTCCTATGATCGCCAGGTGAGCCCGCTCCGACACCTCGAACGGGCCACCAACCTCAGGGAACGGCGAAGGGCGGCCGGGCTCAGTCGACCTCGCCCTCCTTGCTGGCCAGCAGACGGCGCAGCGAGTAGAGCCGGGCGGCCTCGGCGTGGCCGTCCGCGACCCACGCGTCCAGCGCGCAGTCCGGCTCGTCGTGGCTGCACGCGCGCGGGCAGTCGACGGTGCCGGGCTCCAGGTCGGGGAAGGCGTGGATGACCCGGGACGGGTCGATGTGCGAGAGGCCGAAGGAGCGGAAGCCGGGGGTGTCGATCACCCAGCCGGGGTTCAGCGCCTTCTTCGAGCCCGGCTTGGCACCGGGCGGCGGGGGCAGCCGCAGGGCCAGGGCGGAGACGGTGGTGTGCCGGCCGCGGCCGGTGACCGCGTTGACGCGCCCGGTCTGCCGCTGGCGGTCCGGGACGAGCGCGTTGACCAGGGTGGTCTTGCCGACGCCGGAGTGGCCGATGAACACCGTGGAGAGCCCGCGCAGGTGCTCGCGCACGGCCTCGGCACCGGTGGTCTCCAGCTCGTCGCGGCGGGTGACCACGTAGGTGATGCCCAGCGACGCGTAGGAGTCCAGCAGCGTCGAGGCCGGGGCGAGGTCGGACTTGGTGAGCACCAGTAGCGGCTCCATGCCCGCGTCGTAGGCCGCCACCAGGCAGCGGTCGATCAGCCGGGGACGCGGCTCCGGGTCGGCCAGGGCGGTGACGATGGCCAGCTGCTCGGCGTTGGCGACCACGATCCGCTCGTACGGGTCGTCGTCGTCCGCGGTGCGCCGCAGCACCGAGCTGCGCTCCTCGACCCGGACGATCCGGGCGAGGGTGTCGGCGTCCCCGGAGAGGTCGCCGACCAGGTTGACCACGTCGCCGACGACGACGCCCTTGCGGCCCAGCTCGCGGGCCTTCATGGCGACGACCTCGCGCTCCTGCTTCGTCCCCGGGTCGACCAGGCAGGTGATCCGGCCGCGGTCGACGGTCAGCACCATCGCCTCGGCGGCGTCCTCGTGCTTGGGTCGGATCCGGGTCCGCGGCCGGGAGCCCCGGCGGGCGGGGCGGTTGCGGATGTCGTCCTCGTCGGCGTCCTTGCCGTAGCGGCGCATGTGCTCAGTCTCCGCTCAGACGCCCGCCGCCGCTCCGCCGAGCAGCTCGGACCACATCCCGGGGAAGTCGGGCAGGGTCTTGGCGGTGGTGGCCACGTTCTCGACCTCGACGCCGGGCACGGCGAGGCCGAGGACGGCGGCGGCGGTGGCGAGCCGGTGGTCCTCGTAGGTGTGGAAGATGCCGCCGTGCAGCGGGCGCGGGCGGATCCGCAGGCCGTCCTCGGTCTCGGTGACGTCGCCGCCCAGGTCGTTGATCTCCTTGGCGAGCGCGGCGAGCCGGTCGGTCTCGTGCAGGCGCAGGTGGGCGATGCCGTACAGGTGGGACTCGGAGTCGGCGAGCGCGGCGACCGCGGCGATCACCGGGGTGAGCTCGCCGACGTCGTGCAGGTCGGCCTCGATGCCGTGGATCCGGCCGGTGCCGGTGAACTGGAGGCCCTCGTCGGTGAACTCGCAGGCGCCACCCATCCGGGTGTAGATCTCGCGCAGCTGGTCGCCGGGCTGGGTGGTGTGCCCGGGCCAGTCCCGCACGGTGACCCGGCCGCCGGTGACCAGGGCGGCGGCGAAGAACGGCGCGGCGTTGGAGAGGTCCGGCTCGACCACCAGGTCGCGGCCGAGCAGGGCGCCGGGGGTGACCCGCCAGACGTCCTTCTCGCCGCCGTCCTCGGGGGCGTCGACCTGGGCGCCGGCCAGCCGCAGCATCTCCACCGTCATCCGGATGTGCGGCAGCGACGGAACCGGGCCGCCGACGTGGCGGACCTCGATGCCGTGGTTGTAGCGGGCGCCCGAGAGCAGCAGCGCGGAGACGAACTGGGACGAGGAGGAGGCGTCCAGCTCGACCGGGCCGCCGTCCAGCGAGCCGGTGCCGTGCACGGTGAGCGGGAAGGCGCCGCGGCCGCCGTCCTCGATCCGGGCGCCGAGCGCGCGCAGGGCGTTGATCACGCCGTGCTGGGGGCGCTCGTAGCAGCGCGGGTCGCCGTCGAAGTGCACCGGGCCGTCGGCGAGGACGGCGAGCGGGGGCAGGAAGCGCATCACCGTGCCGGCGTTGCCAACGTCGACGGAGGCGGGGCCGAGCAGCGCGGGGGCGGGGATGACCCGCCAGGCCTCGCCGCCGCCGGTGCCGCCGGAGTCGTTGTTGACCTTCTCCTCGATGGTGACCCCGAGGGCGCGCAGGCCGTCGGCCATCAGCTGGGAGTCGCGGCTGCGCAGCGGGCGGCGCACCCAGCCCGGCCCGTCGGCGAGTGCCGCCAGCACCAGGGCCCGGTTGGTGACCGACTTGGAGCCGGGGATGGTGACGGTGGCGTCGACGGGGCTGGTCGCGACGGGGGCGGGCCACAGGGTCTCGGTCATGGGGCAAGTCTAGGGGCCGCGCCGGAACGGCCTCGGCGGCGGACCGGGGCCGGATGCCGAGACAGGCCCTACTGCAGGGGCTGGAGCAGCCAGGCGGCGCCGAGGGCGAGGCAGGCGAGGGCGACGAGCAGGAAGACGGTGACCCAGGCGAGGGCGGGGACGTGGGTGAGCCGGGCGAGCTGGTCGGCGTCGGAGTCGCGGGCCCAGCCGATCCGGCGCTGGTGCTGGAGCTCCAGGACGGGGCGGACGGCGCCGAAGAGCAGGAACCAGCAGCCGAGGTAGGCGAAGCCGGCCTGGACCTCGGCACTGCCGAACCAGGAGACCAGGAAGAAGGCGCCGCCGGCGACCAGCACGCTGAGGAAGCCGAAGGCGTTGCGGATGCGCAGGAGCAGGGCGAGCAGCAGCACGACCGCCAGCCAGAGCAGCAGGGTGATCCGGTCGGCGGCGAGCAGGGCGGCGCAGCCGAGGCCGAGCAGGGCGGGGGCGGTGTAGCCGGCGGCGGCGGTGAGGACCATGCCGGGGCCGGTGGGGCGGCCGTAGGAGAGGGTGAGTCCGGAGGTGTCCGAGTGCAGCCGGATGCCGGCCAGCTTGCGGCCGGTGACCAGGGCGATCAGGCCGTGGCCGCCCTCATGGGCGATGGTCACGGCGTTGCGGGCGACGTGCCACAGCGGGCGGGCCAGGACGGCGAGCAGGGCGGCGGCGCCGGTGGCCAGGACCAGCCAGCCGGGCGGGGCGGTCTGGGTGCCGGCCACCTGGTTCCACAGGTCGCCGAGGGTCTGGTCGTTCGCGTTCATCGGTGTCTCTCCGCCTCCGTCCGTCGCACTGGGCCGTCGCATTGGGCCGTTCGGGGCAGCCTCCCATGCGGGGACGGGCGGGCGGGAGCGGGCGGTTCCGGGCCGGGGATGAACAAGTCCTGAGGAGTGGCGGCATGGCAAGCTGGCCCGCATGTGCGGTCGGTTCGCAGCCAGCAGCAAGCCCGAGGACGTCGTCGAGCTGTTCGACGTCGAGCACTGGGACCCGGAGGAGACCCTGGACCCGAACTGGAACGTCGCGCCGACCAACAGCGCGTTCGTGGTGCTGGAGCGGCTGGGCAGGGACCGGCCGCGACCGGTGCGGCAGCTGCGGGTGCTGCGCTGGGGGCTGGTGCCGCAGTGGTCGAACTCCGCCGAGACGGCGGTGAAGATGATCAACGCCCGGTCGGACACGGTGCACGAGAAGCCCTCGTACCGGCAGGCCTTCGCCGCCCGCCGGTGCATCCTGCCGGTGGACGGCTACTACGAGTGGCAGACGGTCCCGGGGGAGCGCGGCAAGGCGCGCAAGAAGCCGTACTTCGTCTCCCGGGCGGACGGCAGCCCGCTGGCGCTGGCCGGGCTGTACGAGTTCTGGCGCAACCGGGCGGTGCCGCCCGGGCACCCGGAGGCCTGGCTGGTGACGTTCACCGTCGTCACCACGGACGCCGAGGAGGCGCTGGCGCCGATCCACGAGCGGATGCCGCTGTTCCTGGACCCGCAGGACTGGGACGAGTGGCTGGACCCGCGGCTGACCGACCCGGACGGGCTGCGCCGGCTGCTGACACCCCCGCCGCCGGGCGCGCTGCTGGCCACCCCGGTGTCGCCGGCGGTCGGCAGCATCCGCAACAACGGCCCGGAGCTCAAGGAGCCGTGGGCCGAGGTCGAGTACGAGACCACCTTGTTCTGACCCGTGCCGAACGTTCCTGGAGTCGTCGAGATGAGCACCACCGAACTGGTCCCCACCGAGGCCGGGGAGGCCCGGATCAGCTACCACCGGGCCGCGGAGCCCGAGGCCGTACTGGCGCTCGGCCACGGTGCGGGCGGTGGGATCGAGGCCCGGGACCTGGTGGCGCTGGCCGGGAGGCTGCCGGCCCGGGGGATCACCGTGGCGCTGGTCGAGCAGCCCTGGCGGGTGGCGGGCAGGAAGCTCGGCCCGGCGCCGAAGACGCTGGACCTCGGCTGGCGGCCGGTGGCCGAGCGGCTGGCCGGGCAGGGGCTGCCGCTGGTGGTGGGCGGGCGCAGCGCCGGGGCGCGGGTGGCCTGCCGGACGGGCGCGGCGACCGGGGCGGTCGGGGTGGTGGCGCTGGCGTTCCCGCTGCACCCTCCGGGCAAGCCGGAGAAGAGCCGGGCCGAGGAGCTGCTGGACTCCGGGCTGCCGACGCTGGTGGTGCAGAGCGCGGCGGACCCGTTCGGTGGGCCGGGGGAGTTCCCGGAGCTGCCGGCGGGGCACGAGCTGGTGGGGGTGCCGTACGGCAGCCACGGCTTCGAGGTGCCCAAGCGGGCGCCGGTGGGGCAGGACGAGGTGCTGGACCTGATCTGCGGTGCGGTGGGGGACTGGGTGCTGGCTCTCGTCCGGGGCCGGTGAGCAGGGCGTTTCCACTCGAATGCGCGTGCGAGTGAACGGCCGGTGCGGGTGGGAATGCGGGAGGGGTTCCGGTGGTTGTCGTCACCGTCAGCAGGAGTCACCGGTGAGAGGCAGGGCAGATGGGTTCGATCGCGTGCCCCGAACGGCCTGAGGAGCGCGAGGCCACCGCGGCGTTCGCCCCCTCCTGGTCGGAGTGGCTCGACGCGGGCGAGAAGCCCGTCAGCCCGATATCCTCCATTTCTGGACGGCCCGCCGTGGGCCGTGCTCGTCATGCCGAGGAGGTGGGTCCGGTCGTCGGGACCGAGCACGAGGCCGATCCGGGCCGTGGCCCGGGCGACGCCCTGCCTACGGGCGAGGCGCTCACCGGTGAGGAGCTGGCCGAGGCGATCGGTGAGGACACCTACCGGGTGTCGGCGGAGGAGAGCGAGGAGGCCCGGCGGGAGCGCTTCGAGCGCGACGCCTTGGGCTACCTGGATCCGATGTACTCGGCGGCGCTGCGCATGACGCGCAACCCGGCCGACGCGGAGGACCTGCTCCAGGAGGCGTTCGCCAAGGCGTACGCGTCCTTCCACCAGTTCCGCGAGGGCACCAACCTCAAGGCCTGGCTGTACCGCATCCTCACCAACACGTTCATCAACTCGTACCGCAAGAAGCAGCGGGAGCCCCAGCGCACCGCGGCGGAGGAGATCGAGGACTGGCAGCTGGCCCGGGCCGAGTCGCACATGTCGACCGGTCTGCGCTCGGCCGAGACCCAGGCGCTCGACCACCTCCCCGACAGCGATGTGAAGGACGCGCTCCAGGCCATCCCGGAGGAATTCCGGATCGCCGTCTATCTCGCGGACGTAGAAGGCTTTGCGTACAAGGAGATCGCGGACATCATGGGTACTCCCATCGGTACGGTGATGTCCCGGCTGCACCGCGGCCGCCGTCAGCTGCGCGGCATGCTGGAGGATTACGCCCGTGAGCGCGGGCTGGTCCCGGCCGGCAGCGGGGCAGGGCAGGAAGCGAAGGGCTCGGGCTCATGAGCTGCGGCGATCCGCACGAAACCGAGTGTGGCGAGGTCCTCGACCACCTCTATGAATTCCTCGACAACGAGATGCCCGAGGGCGACTGCGCAAAGTTGCGCGTGCACTTCGAGGAGTGCTCGCCCTGCCTGAAGCAGTACGGGCTGGAGCAGGCGATCAAGGCGCTGATCAAGCGTTCCTGCGGGTGCGACGACACCCCGACCGACCTGCGCGGCAAGGTGCTGGCCAGGATCGACTCGATCCGGGCCGGGCAGCGCTCGGGCGAGCAGGTGGTGGTCGCGGTGGAGACCACCGTCGAGGTGCACGCCGAGTCGGCGCGGCCGGCGCCCAGGCCGGGCGGAGCGGCCGAGGCGGAGTCGGCCGAGCGCTCCGGCGCGCCGGTCGAGGCCGGCGCCCAGGCGGAGTGACGGCCCGTCGGGCGGACGTCCGTGCGGTGGCCGGCCGGGTGGTCGACCGCCGGGTGCGGTAGCCCGTCGGTCCGCCGGCGAGGGCGGGCCGGGCGGTTCGGGCGGTTCGGATGGTTCGGACGGTTCGGACAAGGAGTAACAGCGGCCCCGGGAGCGTGCGCTCCCGGGGCCGCTCCCGTCCTGCTCGCATGCGCCGTCACTCGTTCGAGTGAGTTGGCGGTGCGCCAACTGCGCCATTGCGGCACCATGCGTCCCCATGCCCGGGCGGCGGCCTATTCTCCTGACGGACACTCACCGTCGGTCCGCCCGACGCGTTGAGGCAACACGGGGTCCGTACGGCGGGGAGGTCGCGATCGCTACCGACTGTGGAGGATCGACCCTGCCGCGAGGAGCGGCGCGCTACCTGGTGGCCGTCCCGGTGGCGGCGCTGTGCTGCCTGGTGCCACTGCTGCCCGCCGCCGCCACCCCCGGGGTGCCGGGCTGGCTCGGCGCACCGGTGGACTGGCCCAAGGTCGGACTGCTGGCCTTCCTGCACGGCTGCTGGGAGTCCCTGGCTCAGGGCCTGCCCACGCCCTGCCTGGTGCTGGTGCGCCGGTTGCTGCGCCGGCCGGCGCTGCCCGAGCGGGCGCCCGCCCGGCCCGGGGTGAACGCCTTCTTCCCGGTGCTGTTCGCCGGGGTGTTGATGCTCCCGCCGGCCGCCTCCGCCCTGGTCGCCGCCCCGGCCGCGCTGCTCGGCGGACCGAGCGGGCGCGGCTGCCGCCCGCGCCAGCTGTTCAACGGCTCCCAGCTCGCACTGTGCGCCTTCGCCTCCTCGGCCGCCTTCTGCCAGCTGCACGGTCCACAGCTGCTGCTCGGCTCCCGCTTCCCGGCCGCGCTGCTGCCCGGATTCGCCGCCGTCGCGGTGTTCTGCCTGGTCAACGGCGTGGTGGTGGGTGTCATGCTGATGCTCAGCGAGGGCCGCCGGGCCGGGGTGCTGCTGCGCGGGGCGCAGTCGGTGTGCGGGCTGCCGGTGCTGGTGCACGCGGCCGGCGGGCTGATGGTCGCGGTGCTCTGGCAGGGCCCGTACGGTGCGTTCGCGGCGCTGCTGGCGCTGTTGCCGCTGTCCATCTCGGCCTGGGTGTTCGCTCAGGGCCAGCGCGAGCGGGACGCCCACCAGGCCACCGTGCAGTCGCTGGTGCAGGCCGTGGAGATCAAGGACTCCTACACCCGGGGCCACAGCGAACGGGTGGGCCACGCCTCGGTGCTGATCGCCGCTCAGCTCGGCATGGAGGCCGAGCGGCTGCGCACCCTGCGCTTCGCCGGCATCCTGCACGACGTCGGCAAGCTCGGGGTGGCCACCGAGCTTCTGCGCAGAAACGGTCCCCTGACCGAGGCGGAGCGCCGGGCGGTGGAGATCCACCCGGTGTACGGGTACGAGCTGGTGCGCGGGATCGACTTCCTCGGCGAGGCGCACGCCGGAATCCTGCACCACCACGAGCGGATGGACGGCCGGGGCTACCCGAGCGGGCTGGCGGGCGAGCAGATCCCCGAGTTCGCCCGGATCATCTCGGTCGCCGACGCCTTCGACTCGATGACCTCCACCCGCTCCTACCGGCGCGGCCGCCCGGTCGGCGAGGCGGTCGCGGAGCTGGAGCGCTGCTCGGGCAGCCAGTTCGACCCGGTGATGGTGCGGGCGCTGATCGACGCGCTGGCCGGGCACGACTGGCAGCCGGTGGTGCACTCCGAGGACTGCATCCAGGCGGTGCCGGACATCCCGCTCGGGGTGCCCGAGCCGGTCCGGGTGGCACCGGGCCGGGTGCCACCCCAGGGCGGGATGTCCGGTACTGCGGCCGGGCAGTCGTGAGGGCCCTCGGGCGCGAGCTCCGGGGGCGTACGGCCCTCGGGCGTGAGATGTCCGGCCGTGCCGCCTCCGGGCGTACCGCTTCCGGCCGTACGGCTGCCGCTGGTTCCGCTGCCGCTCGTGCGGTGCCCGGGGCCCGAGCGCTGCGGCGCGTGGTCCTCGGCTGCACGCCCTGCGGGCGCACCGCGCGCGCGGTGCACGCGGCGGCCGCCGTACTGCTGGTGCTCGCGCTGGGCGCGGTCGCGGTGCGCGGGGTCGCGGCGCCCAGGGTCGCGCTGGCGTTCACCGTGCTGATCGCGCTCGGCGAGTGCGTCCGGATCACCCTTCCGGGGGATCGGGAACAGGCGCCGATCGGCGCGGCCGGCGCGCTGGCGTACGCCCTGCTCGGGCCGCTGCGCGGAGTGCCGACCGCGCACGGGACGCTCCAGGTGGTCGCGGTGACCGGGGCCGGCCTGCTGCTGGGCCGGCTGGCCGGCCTCGTCCTGCCGCGCCCCGTCCCGCCGGACGGCCCCGGGCACCCGCACCGCCGTCCGTCCTGGGCCGACCCGGCCCGCCGCGACGGCGCCGCCCGCCGGGTGCTCGCCGTCGGCTTCGCGGCCGCCGTCTTCCAGCCGCTCTACAACGGCGGCACGGTCGACCGCTTCTCCCCCGACGGCCCGGCGTACGGGGTGTTCCTGACCGCCGTCGCCGCGCTGGCCGCGCTCTGCGACGCGACCCTGGCGGCACTGCTGCGCCGCTCCGGCGGCGGGCTGCGGTTCCCGGCGGCGCTGGAGGACGAGCTGCGCTCGCTGTTCGGCATCGGCTCGGCGATCGTCGCCACCGGGATGCTGGTCAGCCTCGCGGCCGGCGAGGTCGGGCTGTGGGCGCTGCCGCTGTTCTGCACCCCGCTGCTGCTCGCCCAGATGTCCTTCCGGCGCGCCGCCGCCGTGCGGGCCACCACCGGGCAGACCATCGCCAGCCTTGCCCGGGCCACCGAGCTGGCCGGCTACACCCCGCACGGGCACGCGCGCCGGGTCGCGGACACGGCGTGCGCGCTGGGCCGCGAGCTGGGTCTGGGCACCCGCGAGCTCGCCCTGCTGGAGTATGCCGCGCTGATGCACGACGTCGGCCAGCTGTCCCTGGTCGAACCGGTGCCGGACGGCGCCACCGCTCTGCTGCCCTGTGCCGAGCAGCAGCGGATCGCCCGCCTCGGCAGCGAGGTGATCAGCCGCACCGGGGTGCCCCGGCAGGTCGCCGAGCAGGTCGCCCGGCTGGCCGACCCCGTCACCGGGGCCGTTCCCGGCGAGGGCCCGGTGCCGCTCGCGTCCCGGATCATCCGGGTCGCCAACGCCCACGACGACCTGCTCACGGCGGCCCGCGGCCGGGGCGTCGGCGAGGCGGTCGGGCGGCTGGAGGCGCTGGAGGCGCTGAGGCTGGGCCGCGGCCGGGTCTACGACGCCCGCGTGGTGGACGCCCTGGCCAGGGTGGGCGGATAGGGCCCGTCCCGCTGGTCGCTCCCGGGGGCCGCGACCCGGTCGGCAAGACGGGCCCCGGGCCCGCCGCAGAGGGGCGGGCCCGGGTGTGCGGGGCTCGCGCAGCACGGGCCGTCCGCCGCTGCCGCGGGGCCCGGGAACCGGCTCCCGGACGTCAGGGGTTGAGCGGGCGGGATCGGGCAGGCAGGCTGGGGAGGGGCGGGCCCCAACCTCGGCGGTGGGGAGCGCGGGCGGGGGCGGGCGTGGTTGGATGCGGTCGTAGCGTGGAACACCGACCCGGGACACCGGGCCCGGAACGCCGTCCGAGGCGGGACGGGCACGGTGGCACGGGACTTGAGCGGACGACGACGGCAGGGACGAACGTGAGGATCTTCCACCGGGCACGGCACCGGCCGTCCGCCACCTGGCGGCAGACGACCGACCGGGCCTTCACGCTGATCGGCGACGGCCGCTACGAGGACGCCGGCGCGCTGCTGGTGATGGCCGCCGACCTGGAGCCGTGGCTCTCCGACTCCTGGTTCAACCTCGCCCTGCTGCACAAGTTCCGCCGGGACTGGGAGCAGGCCCGCTCGGCCGGCCTGCGCGCCGTCGCCCTGCTGGACCGCGAGCACGGCGCCCCGGACTGGTGGAACCTCGGCATCACCGCCACCGCCCTACAGGACTGGCCGCTGGCCCGCCGCGCCTGGCAGGCGTACGGGCTGAAGCTGCCCGGCGGCCCCGGCGGGCAGCCGGACGGCCCGGTCAGCCTGGACCTCGGCACCACCCCGGTGCGGCTCTCCCCGGACGGCGAGTCCGAGGTGGTCTGGGGCCGCCGGCTGGACCCGGCCCGGATCGAGGTGCTGTCCATCCCGCTGCCGTCCTCCGGCCGCCGCTGGGGCGAGGTGGTGCTGCACGACGGCGCCCCGCACGGCGAGCGGGTCACCGACGGCGTCGCCTACCCGGTGTTCGACGAGATCGAGCTGTGGGCGCCCTCTCCGGTGCCGACCTACGTGGTGCTGCTCCAGGCCGCCACCGCCGGGGACCGGGACGCGCTGGAACGGCTGGTCGCCGACGCCGGCTACGCGGCCGAGGACTGGACCTCCTCGGTGCGGCTGCTGTGCCGTGCCTGCTCGGAGAGCCGGATGGCCTCCGACGACGGCGTCGCCGCCCACCACGACCCGCACGACGACGGCGACGCCGCCCACCCCGGCCACCTCAGCCACCTCAGCCAGGGCGGCGCGGCCGGGATGTCCTGGCTCGTCGAGCGCGAGTGCGGGATCGCCGCCCCGGCCCACCTCGTGCGCACCCTGCTGGACCGCTGGGTCGCGGCCGCCCCGGGAAGTCGGGCTTATCGGGATCTCGAAGAAGTGTGCTGAGTACCCTGGTGAGGTAACGCGTAGACCTATGGAAGCGGAAGACATGGCGGAGCAGGCCGAGCAGCACGAGCACGAGCACGACGTGGAGGGGACGGCGCCCGAGACGCCCGTGAAGGTGATCGGTGAGGAGCCCGACCTCAGCAAGGGCACCGCGCGCCCGATCACCGTCGTCGGCAACCCGGTGCTGCACCGGGAGGTCAAGGACGTCACCGCCTTCGACGGCGAGCTGTCCGCACTGATCGACGACATGTTCCAGTCCATGTACGCCGCCGAGGGCGTCGGCCTCGCCGCCAACCAGATCGGCGTCGACCTCAAGGTCTTCGTCTACGACTGCCCGGACGACGAGGGCGTGCGCCACATCGGCCACGTGATCAACCCCGTGCTGGAGGAGTACCCGGCCGACCGCCGCCGCGTCCTCGACGACGGCAACGAGGGCTGCCTCTCCGTCCCCACCGCCTACGCCGAGCTGCCCCGCCCGGACTACGCCGCGGTCACCGGCGTCGACAAGGACGGCAAGCCGATACGCGTCGAGGGCACCGGCTTCTTCGCCCGCTGCCTCCAGCACGAGACCGACCACCTCTACGGCACCCTCTACATCGACAAGCTGTCGAAGCGGGACCGCAAGGACGCCCTGCGGCAGATGGCCGAGGGCACCCCGAAGTACGCGACCGTGCCGAACGCGTAAGGACCGACCCCGAGTTGGCAGGGCCGGTGCGGAAGTTCCGTACCGGCCCTGTGCGTTGTCCGCTCCGGCGTCGAACAGCCGTGCCGGACACGGGGATCAGGAACGGCCGGTGGCCGCCGGTTCCGTGTCGAAGGCCCGGAAGAGCGAGAGGTCGGGGGTGCGGCCGCGGATGGCGGTCCAGGCCTCCTGGAAGTCGCGCCGCACCCGGGACGGCGGCCAGGGGGTGGGCCGCAGCTCCGGGGGGAGGAGCGGGTCGCGCTCCAGGGCGTGGGTGAATGCCTCGGCAAGGCGCAGCGCGGTCGCGACCAGTTCGACGGGGCTGCGGTCGGGGCCGAGGGGCTCCTCGGCGAGCGCTTCGGCGAGCGGCCGGTAGGCCTCGACCGTCTCGGCCGGGGGCCAGAGGTGCTCCGCGGTGGCGGTGGGACCGGTGAAGCCCGGGCCGGTCAGACGGGTGGCCTCCGCCGTGATCAGGTAGGTGCCGACGGTCCGCGCGGAGGCCTCGGCGGCGAGTTCGTCGAGGAGGTCGTGGGGGCTGACGTAGGCGCCGGGCGCGAGCGGGACGGCGCCGAGCCGGGTCAGCGCGGTGCGCAGGGCGTCGCGCTCCGACCGGTGCCGTTCGGGGACGGAGAAGGTGTAGAGGCGCCAGAGTCCGTCCCAGGGGACGAGACCGGCGTCCTGGGCGTAGGCGAGCGCGACGAACCGGACGTCGGTGTCCGAGCGGAGCCTGCCCGCGTCGGTCAGGACGAGACGGCCCTTGCGGCCCCGCCCCTCCTGGCGCAGGGTACCGGCCGCCTCCAGCCGGCGGACGGCCAGCCGGACCGGCTGGTCCGCGAGGCCGACCGCCGCGGCGACGTCGTAGACGTAGTCGAGTGCGGCCGTGCCCTGCGGGTCGAAGCAGGCCTCGACGACCGTTCGCGGTGCGGCTTTGTATGCGGACACGGGAGACCTCGGTTCTTGATCACGCGCCCCCTGTGCGGGGCCGTCCGGTCAATCTGCCACACGGGAGCTCAGGCGCCTTCCCAGGGATAGCCGTGGCGGCGGAAGGCCGAGGCGACGGCCGCCTTCCCGCCTTCGACGTCGTCGTCGAAGAGGACGCGTCCGAGCGGTGACTCGATCCGCACCTTGCCGCCGTGGCGGAAGACGCCGCCGACCTGGTCGCGGGCGATCACCCGGCTGTCGTCGCCCTCGACGATGGTGATGCTCTCGTCCGAGATGCGCAGCGTGGCGGCGTGGTAGGTGACGAACATCCCGATCAGGAGCCCGACGGCGGCGAGCACCAGCGGCCGGCCGGCCACCATGGCCGGGGAGGTGAACGAGCCCAGGAACCTCACGGTGTCCGCGTAGGGGATCGGGTGCCTGGCGGCGAACTGGAGCAGCCACGGGACGGCGAAGCCGAGGCCGGCGCCGACCGCGCCGCAGAACACCCAGACGACCACCTTGGTGTCGAGGGGCATCCGGAGCTCGGTCGCGGCGGACTGGGCGCCGGTTTCTTTCATCATGAATACGACCGTAGCAGGTGTGATAGATTCCGGCGATTCGAGCCGGCCGGTCACGCCGGAGCCGGGCCGCGCCGGAACCCCGGTCGTCTGCAGCGATGCGGGGCCGGTCGGCGAGGGTTCCGCCGGCCGGCCCCGCGCCGCTTCCGGGGTCAGCTCGGGTCCGTGTACCGGAACTCCGGGCAGTAGGTGGAGCCGCTGCCGTCGGGCAGCGGGATCGCCAGGACCGTCCGGGCGGCGGAGCGCATCGCGCCCATCGACCCGATCGCCGAGAACAGCGGCGGCGTCGTGCCGGACCGCCAGGCCTCCTCCAGGTCGCGCAGCATGGAGCTGTAGTGCCCGTCGAAGGCGTCGAGCTTGGCCGCGGTGTCCGGGGTGGGCCGGTTCGTCGGATCCTCGGCCCAGCCGCCGGCCGGCACCCGGGCCGCCGGGTGGCAGTCGGGCAGTGGGATCGGGTCCCCCTGGAAGTCCCACTTGGGGTGGGCGGAATCGGAGACCTGGATCAGCTTGCGGCCGTGGTGGATCTCGCGGAACCGGTAGTAGTGGGCGAGTTCCCCCGGCTTGCCGGGGAACGGGTTCTCCGGCGAGGCGTCGGTGCCCTCGCCCTGGGCCTTGATGATCTCGATGGCCTGGAGGACGTCGCCGATCGTGTTCATCGGCACGATGTCGTTGCCGGCGCCGTGCTGCCCGGCCATCGGGAACTCGATCTGCCGCTGCCCGGTGAGCAGGTGGGCGAAGGCGGGGAAGACCTCGGCGATCCGGGTGTAGAAGGCGCCGATCGAGGTGTAGGTCTCGGCGAGCGCGATCGGGTTGTCCGGCTTCTCGATCTCCGAGAACAGGAAGGCCGAATCCCGGCTCAACCCGCTCAGGTAGACCTCCAGTTCGGGCCGGACGCCGCCGGGCAGCGCGCCGGGGTACTGCGGCACGACGGCCCCGCCGGTGACGTGGGGCGTCCCGCCGATGCTCGTGAGCATGTTGCACATGAGCCCGAAGTGGGACATCTCGTCGAAGACGATCTCGCGGATCGACTTGGCGACCTCGTCCTGGTCGTCCTTGACCGACCAGAGGGCGGCGGCGTACGGAGGGATCGTCGACAGCTCCAGCACGATGGCCCGCTGCAGCGCGTCCCTGAGCCACTGTTCGTCGCACTCCTCGGGCGGTACGTGCATCAGCCGGACGATGGCGTCGCTGCGGTAGTCCAGAGTGGTCATGACCAGCCCTTTCGTTCGGTGGTGACCGGAAGGTACTGGGGAGTTGACCGTGTGGGTGCGCATGGTGGCGGTGCGCCCCGGGAGTGCAGTCGGACGGCGGAGTGCCCGACGGTGCGGGACGCTGCCGAACAGTCGCCCGCACCACCGCCGTTCGCTGTCGGTCGGCCCCGGTTCACCCCCATGCTCGGGGCGCCTTCCCCCGTATGGCAGAGCACGCCGACGGGCACTCGGAGGTGCGCACCAGCGCCCGGAGCGGCGAACACCCCGGCACGCACTCGCGCCCGGGGTCGCTCTGGTGCGCGGTCGTCCTTCATCGCCGGGGTCAAGTCCGGGGAGTTTCCGACCGACTGAACCAACAGAGGTGCCCCGCACGGGCTGTGGCCGCGCGGGGCACCTCTGTGTCCGTACTTCCTTTAGAAGTCGTCGTCGAAGGAGACGGAGCCCTCGACGGCCACCTGGTACGCCGACACGCGGCGCTCGAAGAAGTTGGTCAGCTCCTGGACGTTCTGGAGCTCCATGAAGCCGAACGGGTTGGTCGAGCCGTAGCGGATCGGCAGGCCCAGGCGGGCCAGGCGCTGGTCGGCGACGGCCTCCAGGTACTGGCGCATCGACTCGGTGTTCATGCCGGCCAGACCGTCACCGCACAGGTCCTGGGCGAACTGGAGCTCGGCCTCGACGGCCTCCTCCAGCATCTCCGTGACCTGCTTGGCCATCTCGTCGTCGAAGAGGTCGGGCTCCTCCTCGCGGACGGTGTCGACCACGGACATCGCGAAGTCCATGTGCATGGACTCGTCGCGGAACACCCAGTTGGTGCCGGTCGCCAGGCCGTGCAGCAGGCCGCGGCTGCGGAACCAGTACACGTAGGCGAACGCGCCGTAGAAGAACAGGCCCTCGACGCACGCGGCGAAGCAGATCAGGTTGAGCAGGAACGCCCGCCGGTCCTCCTTCGTCTGAAGCGAGTCGATGTGGTCGACCGCGTTCATGTACTTGAAGCAGAACTTGGCCTTCTGCGCGATGGAGGGGATGTTCTCCACGGCCGCGAACGCGGCCGCGCGGTCCTCCGGGTCGGGCAGGTAGGTGTCCAGCAGCGTCAGGTAGAACTGGACGTGCACGGCCTCCTCGAACAGCTGACGCGACAGGTAGAGCCGCGCCTCCGGGGAGTTGATGTGCTTGTAGAGGCTCAGCACCACGTTGTTGGAGACGATCGAGTCGCCGGTCGCGAAGAACGCGACCAGTCGCCCGATGAGGTGGCGCTCGCCCTCGTTGAGCTTCGCCAGGTCGGCGACGTCGGAGTGCAGGTCCACCTCCTCCACCGTCCAGGTGTTCTTGATGGCGTCCCGGTACCGGTCGTAGAACGACGGGTAGCGCATCGGGCGCAGCGTCAGCTCGAAGCCGGGGTCGAGCAGCATCTTCTGGCGGTCGTCGGACATTACTGGCAGGCCTCGCAGGACTCGGGGTTCTCCAGGGAGCAGGCGATGGCGGCTTCCTGCTCCGGGGTGAGGGTCGGGGTGTTCACCGGCACCGGCGCGGCGGCGCGGGCGGCACCCGGCGCGGCCTGGGCGATGCGGGTGGCCGGGCGCGAACGCAGGTAGTAGGTGGTCTTCAGACCGACCTTCCACGCGTAGGCGTACATCGAGCTGAGCTTGCCGATGGTCGGCGCCGCCATGAACAGGTTCAGGGACTGGCTCTGGTCCAGGTACGGCATGCGGGCGGCGGCCAGGTCGATCAGCGCGCGCTGCGGCAGCTCCCAGGCCGTCCGGTACAGCGAACGCACCTCGGACGGCAGCCAGTTCAGCTCCTGGACGGACCCGTTGGCGTCGCGCAGGGCGTCGCGGGTCTGCTGGTCCCAGACGCCGAGCTCCTTGAGCTCGCGCACCAGGTACGGGTTGACCTGGAGGAACTCGCCGGAGAGCGTCTCGCGCTTGAACAGGTTGGACACCTGCGGCTCGATGCACTCGTACACGCCGGCGATGGACGCGATGGTCGCGGTCGGCGCGATGGCCAGCAGCAGCGAGTTGCGCAGGCCGGTCTCGGCGATCCGGGCGCGCAGCGCCGTCCAGCGGTCGGCCCACTGCGGGGCGGCCGTCGGGCTGTGCTTGTCTCCAAAGAAGTGGTCGATGTGCAGCTCGCCGCGGGCGGCACGGGTCTCGCCGTACGCCTCGTGGCGGCCGAGCTGCTCGGCCAGGTCGGCGGAGCGCTCGTACGCGGTGAGCATGATGCGCTCGGCGATCAGCGTGGACAGCTGCTTCGCCTCGGCGGAGTCGAAGTCGAGCCGCAGCTTGAAGAAGACGTCCTGGAGGCCCATCACGCCCAGGCCGACCGGCCGCCAGCGGGAGTTGGACGTCCCGGCCTCGGTGGTCGGGTAGAAGTTGATGTCCACCACGCGGTCGAGGAAGGTGACGGCGGTGCGCACGGTGGCGTCCAGCCGCTCCCAGTCCATGGCGCCGAGCAGGTCGTCGGCGGAGGCGCCGGCGGCCACGTGGGCGCCGAGGTTGACCGAGCCCAGGTTGCAGACGGCGGTCTCGGAGTCGTCCGTGACCTCCAGGATCTCCGTGCACAGGTTGGAGGAGTGCACGGTGCGGCCCGGCAGCGCGGTCTGGTTGGCGGCGCGGTTGGAGGCGTCCTTGAAGGTCATCCAGCCGTTGCCGGTCTGCGCGAGGGTGCGCATCATGCGGGCGTACAGGGTCTGCGCCGGGATGGTGCGGACGGCCTTGCCGGCCAGCTCGGCCTTGCGGTACGCCTCGTCGAAGTCGGCGCCCCACAGGTCGACCAGCTCCGGCACGTCGGCCGGGGAGAACAGCGACCAGTCCTCGTTGGCGTTGACCCGGCGCATGAACTCGTCCGGGATCCAGTGCGCCAGGTTGAGGTTGTGGGTGCGGCGCGCTTCCTCGCCGGTGTTGTCGCGGAGCTCCAGGAACTCCTCGATGTCGGCGTGCCAGGTCTCCAGGTAGACGCAGGCCGCGCCCTTGCGGCGGCCGCCCTGGTTGACGGCGGCGACGGAGGAGTCGAGGGTGCGCAGGAACGGCACGATGCCGTTGGACTTGCCGTTGGTGCCGCGGATCAGGCTGCCGCGCGAGCGGATGCGCGAGTAGGACAGGCCGATGCCGCCGGCGTGCTTGGACAGCCGGGCGATCTGCGCGTAGCGGCTGTAGATCGAGTCCAGGTTGTCCAGCGGGGAGTCGAGCAGGTAGCAGCTCGACATCTGCGGGTGGCGGGTGCCGGAGTTGAAGAGCGTCGGCGAGGAGGTCAGGTACTCCAGGCGGCTCATCAGGCCGTACAGCTCGGCCACCTCGCGCACCGACTGCTCGCTGTCGCCGACCGCCAGGCCACAGGCGACGCGGAGCAGGAAGTGCTGCGGGGTCTCGATCACCTTGCGGGTGATCGGGTGGCGCAGCAGGTAGCGGGACTGCACGGTGCGCAGGCCGAAGTACTCGAAGCGGTCGTCGCCCGCGGCGTCGATCAGCCCGTCCAGGGCGGCGGCGTGCTTGGCGACGAAGGCCGCGGTGGTGTCGCCGATCAGGCCCTCGGCGTGGCCGACGGCGATCGAGGCGGAGAAGGACACCGAGCCCTGGCTGGTCGCCTCGTCGACGATCTCCAGCGCGAGCAGGCGGGCGGCCAGCTTCGAGTACTGGGGGTCCTCGGCGATCATCGACGCGGCGGCGTCCACGGCCAGCCCGCGCAGCTCGGCGAAGTCCGAGCCGGCGTGGCGGCCGCGCAGCGCGGCGGCGGCGACATGGCCGGGGTCCACCTCGGTGAGGTCGGTGCTGCGGTCGGTGAGCAGCCGCAGCAGGGCGCCGCCGGGGTCGGAGACCGTCGGGTCGGTGAAGGCGGTACCGGAGCCCTGGGCGGGCAGGGTGGCTGAGGCGGCGATGGTCAAGGCGCTCTCTCCTGGCGGCGATCGGCGGCGGTGATCGGGGGCACCGGGCCGATCTGGGCAGGGGAGCACGGCGCGAACGCAGACGGCGTCGCGCGACGGTGACTCCCCGGCCCGCCCGCGAGGCCCGGAGGGGTACTGCTGGTGCCGGCGCGGCCTCTGCGGGAGGGCCGTGGCGCACGCTGTCCGGCAGGTAATCGGACTCGCGGGACGGCTGCTGGAGCCGCCCGCACACCGCTGCGGGGCAGTCCCGGATTCGCACCGGGTTCCCCTGCATCGACAGCAGGAGTGAGCATACATGTAGTGCCGCCGGACTGCGGCGGCACCATATGTTGTGCCTGTCGTGTCGCAGATGTGCGTGAGCCGGGCGGCCGGTCAGTGCTTGAGATAGACCTTGTACGTACTCGAATCGCCGGTCGGCGACGTGAATTGGGCGACCAGCCGGTAGTGCCCGGCGGCGGTCAGGGCCTCGCTCAGGGCCCGGTCGGTGGCCCTCGGCGCGGTGCTGTCGAGGACGACCATCGTGAACCAGCCGTCCCGGATCGCGGCCGCGCTGCCGTCGTCGCCGTGGTGCTGGACCCCGGCCCCGTCGCGGTACTCCGTGCCGGTGCGCGCGGAGACCCACTGCTCGGGCTTGGAGACGCTGCCGAGGTAGTACTCGGCGAGTCCGTCGACCTCGGTGAGGTAGCGGCCCTGGGGCTGCGTGTGGGCCCGCAGGACGGCCAGCAGACGGCCGGAGTCGGGCCCGTTCTGGTAGCGCAGGGCGGATTGCTCCAGGCCGAGGGCGAGCAGGGCGACCCAGACCAGGATGCCGAGCTGGGGATGGCGGAAGTGGGCACCGACCAGCCGGGTCAGGCCGACCCCGGCGAGCGGGGCGGCGAGCAGCATGCCGTAGCCGAGGTGGCGGAACAGCGCGCCGGAGGTGCCGGTCCACAGGTGGGCGGCGGGGATCAGCAGGGCGGTGACGGTCAGGGTGGCCCCGAACAGGGCACGCTGGCTCCGGGAGGTGGGGACGGCGTCCTTCTCCGTCGCGTTGTGCTCGTTCATCTGTTCGCGGCGCGCGTAGGCGATGGTGCCGGCCACCGCGAGGACGGTGAACAGACCGGCCCACTGGAGCGTGCCGAGCAGGATCGAGCCGGCAGAGCCGCGGGCGTTGCCCTGCGAGGGCGACCACCCGGCGACCTTGCCCAGGGTGCCGAACGGGAGCAGCAGGACGAGGGTGCCGAGGGCCGTCAGCAGCGCGCGCACGGCGGCCGGCCCGGCCCGGTGGTACGGCCGGGCGCAGGCGAAAGCGAGGGCGACCAGCGCGGGCACGGCGAAGGCCGCGGAGTAGGCCACGGCGCAGGCCAGTGCCGTGGGTGGGGCGGCGAGCAGGGCCAGGGCCGGATGGCGGCGGGCGGTGAACACCGTGGTCCAGGCGGCGAGGGCGACCAGTAGTACGGCGAGGGACTCGGGCGCGGCGTAGAAACCGACCACGACGGTGGACTGGAGGACGGCGTACACGGCTATGGCGCAGATGGCGACCCGCTCGTTGAACAGCCGCCTGGTCAGCGAGTACAGCAGCACCGTGGTGAGCAGCGCGAAGCCGAGGCTGAGCAGCCGGGTGCCCCAGATGCCGTTGGCGTCGGCGGCGGCGCCGGCCAGCGGCGGGTAGAGCCAGGGCGAGCCGTGCACCCGGTCGACCAGGTCGGTGGTGACCGGGGTGCCGTGCAGAAGGTGGGCCAGCTGCTGGCGCCCGGAGACCATGGCGGCGGCCTCGTCGGGGTGCGCGGCGGCCAGCAGGCGCAGCGAGAGCGCGGCCTGGACGGTCAGGACGGCGCCCAGCAGGCCGCGGGCGATCCAGCGGCGGCGGGGGCTGGGGCCCGGGTCCCAGCCGATCGCGGGAACCTGCGGGATGGTGTACGGGGCCAGCTCGACGGCGTCGGGGTTGTCCACCGCCACGGCCGTGCGGGGCTCGGCGTGGTCAGGGTCCGGTTCGGCGGTCGGGCCGTGGGCGGGGCGGCCTTGGGCGGAGCGGCCGTGCGGGACGGGAGGGAAGTCGGATTCAGTGCTCATCAGGGGTTCCGGATGTCGAAGCCGTAACGGGGGTCGGACACGCGCTGCTTGAACGCGGCGAGGGTGTCCGGGACGGCCTCGACCCGCCAGTCCGCCCGCTTGACGATGTTGAACCAGACGAAGCCGACGATGTCGTCGTGCGCCTCCAGCCCGGAGAACAGCTGGTCGATGTCCGCGTGCTGGCGCTTGCCCTGCTCGGAGGCGGTCTCGCTGATGAAGAACGGCTTGTTGGAGAAGGTGCGGATCTCGGCCATGGTCGGCCCGTAGAGGGCGTCGAAGGTCTTCGGCCCGGTGCGGGTGAAGTAGCCGGTCATGCCGGCCCAGTCGACGTAGGTGTCGCCGGGGTAGTACGGCGCCAGGCGGGTGTTGGGCGCGGGGTCGGTGATGTTGGGACTCCAGACCCAGATCACGTTCGTGGCGCCGGCCTGGTCGAAGAGGTCGTGGACGTGGCGCCAGGTGGCCACGAAGTCCTGGGGGGTGGCGGCCTGACGGCCCCACGGGTACCAGTCGCCGTTCATCTCGTGGGCGATGCTGATGGCGATCGGCAGGTTGAGCTTGGCGACGGCCTTGGCGACGCCGCGCACGTAGTCGTCGGTGTCGCCGGCCGCGATCGAGGCGAGCGAGCGGTCGTGCGGCTCCCAGGCCATGAAGGGCAGTGCCCCGGCCTCGTGGATCCGGCGCACGCCGGCGGTGTCGAAGCCGCCCTTCCAGTGGGCGTAGTACTCCAGGACGTTGGGCTGCTTGCCGATCGCGGAACTGTAGCCGGGCAGCGCGTCCATCGTGGCGGGGACGTCGGGCAGGGCGGCGCCGAGGTACTTGTGGCTCGGCTTGAGTAGCGGCGTGACGTCGTACGGGACGCCGGACGGCAGGGCCTTGGGCTGGGCGGGCGCCGCCGGTGCGGCGCCGCCGGGGGTCGCGCCGGGAGCGGTGGGGGCGGCCTGGGCGAAGTCCTTCTGCATCGCGAAGCCGGGATCCTCGGGGCCGCACGCGGTGACGAGCAGCAGGCCGGCGGCGGTCAGCAGCGGGAGCGCCAGCCGGCGACGGAGCCGGCCGGCCCGTCGGAGGTGGGCGGTCATGGCGATCACTCTGCTTCCGTGGGGCGCGGCTGGACGAGGACCCGGCCCACGATGGTGGCGTAGAAGAGGCCGGAGGCGAGGACGAGGGCGAAGTTCAGCGGTCCCATGGTGAGCATCCGCCAGATGCTCAGCAGTACCCAGAGCAGGGCGGTTCCGCCACCCCAGGCGATGACGCCGATCCAGAACCGGCGGGTCTTGTTCCTCTTGGCGCCGCTGGAGCCGGTCGGCTGCCAGGCCATCCGGTTGCGGCGCACGATGTCCCAGATGGCGAAGACGTGCGCCCAGCCGTACATCATGCGGGCGGCCCAGGCCTCCAGCCGGTAGGGGTTGCGGTGCCAGAGCGGGAAGATGATCGTCGCGTAGATCAGGCCGGGCAGGACCAGCGCGGTGTTCTCCCAGCGGATCAGGTCGGGGCGGGCGAGCAGCAGGACGATCGGTATGAGGGGCGAGACGACGGTGAACAGCGCCGTGTGGATGTAGTAGAAGAAGCCGGACAGGTAGCAGGCCCGGGTGACCGGCCGCAGTTTGGTCTGCCAGAACTTCTTGCTGCCGAGCAGGCTCATCGAGCCGGTGCACCAGCGGTACTGCTGGTTGAAGAAGCCGCCGACGTTGTCCGGGCAGACGCCGGTGGCCAGCGCGACGGGAATGTACTGGAGGTCCCAGCCGAGGCGGCGCAGGTCGAAGCCGGTGTGTACGTCCTCGGAGTGGCCGATCAGCGTGGTGCCGCCGTTCTCCTCCAGCGCCGAGCGCCGGTAGATCGCGCAACTGCCCACGCAGATGGCGCCGTCGTTGCGCTGCCGGGAGACCTGGACGGTCCGGTAGAACAGCTCCTGGACGGCGCCGGCGCCGCGCTCGATCCAGTTCTGCGAGTCGAGGATGCGGAAGAACTGCGGGGACTGGATGATGCCGAGGCGCGGGTTGGCCTCCATGTAGGGGAGCATCTCGTTCAGCAGGTCCGGCCGGGGCGCGAAGTCGGCGTCCAGGATGAGGACGTAGTCGCTGTCGGAATTGCGGAAGCCGAACTGGAGGTTGCCGGCCTTCTTGAACCAGCCGAGCTTGTCGCGGGTGCCGTACACGAACTCGAAGTCGACGGCCATCTGCGCGAGCTGCGGGCTGTTGCTGTCGTCGAGGACGTACGGGGTGACCTCGCCCGGGTACTGGTCGCGCAGCCGGGCGACGTGGGTCCAGGTGTTGTGCAGCACCTCGATCGGCTCGCCGGCGACGGGCAGGAAGATGTCGACGGTCGGATAGCGCTCGGGCTGCCAGGACTTGACCAGGGCCCGGTGGGCGGAGAGGTCGAAGGTCTCGTTGAAGCCGTGCACCCAACGGGAGATCAGGTAGTAGACGATGGTGAAGGCGAGCGGCGGTACGAAGAAGAGGAACCACGGCGTCGCGCCCAGCAGCCCGATCTCGCTGGCCACCATGCAGGCGAAGCTGATGAGGGAGAAGCAGGTCAGCACCCACAGGTTGGTGCGGGCGTAGAGGTACTTCTCGGTGTTGTCCGGGGGTTGGGGGAGCAGGCCCCACCGGTTGCGGGCGGCCGGGTCGCGCCGGCTGCGGCGTCGTGAGACCGGCGGCTGACCGCCTCCCGCGAGTCGCGCGCTCTCGGTGACAGTCACGTGCTCTACTCCCCCGAAGCCGTACTGAGTCTGAACCGTCCCCGCCCGGCGGCCGTTGTCGCTCGGGCACCAGGGGACGCCAGGATCGTACGGGACCGATCGCACGGAGTTCGCTCCCCCCTCTTCCGTCAGCCACCAGGAACCGATATCGAGTTCCGATCGTGATGTGAACGAGGGTGCGGCCGGAGCGCTTGTGTACGGTTGTCCGCTCGACGGGCGAGGACGGTTCGGGGAAGAGTGATGATCATCGAGGACGGCACGGCCGGGCGCTTGGCGCGGGGCCTGCGGGCGGTCACCGCGTTCGGTGCGGTCGCCGCGTTGCTGGCCGGGTGCAGCGGCGAGGTCGGGGCGGTGGAGCCGCCGGCCGCCACGACGGCGGCGTCCGGGCCGGGTCTCTGCTCGACCGCGCAGGAGCCGTTCCCCAAGCTGGCGTTGGACGGCGGCGCCAAGGTCCTCGAACCGAACCCGTGGAACACCGCCGGCACCGTCTGCGTGGACCCGGTCGGGGACAGCGGGTTCACGCTGTCCCGGACCGACGACTTCGTTCCGAAGAACCCGCTCGCCCCGGGCGCCTACCCCAACGTCTCCACCGCCCCGGGCGCGAGCGGACTGCCGGTGCCGGTCAGCGCACTCGGCGACGCCACCGCCGACTGGGACGCCAACGGCCGGGTGAGCGGCTCCTTCAACCTCTCCTTCGACCTCTGGTACGGCTCCAGCCCGGACAACTGCCTCCCGGGGGAGAGCGCCGAGGTGATGATCTGGCTGGACGCCACTGACAACGTGCGGCCCGCCGGTGACAAGGTGTCGGACGCCCTGCCCTTCGGCGACGCCGGCTACCACGTCTACCAGGCGCCGATCACCGGCCCGCACAGCGTGATCAGCTACGTCCGCACGGCACCCACCCACACCACCCGTGGCCTCAACCTGCGGCTGTTCACCGCCGACGCGATGGCCCGCGGGTACGTCCCCAAGGGCTCCTACCTGTGCCGGGTGCAGGCGGGCTTCGAGGTCTGGAGCGGTGGGACGGGCCTGCGCAGCAACTCCTTCGCCTTCCACAACCGGGTCGGCCTGCCGGCCGGCGAGGTCCCGGCGGGCGCTCCGGGGATCTGCCTGCGGCACGGCGGCGGCGGGATCGCCGGGACGCCGGTGACCGTCGGATCCTGCGGCGACCAGGCCGTCTCGACCGGGTGGACGGTGGGCAACGACGGTTCGCTGCGCGGCGGAGCGGCCTGCCTGGCGCCGGCCGCCGACCGCTCCTCGGTGACGCTGGCCGAGTGCACCGGCGGCCCTACGCAGCGCTGGGTCACCGCCCCCGGGCAGCGGTTGAAGCACCAGGACACCGGGCTGTGCCTGGGCACCGCGGGCGGGGCGCTCGCGGACGGTACGGCGGTGATCCTGAGGCCGTGCGCGGACACCGTCTCGCAGCGCTGGAAGCTGCCGTACAACGGAGCCGCATGAGTCGGCGTCGCGCGCGGGAAACCGCAGCCGTATTGACGTTTCGTCCGCGCACCCCCCATGGGCGTGGCGGGGTGGATGCCCTAGCATTCGGGCCATGAGCGATCGACCGGTACCGAGTGGCGAGCCGGGCCAGCCCCCCACGCCACCGCAGCAGGCACCGGCCGGGGGGGCCGCTCCGGCCACCGGTGTGCCACCGCAGTCCCCGAGCGGAGCCTTCGGCCCCGCGTCCGGCTACGGGCCTTCGCCCGCTGCGCCCGTGCAGCCCCAGCAGATGACGCCGTATCCGGCCGCGCAGCCGGTGCCGCCGGTGCCGCATCCGGGCGGGGGACCCGCCCCGCTGGTGCCGGGGCCGGTACAGCCCGGTCCGGTGGCGCCGCAGCAGCCGCACCCCGTACAGCCGCAGCCGGTTCCGCCGCAGGCACCGATGCCGCAGCCCGGCCCGCCCATCGGTCAGCAGCCCTTCCCGCCGGGCGCGCAGCCGGCCCAGCCCGTGGCGCACTGGCAGCAGCAGGGCGGCTTCCAGCCGCCGGTTCCCCCGTCCGGCATGCCGGTCTCCCAGTCCGGCACACCGGACTGGGAGGCGCTGGCCGAGCAGAACGAGCAGTCCGCCAAGCGCGGCCGCCGGCTCAAGCTGATCGGTGTGGTGACCGCCGTGGTCGTGGTGGCCGCCGCCGGTGGCGGCGGGTACTGGTACTACCAGCACGGCAAGGAGAAGAAGCCGGTGGCCCAGGGCACCGGCCAGCCAAGCCCGACGGCCTCCGGTCCGTCGAGTCCGACGAGCGCGCCGCCGGTCAAGGGCATCGACAGCCCGCCGACCGTCGGCTCGCTGCCCGCCAAGAAGGGCTCGGCCGCGCTCAACCTGGGTGCCGACGCCAAGCAGGGGACGATGACCGGCTTCTCCGGGCAGGTCCTCAAACTGCCCAGCGGCCAGGACTCGTTCGCCTCGACGTCCACCTCGGTCGTCGACGTGGGCAAGAGCTTCACCGTCTCCGCGCGGGTGCTGGTCGACGTGCCCAACGGCAACCGCAGCGCGGTCAGCCAGGGCGACGGCCAGTACTACTCGTACTCGCTGGGCCGGGCCAACAACAACGGGCACGACCAGTGGTACTTCAAGGTCCAGGTGCCGGGCGGCGGTTCGGCGGTCGCCTGGTCCAAGGGCGACGCGACGGTCAACCAGTGGGTGCTGCTGACCGGCGTGTACGACGACCCGTCCGGTCAGATCACCCTGTACGTCAACGGCGCTCCGCAGTCCTCGGCCAAGTCGGCCGGGGTGCCGCCGAGCGGCGGCAACACCCTTCAGGTCGGCCGGCTGAGCTCCAACTCGCAGTGGGCCGACCCCTGGCACGGCGCGGTCGCCGACATCCAGGTGTGGGACCAGGTGCTGCCCGAGGCCGACGTCGTCAAGATCGTGGCCGGTCCGAGCTCGCCTCCGTCCATCGCGCCGACCGGTGCCTGGCTCGGAGGCTGAGCCCGTCCGGGCGGGTTCCGCGGGCCGGTGAGGACGACCCGCAGGACCCGCCGCAGGGCCGACCGGCCCTCGTGAACGTCCGGCCGCCGCCCCCGGCAGTGTGGGGCGGCGGCCGAAGCGCGCCCCGGGGCGTGGGCTCCAGGGCCCGTCCGGATGCGAAGTCCCAGATGAGGAGCAGTACTGATGAGCGCGGACGGCCGCTGGATCCGGCCCGAGTCCACCCGCAAGCCCGTCCTCGGCGGGGCCAGGCCGGCTGGGGTGGCCCTCGGCGAGCGCGACCGGACGGCCGCCGGGACGGCGCAGGCCTACCCGGCGGCCGACCGGCGCCGCCGCAAGCCCGGGCCGCCCGGGGTGCCGCACCCGGCCCGGCCGGCGTTGCGGGCCGACTGGCTGCCGCTGCTGGCCGTGCTGCTGATCCAGGGGGCGCTCTCGTACCACCTGATCCTCAGCAACACCGCCTTCATCGACGAGGGCACCTACATCTACGCGGGCTACCAGGAGATCGCGCACCTGCGGCACGGCACCCCGGTGTCGACGTACGAGACCTTCTTCTCCGGCTCCCCGCTGATCTACCCGGTGGTGGTGGCCGTCGCGGACTTCCTCGGCGGGCTGAACGGCGCCCGGCTGCTGAGCCTGGCGTTCATGCTCTCCGCCACCGTCGCCGTCCACCTGGCCACCCGGCGGCTGCACGGCTCGCTCGCGGCGTTCTGCGCGGCGGCGGCTTTCGTCGCGCTCGGCCCCACCCAGTTCCTCGGCGGCCTGGCCACCTACGACGCGATGGCGCTGGCGATCCTCGCCTGGGCCGGGTACTTCGCGGTGCGGCTGACCACGGGCGGCGGCTACCCGAGCCTGGTCGCCTCCGGGCTGCTGCTGGCCCTGGCCGGCGCCACCAAGTACGCCGCGCTGCTGTGGGTGCCGGTGGTGGCGGGCATCGCGGTGCTGGCGGGGCCGCGCGGGTCGCTGCGCCTCTGGGAGGCCTGGCGGCGCGGGCTGCTGGTGCTGCTGACCTTCGTGGTGGCGGTCGGCGCAGCGGCGCTGGCGGCCGGCGAGAAGTACGTCAACGGCTTCAACCACACCACGCTCAAGCGCGCCCCGGGCCACGACTCGTACTCCTACGTGGCCTCGGAGGCCGCCCGCTGGGTCGGCCCGCTGCTGGTGGTCGCGCTGGCCGGGGTGCTGGTGCAGCTGGTTCGGGCGCGGCGGCGCGGCGGTGCGGCCTGGCCCGAGTTCTGGCTGGCGCTGCTCCTGTTGCTGGCCGGACTGATGGCGCCGGTGAACCAGATCCGCATCCACACCTGGCTGTCCCTGCAGAAGCACGTCGACTTCGGCGCCTGGTTCTCCTGCATCGTGGTGGGCCTGGTCCTGGCCCGTACGGTGCTCTGGCTGAAGGGCCGGCTGCACCTGGTGGCCGGGGTGGCGGCTGCCGCCCTGGTGGTCGGTCCGCTCGCCTGGGTGGGCTCGGCCCAGGGCCGGGAGATGTACGGAGAGTGGTCGAACTCGAAGGAGTTCGTGGCCGCCCTGGAGCCGTACATCGTCAAGGGCGAGGACCGGTACCTGGTCGAGAACTACAACGTCCCCGCGTACTACCTGCGCAAGCAGACCAACTGGCAGCAGTGGCACGACCTGGTGGCCGTCTTCCGCCGGGACCCGGCCACCGGCGAGATGCAGAACGGGGTGCCCGCGATCCAGGCCGGCATCCAGGCCCACGAGTGGAAGGTCGTGGTCCTGGACTTCACCCAGACCGGGGCCATCGACAAGGCGATCCAGCCCACCCTGAAGGCCGCCGGGTACCGGGTGGTCACCGTGGTGACGAGCGGGAAGCACGGCCGGTACACCGTCTACGTGGCGCCCGGGTACGACAAGAGGCCGTGACGGATGCTCAGGAACGGCCGCTAGAACGCCATCGTGTAGACCATCAGATCCATCCCCGGGTACGGGGACCAGTCACGCTCCGGGGTGCGCCGGAAGCCGACGCGTTCGTAGACCCGGTGGGCGGCGGTCATCTCCGGGCGGGTGGAGAAGGCCATGCCGTCCAGGCCGAGTTCGCGGCTGCGGGTGACGGTGGCGCGGACCAGGGCCTCGCCGACGCCGCGGCCGCGGGAGGCGGTGGCGGTGGCGAGCATCCGGATCTCGCCCTCCCTCGGGGAGGCGATGTCCGCCCACTCGGTGCCGCCGACCGCGAAGGTCACGCAGCCGAGGACCCCGGCTCCGGCCGCGTCGACGGCGACGAGGAGCTCGGCCTCCCGGGCCCGCCGGCCGGCGTCGCGCAGCAGCTCGACGTAGCTGCTCGTGGGCCTGGTGTAGCCGTCGCCGACGAAGGTCTCGACGGTGATCCGGCCGGCGTCGGCGAGATCCTCCGGGAGGGCCTGGCGGATGAGGAAGTCCATCGGGCCAGTGTGCCGGAGCGCTCCGCGGGACGGTTCTCCGGGGTCGAACGGGCCGGGAGGGCGGCTCGGCCGGCGCCGGGGCGCGGGGAGGCGGCGGGCGGGGTGCCGTACAGCCGCTCGGGGCGGGCCGGGTCTGCGGGGTAGCCGCCCGGGCGGTGGTAGTTGTCGCGGCCGGCCGCCGGGCCTTGGGAGGCTTCGCGGCCGATCAGGACGCCGAGCAGGCCGAAGCCGCCGACGGCTGCGGCCAGGGCGAGTGCGCCGGAGAGGGTGTCGCTGTCCATGGGCACCACTGTGGCCGGGCGGCGCAGCGGCCACGAGTGGCAGGAACGACCGATTGCCTCGAAATCCTGCCAGTCGGCGCCTTCCGCGGCGGCGGGCAGCGGGGGCATCCTGGACGGCATGCTGAAGAACGACGGCATGCTGGAGAACGTGGTCGCGGTGGTGCTGGAGGAGATCCACCCCTTCGAACTGGGCGTGGCCTGCGAGGTGTTCGGCCTGGACCGCACCGCCGACGGGCTGCCCGGTTACGACTTCGCGATCGCCGGGGCCCGCCCGGGGCCGCACGCGACCCACTCCGGCTTCGCGGTGGACGTCCCGTACGGCCCCGAGCGGCTGGCCGGGGCCGACCTCGCCGTGGTCACCGCGGCGGGCATCCGCCGCACCTACCCGGAGCCGCTGCTGGAGGCGCTGCGCGGGGTGGTCGAGGATGGCGGCCGGGTGCTGTCCATCTGCAGCGGCGCCTTCGTGCTGGGCGCCGCCGGGCTGCTGGACGGCCGTCGCGCCGCGACCCACTGGCGGCACAGCGAGGCGCTGGCCGCGCGCTTCCCGCTGACCACGGTCGAGCCGGACGTGCTCTACGTGGACGACGACCCGGTGATCACCTCCGCCGGGACGGCGGCCGGCATCGACGCCTGCCTGCACCTGGTGCGCAAGGTGCAGGGAGCCGAGGTGGCCCGGGAGATCGCCCGCCGGATGGTGGTGGCGCCGCACCGGGAGGGCGGGCAGGCCCAGTTCGTGAACCGCCCGCTGCCCGAGGCCACCGGCGAATCGCTGGCCCCGCTGCTGGACTGGATGCGCCACCACCTGGCCGAGGAGGCCACCGTCGAGCAGCTGGCCGGCCGGGCGCACATGTCGCCGCGCACCTTCGCCCGCCGCTTCCAGCAGGAGACCGGCACCACCCCGCACCGCTGGCTGGTCGGCCAGCGGGTGCTGCTCGCCCAGCGGCTGCTGGAGTCCACCTCCGAGTCGGTGGACGCGATCGCCGCCCGCTGCGGCTTCGGCAACGCGGCCGCCCTGCGGCACCACTTCGGCCGCCGGCTGGGCACCACGCCGCTGGCCTACCGGCGCTGCTTCGCCGGCCCGGACCCGGCCTCCGACCCGGCCGCACCATGACGTGCCGTCAGTCCTCCCCGGCCGCCAGGTGCTCGACCCCGTTCCAGCCGTCCGGCCGCAGCCGCCCCTCCTGGGCCCGCCAGAGGCTGGTGGAGCAGTTGTGCACCGGCCCGAGCGCGGTGAGCTGCTCCTCGGTGAGCCGGTCCAGCGCGTAGCGGAGCATCAGCACCGTGCAGTCGTGCGCGACCAGCAGGACGGGCCGTCCGGCCTCCTCCTCGCAGAGGTCCCGCAGCAGGCTGCGCACCCGCAGTGCGACGTCGGCCCAGGACTCGCCGCCCGGCGGGCGGTAGTACAGCTCGCCCATCTTGCGCCGCCGGGCCGCCTCCTCCGGGTGCTTGGCCTCGATCGCGGCCTTCGGCAGCATCTCCAGGACGCCGAGTTCGCGGTCGCGCAGCCGCTCGTCGTAGCGGACGGCCAGGGTGACGGGGACGGCGCCGAGCCCGGCGGCCTGGGCGAGTGCGATCCGGGCGGTCTCGGCGGTGCGCACGTACGGCGAGCACCAGACGCTGCGCGGGCGGTCGGCGCTGGGCAGGCCGGCCCACCAGTGGCCGAGCGTCTGGGCCTGCCGGCGGCCGTGCAGCGACAGCGGGATGTCGGCGTCGCGGCAGCTGATCGGGACGCTGAGCGCTCCGGCGGCCTCGGCCAGCTGGAACTCGACGTTGGCGGTGGACTCCCCGTGCCGGGTGGCGATCAGCACGGACGGCAGCCGGCCGGCCGCCGCCGGGCGGTGGGCGGTGCCGTGCTGGCCCTGCGCGGTGACGTGGTGGTGCTGGCTCTGGGTGGACTGGTGCTGGCCGTTGAGGGTGGTACCGAGTTCTGCCATGGCCGCGAGCTCCCCGTGGTCGATCAGGTCCCGGCCGGATGCCGGTCCGGTCTGGTGGTGCCCGGCGTACACGCCTGTTCATACATATGATCGCGCCGCCTTCTCCAGTGTTCACGGAGAAGGCGGCGCGATCACAGGGCGCGTACCGCGCGAATCAGTGCGCCGCTACAGGCTCCGGCGCGTTCTTCGGCTCTTCGTCGCCGGCTTCGGCGCTGTAGTCGGACGGCTTGGTCTCGTCCGGGCCGTCCGGCGCCTTGACCGCCCGCAGCACCAGGGTGAGCGCCACCGAGACGATCAGGTTGAGGGCGAAGGCGGTCAGGCCGATGTAGCCGATCTCGCCGATGCCGGGGATCTCGGCCGCGTTGCCGCCGAAGTGCTTGGTGGCCGGGCTGGCGATCCCGTACGCCTTCCAGGTGCCGTACACCATCCCGGCCGCCCAGCCGGCGAACAGCGCCCAGTGGTGGAACCAGCGGGTGAACAGGCCGCCGACGATCGCCACGAAGGTCTGCAGGATCCACAGGCCGCCCAGCAGTTGGAGGTTGATCGCGGCCTGCTTGTCCATGCCGAGCACGAAGACCAGTGCGCCGACCTTCACCAGCAGCGAGACCAGCTTGGCGATCCGGGTCTCGTCGGCGGGGGTGGCGGCGGGCTTGAGCCACTCCTTGTAGACGTTGCGGGTGAACAGGTTGGCCGCCGCGATGGACATGATGGCGGCCGGCACCAGCGCGCCGATGCCGATCGCGGCGAAGGCCACGCCGGTGAACCAGTCCGGGAACATGTCCGCGAACAGCTGCGGCACCGACAGCTGGGAGTTGTAGCCCTTGACGCCCTTGCCGACGCCCGCCGCGATCGCCATGAAGCCGAGCAGCGCCAGCAGGCCCAGCATCAGCGAGTAGGCGGGCATGATCGCCATGTTGCGGCGCACGGTGTTGCGGGACTTGGAGGCCAGCACACCGGTCACCGAGTGCGGGTACATGAACAGCGCCATCGCCGAGCCGAGGGCGAGCGTGGCGTACGTCCACTGCTTGTTCTCGGGGATGGTCAGCGAGCCGGCCTTGGCCTCCTTGAAGTGCTGCGCGGCCGTGTCGAAGATGTGCCCGTAGCCGCCGAGCCGGATCGGGATGTAGATCACCGCGACGATGATCACGATGTAGACCAGGGCGTCCTTGACGAAGGCGATCAGCGCCGGGGCGCGCAGGCCGGAGGAGTAGGTGTACGCGGCCAGCACGCCGAAGGCGATGAACAGCGGCAGGTCCTTGACGAACCAGTTGGCGTTCTCCCCGCCGCCGACCCCCAGCACGTCCAACACGGCCTGGATGCCGACGAGTTGCAGGGCGATGTACGGCATGGTGGCCAGGATGCCGGTGAGCGCCACCACCAGCGACAGGGGCCGCGAGCCGTACCGGCCGCGCACGAAGTCGGCCGGGGTCACGTAGCCGTGCACCCGGGAGACCGACCAGAGCCGGGGCAGGAAGAGGAAGACCAGCGGGTAGGCGATGATCGTGTACGGCACCGCGAAGAAGCCCGCCGCGCCGGTCGCGTACACCGCCGCCGGGACGGCGACGAAGGTGTACGCGGTGTAGAGGTCGCCGCCGAGCAGGAACCAGGTCACCCAGGTCCCGAAGCTGCGGCCGCCCAGGCCCCACTCGTCCAGGTGCGCCGCGTCGTCCGCGCGGCGCCAGCGCGAGGCGAGGAAGCCCATCACGGTGACCAGGGCGAAGAACAGCACGAAGACCACGAGGGCCGGCACGTTGACGTCCTTCATCGCGCACCGCCCGTCCGGGCCGCCTTGCGGGCCTTCTCGTCCCGGGTGATCAGCAGGTAGGCGGCGACCGTGAACACGGCCGACACCGGCACCCAGAGCAGCTGGTACCAGTAGAAGAACGGCATCCCGGCCACCGCCGGGTCGCCCTTGTCGTACGAGGACACCCAGAGCATCGCGACGATCGGCACGAGCAGGGCGAGGCCGGCCAGCACCCGTTCGGGCGTCACCGCCGGGACGGGCGTCCCGGCCGGCTCGGGCATGACATCGTCGACGGTCGGGGGATCAGAGGGCATCGTCGGCTCCGCTCCGGAGAGGTCCCCGTCGGCGCCGCAGCCCGGTCGGCGCCGAGCGCCGTGCGGGCCCGCCGAGCAGCACCATCGGTGATCGGCAGTCAGGTCAGTACGGCTGCGCAATCTAGAGCATGAGGTGATCCATGTCACCGGAATCGACGGAACTTCCCGCCAGTCGGACGTAACCGACCGATGTCCGCCGTCGGGGGGGCGCAAAGGTGCCACTGCCGAGGAGTGCAAGGGCGCCGCGAGGCAACGGAAACGCGGTACCGCGGTGGACGGAACGGGCGCCGCCGTCGCGGGACGTCGGGGTGTCGCCGCAGAACGCAAATGGCACCGGCGCGCGCGGGTCGCGTGCGCCGGTGCCCGAAGTGCGGTGGGGGAGTGGGGTTACTCCGGACGCTTCAGCCGGGTGATGAACTTGTAGCGGTCGCCGCGGTAGATCGAGCGGACCCACTCGACCGGATCGCCCTCGGCGTCGAAGGAGTGCCGGGAGAGCTGGAGCATCGGCAGGCCGAGGTCGGAGCCGAGCAGGCCGGCCTCGCGCGGGTTGGCCAGGGTGGTCTCGATGGTCTCCTCGGCCTCGGCCACGGTGACCCCGTACACCTCGCGCAGCGCCGCGTACAGCGAGTTGTGCTTGGCCAGGTTGCGGCGCAGGGCGGGGAAGCGCTTGGCGGACAGATGGGCGACCTCGATGGCCATCGGGTCGCCGTTGGCCAGGCGCAGGCGCTCGATCCGCAGCACCCGGCCGCCGGGCTTGATGTCGAGCAGCGGGGCGAGCCGGTCGTCGGCGGTGATGTAGCCGATCTCGATCAGCCGGGAGGTGGGCTCCAGGCCCTGGGCCCGCATGTCCTCGGTGTAGGAGGTCAGCTGGAGGGCCTGGGCGACCTTGGGCTTGGCGACGAAGGTGCCCTTGCCCTGGATGCGTTCCAGCCGGCCCTCGACGACCAGCTCCTGGAGGGCCTGGCGCACGGTGGTGCGCGAGGTGTCGAACTGGGCGGCCAGCGCGCGCTCGGGCGGCACCGGGGTGCCGGCGGGCTGGGTCTCGGTGAGCTGCAGCAGGTGCCGCTTCAGGCCGTAGTACTTGGGGACGCGCGCGGTCGGGTCGGTACCGGACTGCGCCGGGAGGCTGTTCACCTCGGGGTCGTTGACCTGGGCGCTGGTTCCCCCGTCGCTGCTCATCGGACCTGTTCTCCCGCTTCTCGCGAGGTCTTCGGCGACCCCACCACATCGTTAACGGCTCACATCGTTGCATGTATGGCTACGGAACGAATACCTCATCACGCGATGAACGATGTGCGGTGTCGGCTTGATAACGGGTGGTCGGGATCGGTCGAACAGCCGTTGACAGGCCCATTGGTCTAGGCCAAGCTCCAGGCATCTGGTCTACACCACTAGGCCGGTCACTATGAATCCCCCCACCCGTTCGAAGGGGTCCGCGGCACCATTCCCCCCGCTTTGTGTGGGTCTGCCGCTGCCGCCCGACGGGGGCAACCCAGGCATCCCTCAGGAGGATGGCGTGAAGCGTCAGCTCATCGCGGCGGTCGGCGTCGCAGCAATGGTCGTCGGCCTGGCGGCTTGTGGCTCGGACGGCAAGAAGAGCGAGGGCGGCTCGTCGGCCAAGAACTACGACGGCAAGACCCTGACCGTGTGGCTGATGGACGGCTCGGCCCCCAAGGGCTGGGAGGACAGCGTCAAGGCCGACTTCGCCGCCGCCTACCCGGGTGCCAAGCTCGACATCCAGACCCAGAAGTGGAACGGCATCGGCCAGAAGGTCACCGCCGCCCTCTCCGAGGGTTCGGTGGACGTCCTGGAGATCGGCAACACCCAGACCGCGGGTTACGCGGCCACCGGTGGTCTGCTCGACATCACCAAGGACAAGGCTGACCTGGGTGGCGCCGACTGGGCCGCCAACCTGAACGAGTCCTCGATCATCGAGGGCAAGCAGTACGCCGCCCCGTGGTACTTCACCAACCGCGTGGTGACCTACAACAAGGACATCTGGACCAAGGCCGGCATCGCCGCCCCGCCGAAGACCCTGGACGAGCTGTACACCGACCTGGACAAGGTCAAGGCCGTCCCCGGTGTCACCGACGCCCTCTACATGCCCGGCCAGGAGTGGTACGTCTACTTCGGCCTGCTGACCAGCGAGGGCGGCAAGCTCGCGAAGAAGGACGGCGACAAGTGGGTCGGCGGCCTGTCGACCCCCGAGGGCCAGAAGGCGTTCGAGACCTACAAGAAGCTGCAGAGCCACTCGGCCATCGCGCCGAAGGACAAGGACGAGGCCACCCCGCAGCAGAAGGACGTCTTCGCCAAGGGCGACATCGGCACCATCATCGGCCTCGGCTGGGAGGTCCCGAAGCCCGAGGAGCTGGCGGCCGACAAGATCGGTTACTTCGCGCTCCCCGGCGCGACCGCGGACAAGCCGTCCAGCGTCTTCCTCGGCGGCTCGAACCTGGCGATCGCCCAGCAGAGCAAGAACCCCGAGCTCGCCAAGGGCTTCCTGAAGATCGCCATGAGCGACAAGAACGAGGGCCTGATGGCCGGCGCCGGCCTCATCCCGAACAAGGTCGCGCTCAACAGCAAGGTCACCGGCGAGTTCGCCAAGGCCGCCCTGCCGGCGTCCGCCAACGGCGCGACCACCCCGAACGTTCCGACCTGGACCAACGTCGAGAACGAGCCGAACCCGATCAAGGACTTCCTGACCTCGGCGCTGACCGGCGACTACGCCGCCGCGGCCAAGAAGGCCGACGACGAGATCGCGAAGCGTCTCAACCAGAAGCAGTAAGGCAGTCGAGCGGCGGGGGGGGGGGGGGGGGGGGCCGGGGGGGGGGGGGGGGGGGGGGGGGGGCGGGGGGGGGGGGGGGGGGGGGTGGGCGGGGCG